>DJFQ01000035.1:2004-3478 GCA_002432095.1 Marinagarivorans sp. UBA5868 | reverse complement strand
TTAATGCTGGGCGATCAGGATGTGTTTGTAAACGCGGTGGGTGGGGTGAAAATCATGGAGCCGAGCGCTGATCTCGCACTTTTGTTCGCCTTGGTGTCCAGCTTCCGCGACATTGCGTTGCCCAGGGAATTGGTGGTGTTTGGTGAGGTTGGTCTGTCCGGTGAAATCCGCCCGGTGCCCAGCGGACAGGAGCGTTTGCGGGAAGCTGCCAAACACGGTTTCAAGCGTGCCATTGTGCCAGCGGCGAATACCACTAAGGAGAAAATCCCGGGGCTGGAAGTGGTGCCGGTGAAAAAAATCGACGAGGCGCTGGCTTATATCTGACGCTGTTGATGGCGTTTGAGGAGTTCGGTAAGTACACGCTCGGAGGCTCCGGGTTCGCCTAAGTTGATTTCAATCAGGCGACGCAGATGAACGATGCTGTCCATGTCGATGCTGGTGCAATGAAAGCCGAGAAAGCTGGAGCTGCTGTGGACCAGCGTCACCTGCATGGTGATGACGGCCTGGTCGGACAGGATCACGTTAAGAGTGCAGGGCATGTCGGTGCGGATGTGGTATTCGGCCGGCGTCGAAACCAATACGCCATTGAGAGAAATATCGTGAAGCTGAGCGCGGTATTCTTTCCCTTCCTGAATCAAATGCACATCCGCGTCGAACTCAATCCGACTGAATTGTCGCCGCTCTGCTGAATTTCCGTTCTGGTCCACGATATCCACCCGCTCACACCAACACAGCCTGAAGTCTAGACCTTAAGTGCTGGATGCTCCACACGATTGGTGCGTAATGGAAATATCAGGAGGAAAAAAGCGCCGGATGGTCCGGCGCGGGGGGTTGCTGCTTTAGAAGATCAGGCTTTGAGCGGCTTGTACTTCATGCGCTGGGGCTGCGCGTGTGCACCTTTGCGGGCAATAAAATCCTCGTGGTACTCGGTGTAATTGCCGGTGAAGAACACCACTTCACTCTCGCCTTCATAGGCCAGGATGTGGGTCGCCACCCGGTCGAGGAACCAGCGGTCGTGGGAGATGACTAGCGCACAGCCGGGGAAAGCGAGAATCGCCTCTTCCAATGCGCGCAGGGTTTCCACGTCCAAATCGTTGGAGGGTTCATCAAGCAGCAGCACATTGGCGCCTTGTTTTAGCGTGTTGGCCAGATGCAGGCGGCCGCGCTCACCGCCGGAGAGTTCGCCCACGCGCTTCTGCTGGTCGGTACCCTTGAAGTTGAATCGCCCAACATAAGAGCGCGAGCTGACTTCGTAGTTGCCGATTTTCAGAATGTCCTGACCGCCGGAAACGGCCTCCCAGACGGTGGCATTGTTGTCCAGGTTCTCCCGGCTCTGCTCCACGTAAGCGACCTTGACGGTCTCGCCAATAACGATCTCGCCTTTATCGGGTTGCTCGGTGCCGTTGATCAGACGGAACAATGTGGTTTTACCTGCGCCGTTACCGCCGACGATACCGACGATGGCGCCTTTGGG
>DJFQ01000035.1:1809-1966 GCA_002432095.1 Marinagarivorans sp. UBA5868 | reverse complement strand
ATCCCCCAGGCGCTCGCCCGGCGGTATATAGATTTCATTGGTCTCGTTGCGAGTTTGATATTCCTGGGACTGCATCTCTTCAAACCGCGCCAGTCGCGCTTTGTTTTTGGCGTGGCGGCCTTTGGGGTTTTGACGCACCCATTCCAGTTCGGCCTTC
>DJFQ01000035.1:0-1738 GCA_002432095.1 Marinagarivorans sp. UBA5868 | reverse complement strand
GGTCGAGCTCGAGAATCCAGCCCGCCGCATTGTCGAGGAAATAGCGGTCGTGGGTGATGGCAACCACTGTGCCGGGGAAGGCAAGGAGGAACTGCTCCAGCCAGTGCACGGATTCGGCGTCCAAGTGGTTGGTCGGCTCGTCGAGGAGCAGCATGTCGGGGCGCGACAAAAGTAGACGGCACAATGCAACGCGGCGTTTTTCACCACCGGAGAGCTTGTTAATGTCCGCATCCCACGGTGGCAGACGCAGAGCGTCGGCGGCGACTTCCAGGGTATGGTTGAGATTGTGGGCGTCCCACGCCTGAATGATGTCCTCCAACTGGCCCTGACGTTTGGCCAGCGCATCAAAATCCGCATCCGGTTCGGCATAGGCGGCGTAAACCTTGTCGAGCTCCGCGAGCGCATCCACCGCTTCCTGCACGCCTTCCTCTACATTGCCACGGACATCTTTGGTGGCGTTGAGCTGCGGCTCCTGGGGCAAATACCCTACTTTTATTCCTGACATGGGGCGTGCTTCACCCTGAATGTCCTGATCCAGGCCGGCCATGATTTTCAGTAGAGTCGACTTACCGGAACCGTTCAGGCCCAGCACACCAATTTTGGCGCCGGGGAAAAAGGAGAGGGATATATCCTTCAGAATTTCGCGTTTGGGCGGCACTATCTTGCCAACGCGGTTCATGGTGTAGACGTATTGCGCCATGGGGGCGACCTCGAGTGCGACGGGGACAGGGAAATGTGCGCGCAGATTAGCCGCCCCCAGGCGGGATTTCAACGTTTGTGCTGTCGGCCGCACAGGGCTTTTGGTGTACAATTGCGCCCCTTCGATTTTTGCCGCACTTGCTTGAGGATTCCCATGTTTGACAAGACCCTGACCCTCGCCCAGTTTGATCCGGAACTGTGGCAAGCCATCGAGAGCGAGAGCCTCCGCCAGGAGGAACACATCGAATTGATCGCCTCGGAAAACTACGCCAGCCCTCTGGTTATGGCAGCCCAGGGCACTAAACTCACCAACAAATACGCCGAAGGCTATCCCAGCAAGCGCTATTATGGCGGCTGTGAATACGTCGACCAGGCCGAAGCCATGGCAATCGAACGCGCCAAACAACTGTTTGGCGCCGACTACGCCAACGTCCAGCCCCACTCCGGCTCCCAGGCCAACTCCGCGGTTTACCAAGCGCTGCTGAACCCGGGCGATACCGTGCTCGGTATGAGCCTTGCTCACGGCGGCCATTTAACCCACGGTGCCAAAGTGAATTTTTCCGGCAAAATGTACAACGCGGTTCAGTACGGCCTCGACACCAACACAGGCCTTGTGGACTACGAAGAAGTGGCCCGTTTGGCCCGCGAGCACAAACCCAAGATGGTGGTCGCTGGTTTTTCCGCCTACAGCCAGGTGATGGATTGGCAGAAATTCCGCGATATCGCCGACGAAGTTGGTGCCTATCTGTTGGTGGACATGGCTCACGTGGCAGGTTTAGTGGCTGCGGGTGTGTACCCATCACCAGTGAAAATTGCCGATGTCACCACTTCCACCACCCACAAGACCCTGCGCGGTCCACGCGGCGGGATCATCCTCGCCAAAGCTAATGAAGAGATCGAGAAGAAGCTCCAGTCTGCCGTGTTCCCCGGCGGTCAAGGTGGCCCCTTGATGCATGTGATCGCGGCGAAAGCCGTGAGCTTCAAGGAAGCCATGAGCCCGGATTTCAAAACCTATCAACAGCAGGTTGTGAAGAACGCC
>DJFQ01000101.1:8550-28930 GCA_002432095.1 Marinagarivorans sp. UBA5868 | reverse complement strand
CCCGGCGCTTGACGGCGCTAAGCAAGATCGCTATCAGTGGCGGCTTGCGCGTCTAAACAAAATTTTTTATTTCCTGTCGATTTGGAAACGTGTCACGCGATTAATCCATACATCTGACACACAAGGGGACTACCATGGCCAACAACACTGTTAAATTGCACCGCGTTTTTATCTCCACGCCGGAAAAAGTCTACCGCGCATTTATTGAATCGGACGCCTGGACGCGCTGGCTGCCTCCAAAAGGATTCACCGCGAAAATTCATGAGCACAATCCGATTGTCGGCGGCACATGGCGCATGAGCTTCACAAATTTTACGACTGGTAATAGCCATTCTTTCGGCGGCGTCTATAAGGCTTTGGAGCCAAACAAAAAAGTGAGCTATACCGCGCAGTTCGACACCCCCGCACTACCTGGCGAGATGACCACGACTGTAGATATTCGGCCAGTGTCATGCGGTGTGGAGGTCAATATTGTGCAGGAGGGAATTCCAGAGATGATTCCGGTGGAATCCTGTTATCTGGGTTGGCAGGAATCCCTGCAGTTTTTAGCTGCTATCGTCGAACCGGAAATCCCGGACGCCTGAGTTATTGCAAAGGAATTCTATGAACTACGCAATTGAAACCACCGACCTGCGCAAAAGTTTTGCGCAAACCCGTGCGGTAGACGGCATCAGTCTGACGGTTGCCCAAGGCTCCGTATACGGACTGCTCGGCCCCAACGGTGCCGGCAAAACAACCACGGTGCGCCTGCTGGCCACACTGCTCGCGCCCACGGGCGGCAGTGCGCGGGTGCTGGGACATGACTTGTTGACGGAGCCTGCAATTATCCGCAGTAAGGTAAGCCTGACCGGGCAATTCGCATCCGTCGATGAAGACCTGACCGGTACCGAAAATCTAGTACTGCTTTGCCGACTATTGGGCCATAGCTGGCGCGGCGCAAAACAACGTGCGGCGGAGTTGTTGGAGGCATTTGATCTGGCGGAGGCGGCAGGGCGCCAGGCCCGCACTTACTCTGGTGGTATGCGCCGACGGCTGGACATTGCGGCCAGCTTGATCGTAACTCCTGAAATCCTGTTTCTGGACGAACCTACCACTGGCCTCGATCCGCGCAGCCGTAATCAAGTGTGGGATATGGTGAGGGACATTGCCGCGATGGGCACGACGGTATTGCTGACCACGCAATATTTGGAGGAGGCCGATCAACTGGCAGACCGGCTCGCCGTTATTGACCACGGAAAGGTAATTGCCGAAGGCACCAGCCGGGAATTAAAAGCATCCGTGGGCAGCGGCACCCTTAAAATTCATCTGCAACAAGCGGCACAAAGACAAGCGGCGGAAATACTTTTGCAATCGCTAACGGGCGGTCAGAGCCAAGCCACTACGGAAGGTCTGAGCGTGCAGGTCTCTGATACGGCCCATGCGATGCAGGTTCTCCACGCGTTGAATAATGCCGAAATCGCAGTGGCGGAATTCTCTCTGGGGTCGCCGAGTTTGGACGAGGTATTTTTTGCGTTGACCGGAAAACCACAAACAGAAGAGGAGGTTGCTGCGTGACGAGTTCTAATGGAAGTTCTTCCGCGAATCGCATTTTTTCCCAAGCGGCAAAACCCAAACCGCTTAATGCGTTTTCCGCAGCGATGGCCCTGGGTTGGCGGGCGCTGTTGAAAATTAAACATGTCCCTTTTCAATTATTTGACGTGACCGTGTTTCCGCTGATGATGACGCTGATGTTTACCTATTTATTTGGTGGTGCATTGGCGGGTTCACCACGTGAATATATTCAGTATTTGTTGCCGGGTATTTTGGTGCAGACCATTTTATTTATTACGGTTTATACCGGGGTCGGTCTTAATACGGACATCAGCAAAGGTATTTATGATCGCTTCCGCTCAATGCCCATTTGGCCCTCTGCGCCAGTATTCGGCGCTTTAATGGGTGATATTTTGCGGTATTCGATTGCAGCGATTATGGTGCTTGGTTTGGGATTTGTGCTCGGCTTCCGCCCACAGGGCGGATTGGGTGGGGTTATTCTGGCGGTGTTGCTGGTGCAGATATTCGCCTCCAGTTTGGCGTGGATCTGGATTATCGTCGGCATGTTGGTGAAATCCCCCGAATCGGTGATGACCACTAGTTTTTTGTTTTTATTTCCGCTGACCTTCGCCAGCAATGTATTTGTCGACCCGGCGACCATGCCCGGCTGGCTGCAGGCCTTTGTCAGCGTCAACCCCGTAACCCACTTGGCCAATTCCTCCCGCGGCTTGATGCATGGGCAACCGGATATCGGCAGCATGGTTTGGGTGCTCGTGGCCACCGCCATCATCACCGCGATTTTTGCTCCGATAGCGTTGAGGATGTATCACCGGGAGCGGTAGCTCGCCGCGTTTTAATCCCTTATTTAGTACTCATTTGATCGGCTGAAAGGAGTATGAAACGCACCACAGAAGCCAGTGGATCAAACGCGGTAAGGTCGGACGAATCGACAATAACAAATGGTAATCACATGAAAATCGATCCGTCCCTCTTTGCCCGTTTTGGGGGTTGTGCACTGGTCTCCCTCGCGCTTGTCGCTTGTGGCGGAGCCAATCAACCACCTGCTGGCGGTTCCAGCTCATCCAGCAGTTCCTCTTCATCCAGCTCAAGCTCATCAAGCAACTCATCATCTTCGAGCAGCAGCTCAAGTTCTTCGTCGAGTTCATCCAGCAGTTCGTCCTCCAGCAGTTCCAGCTCATCATCGAGCGGCACCCCGATCACGCTACCTTTAGTAGTCGCGATTGATTCGGGCGCTACTACGGGCGGAACCTACGAGGGGATTAGCTATCAGGCGGACAAGTATTCGGATGGCGGTATGGCAAACTCGACGCAGGACGCCATTGCAGGAACCACAGCGGATGCGTTGTATCAGACGGAACGTTACGGCTCTTACAGCTATAAGGTCCCTGTCACCGCAGGCACGTTTACTGTCGATTTACATATGGCGGAGATTTACAGCACCACCGCCGGCGCGCGCTCTTTTAACGTATCCGTGGAAGGGCAGGTGGTGCTTCCGAACGTCGATCTTTACACTCAGGCGGGTCACGACGGTGCATTCGATTACACCGTGGAGAATGTTCGGGTGACGGACGGAGTGCTGAACATCACCCTGGAATCGCTTGTGGATAACGCCACCCTTGCTGGGTTCGCCCTTTATTCGGCCGACGGCAAGCTCGATACCTCCGTTCCCGAGCCCACTTGCAGCGGGTATGTGGCTATCACCTATGACGATGGTCCTTCGGGCAATACCGGTGCATTTGTCAATGCACTTAAATCAGCCAGCCTGGTTCCCGTTACTTTCTTTGTGAACGGCGCCAATATCGGCAACAACAGTGCTGGTATTCGCCAAATGTTGGAAGTGGGCGAAGTGCAAAGCCACGCGTTTAATCATGTGGATATGGGAAGTTATAGCGCCGCGCAGGTGACTGATCAGTTGAGTCGGAATAATCAGGCCATTCAAAACGCGGGTGCTCCGAAACCCACTATTTTCCGTCCACCCTACGGAACGCTAAATAACACCATCCGCCAAGCGGCTTCCTCTCTTGGGCTCTATTCGATCACCTGGGATGTGGATTCGCAGGATTGGAATGGCGCCAGCGTATCGGCGATTGTGGCGGCAAATGGCCGGTTGCAAAACGGGCAGGTGATTTTGATGCATGAAAATCAACCTAATTCACTGACGGCCATTCCGCAAATCGCCGCCAATCTTAAATCCAGGGGACTCTGCCCTGGCAAAATCAGCCCGAGCACCGGTCGCGCCGTGGCGCCGTAGAGGTTGGTCGGTATTTCTTGAATCTCAGGGGGACTTCGGTCCCTCTTTTTTCATCTGCATATTCCACTACTTGCTGTCACCGCAGTTACAAAATTCCCGATTTTCCTGGTTGTTGAAACCCCTCTGTCCATCGTAAGGTTGCCGCCTTCCGCTCAATCTTCCAAGGATACGATTGATGTTCAAGTCTCTCCGACAACGATTCCCCTGGCGCCCTTCACCAATAATCATCGCCGTTACCCTTTCAATCTTGCTGATTCTATGGCTGGCGAGCGGCGAAAAGCGCGAGGCTCGGGATACCGTACCGGAGCAGCCTCCGCAGAAGGAGCAAGGGTTGCCTCAAGTGGAAGTCCGCTGGTCCGACGCCCAACCACTGTCTCAGGAGCTGGTATTGCAGGGTACTGTGCTCGCCTGGCACCAAGTGGAGCTGCGGGCGCAAGTGGCGGGTAAGGTGGAAGCGTTGCTGAAGCATCAGGGCGATACAGTGGCAGCCGGTGAACCACTGCTGCGCCTCTCCGATGAAGGTCGCGATACCCGGCTCGCCCAGGCACAGGCTGATCTTCGATTGCGACGTAATGAACTGCAAGGCGCAAAATCGCTGCAGAGCGGCAACCTCATTTCGGACACTGAATTAGCGCGCCTCGAAAGTGAATTTGCCCGCGCCCAGGCCGACTTGGCCGCTGCCCAACTGGCGGCGGATTACAGCGAACCCAAGGCACCTTTTGCCGGTCAAGTGGATCGCCGCCACGTGGATGTTGGCGCCCTGGTGCAGCCGGGAGAGCCGCTGATGACGTTGGTGGATGTATCCCGTTTACGTGTGACCGGGCAGATTCCTCAGCAGCAGGCCAGTGGCGTTGTTGCCGGACAGACAGTGCGGGTAACGCTGCTGGACGGACGTGAATTGCAAGGTACCGTGAGTTTTGTAAGCTTGGCCGCCGATGCCGCCACTCGCAGTTTTTACGTGGAGGCGCATGTGGACAATCCCGAGCTGTGGCGGGTTGCGGGGGCCAGTGCGACTTTGCGTATTGAGCAACCGGCGCTGAATGCCCATCGAGTAACACCGGCGCTGCTGAGTTTGAACGCCAATGGCGAAATGGGTATTCACGCTGTCGACGATGGCAACAAGGTGGTGTTTCATCCGCTGCGTGTGATCAGCATCGACGGCGAGGGTGCAGTGGTTGCCGGTTTGCCGGGTCGTATGCGGCTGATTACCCAAGGCGCCGGTTTTGTGCGCCCTGGTGAGGAAGTGGAGCCTAAGGGAGCCGCCGAATGATAGGTCTGATCACTGCCGCAATTGATCGCGGACGCGCTGTCACCACTTTGCTTATTTTTTTGCTGATCGCAGGCTTAGCCGCCTATCGCGCCATTCCTAAAGAAGCCAACCCGGATGTGGCCATTCCGATGATGTACGTCTCCATGACCTTGGACGGCATCAGCCCGGAGGATGGCGAGCGCCTGTTGGTACGGCCCATGGAACATGAGTTGCGCTCGCTGGAAGGCATCAAAAAAATGACCGGCATCGCCAGCGAAGGCCACGCGTCCGTGATGCTGGAGTTTGATGCGGGCTTCGATCCTGATAAAGCGCTGCAGGATGTACGGGTCAAGGTGGACGCGGCGCGCTCCAAATTGCCGAGTGAGGCGGACGAACCGACCGTCAATGAAATTAACGTAGCGCTGTTTCCGGTGTTATCCATTGGTTTGGCGGGGCCGGTATCTGAGGCCGAGCTCGTCTACATAGCCCGCCGCCTGCAGGAAAATATCGAAGCAATCCCTGAAGTGCTGGAAGTGGAGGTCGGTGGCGACCGGGAGGATCTGCTGGAGATTGTTGTCAACCCGCAGGTTTTGGAGACTTACGGTGTCGACTACGCCCAATTATTCAATCTGGTTTCCAGTAATAATCGCTTAGTTGCAGCGGGTAGCCTGGATACGGGTGCCGGGCGCATGGCCATGAAGGTGCCTGGTGTTGTAGAAGATCTTCAGGACATTCTCAGCATGCCCGTCAAGGTCGATGGTGACACAGTAGTGACCTTTCAGGACGTGGCCACCGTAAACAGGACCTTCAAAGATCCCACCAGTTTTGCACGTATCAACGGCCAGCCGGCTGTGGTGCTGGAAGTCAAAAAACGCGCCGGTGCCAATATTATTTCCACCATCGAACAAGCGCGGGCGGTGGTGAAGCAGGCGAGCGAACTATTTCCGCAAGGCATGGAAGTTCACTACATCATGGATCAGTCGACAGAAGTGGAAAACATGCTGTCGGATCTGCTCAATAACGTGTTAACCGCTGTCGTTCTGGTGTTGATTCTGATTATCGCCACTATGGGTATGCGCTCGGCATTGCTGGTGGGCATCACCATTCCCGGCGCTTTTCTCGCCGGCATTTTGATGATCTGGATGATCGGCTACACCATGAACATTATTGTGCTGTTTTCTTTGATTCTGGTGGCGGGCATGCTGGTGGACAGCGCCATTGTGGTGAGCGAGGTAGCCGACCGCAATCTCGCCGACGGCTTATCACCGAAACGAGCATGGGGTGATGCGGCGAGCCGCATGGCATGGCCGATAATCGCCTCCACTGCAACCACATTGGCAGTGTTTTTTCCACTGCTCTTTTGGCCCGGTGTCGTGGGCCAATTTATGAAATATTTACCGGCGACAGTGATTCTCTGCCTGCTTGCGTCACTGGTGATGGCGCTAATATTTTTGCCGGTGCTTGGATCCGTAACCCAAAGTAAACCGGCAGCGCATCAGATGACGTCAAGTCGAGCCGGGCGCTGGTATCGTAAAACCCTGGAAAAAATATTGATCCGACCCGGTCTCACCTTTGCCGGGGTGATGGGCGGCATGGTATTGATTTTCATTGCTTACGCTAAATTCAATCACGGGGTTGAGTTTTTCCCTTCAGTTGAGCCGGAATCTGCCCAAGTATGGGTGCGCGCGCGCGGCGATTTATCGATTTATGAGCGCGATAAATTGTTGCAGCAGGTGGAGAACCGCCTGCAGCGACTGCCGGAAGTCAAAGCCTTATACGCCCGCTCGTTGGTGAGCGCCAGCAACGAAATGCCGCCAGATGTGGTGGGCACTTTGCAATTTCAGTTTATCGATTGGCACGAGCGCCGCCGCGCCCAGGATATCCTCGATGATATGCGTTCCCGCACAAAAGATATTCCAGGCATACAGTTGGAATTTCGCCAACAAGAAGGCGGCCCCTCCGGCGGCAAACCTATCGAATTAGTTGTTAGCAGCATCGAGCCGGAAGAGGCCAATAAGGCTGTGGAAGTTTTGCTTGCACAAATGCGCAAACTTGGTGGTTTTGTCGATATTGAAGACGACCGCAGCCTGCCAGGTATTGAGTGGCGCGTGGAAGTGGATCGCGCGGAAGCTGCCCGTTTCGGCGCCGATGTACTCACTGTCGGCAACGCCGTGCAGATGATCACCAACGGCCTGCTGCTCGCCAAATATCGTCCGCAAGATGCTACGGATGAAGTGGATATCCGGGTGCGTTTTCCGCAGAGCTGGCGCTCGCTGGATCAGGTTGAGCGTCTCACCGTGCACACGGCGCGCGGGCAATTGCCGCTCGGCAATTTTGTTGAGCTTATCCCGGCGCCAAAAACCAGTATCGTCAAGCGCGTGGACGGCAACCGTGCCATCACCATCAAATCCGATCTGGCGCCGGGTTCCCAGGTGGCGGAGCGCCTGAAAGCGCTGCTGGACAGTGCACCGGAATTGCCGCCGTCGGTAATGGTGAAACCTGCAGGTGAAAGCGCCGATCAACAAGAGGCGGCGACATTTTTGGCGAGCGCGTTTATCACCGCAATTTTTCTGATGCTGATGATTCTGCTGTTTCAATTTAATAGTTGGTACGAATCTCTATTGATCATGTCCGCCATTGTTTTGTCGACGGCCGGGGTGCTATTGGGATTACTGATTAATGGCCAGTCGTTCGGCATTGTCATGGTGGGCATGGGAATTATTGGATTGGCGGGAATTGTGGTGAATAACAACATTGTATTAATCGACACCTACAATCAACTCCGCAAGGAACACAACACCGCTATCGAAGCGGCGTTGGAAACTGGCTGCCTGCGCCTGCGGCCTGTGCTGCTTACCTCCATCACCACCATTCTTGGATTAATTCCCATGGTGCTGTCGGTCAACGTCAATCTGCTGGAACCCAGCCTCGGCTTCGGTGCCCCGTCCACTCAATGGTGGACACAATTATCCAGCGCCATTGCCGGCGGCTTGGCCATCGCTACAGCGCTTACCCTATTTTTTACGCCCTGCATGTTGGTGCTGGGAGAAAAAATGCGGGCTCGATGGAAAAAGCGGAGTGGGGGTGTCGAAATCGCTGCGGACTAATTTGGGAATGCGGTGTATAAAGCCACATCGGAATACTGTGTAAATGTGATCGATATATCTCGGCAGCCCCATGGGAAGTTGATTTAAAAGATACGCTGAGCATCGAAAGCAAATGTTATCAGCGCTCATCTGACGATGAGTAAAAATACAATCTGGTCAACTTGACTATGCATAAGATGATGGTTGTAGAGACTCATTAGCTCTAGTGTTGTTTCGTTTTATATGCTATCAAGCACCCTGTTTAATGATTCGCTGGCGGAGCGGCAGTGTCATGTAGATACTGCCCGAGTAAAAGTATAATAATTTTTAAAATAACAGTGTCGGTTAGCTATCCTTTCCAGGATGACAATTAGCTTGTATATCGTTTTTCGGAATCAAATTGAAATTACAAAATTTAGCTGGATTGCTATGAAAAGAGCCTTATATTTTTTTTCCACCTCTATTTTTTCCTTCGTATTTATTGGAAATTGTGACGCTTCAGAAAAACTAATGGATGACTGGCTGAATCTCGAAATCCAAAAAGGACAGCTTGAGGCGAGCTGGAGTCAGCGTGAGCAGGATATCGAGCAAAGGTTGAGTTTAATGGACCTTGAATTGCAAAAGCTTAATGAGGTCGCGACTAAACGCATTGAAGTGACAAGCGATGTAGATCAGAGGCGTAGCGAGCTTTTACAGAAACAGGAGATTTTAGAGAAAGAACAGTCCTTGCTGAAGGCACAATTGAAAGAAGCTGAACGCTATATTAAGCGACAATTTCCACGCCTTCCACCACCGCTTCAAGCAGAGTGGAAAACTCAGCTGGATCAATTCTCACTTGAAGAACTCAGTAACAGCGAAGCTTTAGAGCGCATTCTGGCGCTGGTTAAGATGGCCGAAGAGTTTAACAATCGTGTTGCTCTGCATAGAGGCGAGCTGGAAATCGCCCACCCGTCGGAAGATCCATTGGTCGTGCAAGTCAATCAGATTTTTCTTGGTATCAGTCAGGGATGGTATGTCAGTGATGATGGAAAAATGTACGGGTACGGGCGCTCGACCGCAGAAGGCTGGAGGTGGTGGCATTCGGACGATGCGGATAGAGAGCTTGGTCAAGCGGTTGATGCAAAGTTGATCAGTCGCGTGCATCGAATGCTGCAGAATCCTACCACTGCTGAATTTGTCGCGCTTCCAGTGAAGATTAATTAATTGTAAGGATACCTACGTGCTCTTCCTCCGATTTATTTTTCCGACTTTTATTATTCTCCTATACGCGGGCGGCATTTCAGAATCAGCGCAAGCGCAGCAATCTGTTGACAGTGAACTCACGCAACGTATAACGCGATCTAAAAATGAGCTGCAGAATGTGCAGCGTCAAATTAGCGAAAAAAGCCGCCTGTATGCGCAAAAACTTGAGCAGCGGGAGCAGCAGATTAAGGAGGCGAGAGAAAAGGTCGCCGTGCAGCAGCGCATGGCAGACGAACAACTATTGGGTTTGGAAAAATTGACAGAGCGTGTGGATCAGTGGGAAACCCAGAGCAATTATCAAGCTCATATGCTACGCCATTACCGAGATTCGATAGGCATTAAAATTCCAAGTGACGAGCAGCAGGGTTCTCTTGAGCCTGTCCTGGAAAGGCTGGACGCGGCAATGAATCCCGCCTGGGTGCCTGTTAGTGTCGTCACGGCGGAAGGCAGAGTTGTGACAGCGCCCGTACTGAAATTAGGGCCTGTCGAAATTGCCTTGGTTGAAAGTTCCCGTTCTGCGGGATTGTTGACGAGAGAGGCAGGGCTTGAGCCGCACATTCTCGAAATATTTGATAACGCCACGCAAAAAGAGCTTTGGTCGCTTCATCAAAACCACGCTGGACTTTACCCTTTTGATCCAACCTTAGGAAACGCTCTGCAGTTGCGCGAATACGGCGACGGAATTTTTGAGCATTTAAGCAAAGGGGGGCTTTGGGCAATACCGATTGTCTTTTTTGGTATCGTGTCTTTATTGATCTCCGTCTTGAAGGCGAGCCAACTCGCGCGGTTGCCAAAAGTGGATGTCACTCTGCTGGATCGGCTACAGGGGGCAGACGCATCCAGTGTCGCCCGAACACTCGCAGAAGTTGGATCCGCACAGCGACGGCTGGCTCAGATTGCAATCGCCAATCCCGTTTCGCAACAGCGTGATGACCTGCTGGTCGCCCAGCTGATGGAGTACAAACATACTCTGGAGAAATACATGGGCGTGGTGGCGACAAGTGCTGCTATCGCACCGCTCCTGGGTTTGTTAGGCACAGTGTCTGGAATGATCGACACGTTCAAAATGATGACCATATTTGGATCTGGTGATGCATCGACGGTATCCGGGGGAATTTCCGAGGCACTCATTACTACCGAGTTGGGTCTTATCGTCGCCATTCCGTCTTTAATTATTAGCGCTCTGCTGACCAGACAGATCAAACACTACATTCACAAACTGGAAAATTTTGCGATTCGTCTCAGCAAAGTTTCCTTCCAGAGCTAACGGTTGAATGTATGTTAAAAGAGCTCCATGAATTTTTTCCATTGCTCGATAATGCGGTTGTTTGGGGAATCATATTGGTCGCATTTTTTTGCTATTGCCTGCTTATCCGGTTTTGCTTTATTGAGAGTAGAAATGAGCGTTGGTTCGAATCAACGCAGTACTGGCACCAGGGGATACGTCAGATGTTAGCCGCTTTGCCGTTGTTGGGACTGCTTGGAACCATTACTGGGTTGACGTCAACTTTTAGTCGGATGTCTGTTGACGGAGGACTGGCTTTGCAGGAACTGATAACCGGCGGTATAGCGGATGCACTGTTCACTACTCAGTTGGGTTTGGTGTTGGTGGTTCCAGGGCTGTTATTGGTCGGACTTCTCAATCATCAACGGCGTGAATGGATGATAAGGAACGAGCATGAGATCCTCAATTGAACAGAAGTTTGAAGAGGCAAAAAGTCAGGACATTGATCTGGCTCCCTTGCTGGATGTGGTATTTATTCTGCTGATTTTTTTTATTGTCACCACGGCATTTGTGCGGGAAACCGGTGTGGATGTGGAAAAGCCCACGGCTGTTTCCTCCCAAAAATTACAGAAGTCAGTTTACCTCTTGGCAATTACGGCTACTGGTGAGGTGTTTTATGGCGGCACCAATATCGGCGTAGAGGGAACCAGAGCGACGCTGATGCAACTCTATCGTTCTAATGCGCGCCCGTTGGTAATTCAGGCAGATAAAACGGTGCCTACGGAGTTATTGGTAAAGGTCATCGACCAAGCCAAGCTTGCAGGTGTCGAAAATATTAATATTGCGACAGCGTATGACTAGCGCCCACGCAAAAACATCTGCTGGCGGTAATCACGATTCTATTGCCGCTCGAATCGCACCATGGCTACTGAGCGCGCTGCTAACATGCGCGCTAATACTACTGATCGCTTTCGCAAAGATTTCGCCAGTAAGAGAGCCGGATGTGGTCACAGTGCGCCAGGTGGATGTGGCAGCGCCACCTCCTCCTGAGCCGCCACCGCCAATTGTGCAGGAGCGGCAGTCCGCTTCGCCAAATCCCACGATTAATCTGATGGGTGTGGGTGACGGGGCGAGCTTGGCGTATGCGGAAAATCCTCAATTGACGCTAGATAACCTGATGCGTATTGAGCGACCAGATTTCGATAAAAATGCATTTGATCTGAGTTCCAATTTGAGCGTCGATTTTCCCTTGATTGAGGTTAAAGAGCTGGACAGTATTCCTCGCCTTTTATCCAACAATCGTATCCTTTTCCCCCGTCATCTGCGCGAACAAGGCATCGACCGAGTAACAACAAAAGTGGAAATCATCATAGATCAACAGGGAAAGGCTTATGTAAAAAAAATTATTGATCCAGTTTATCCTGAGATGGTGGAAGTCATTCGCAAAGCCATCAATGATTCTCGTTTTACGACACCAACTAAAAATGGACGTCCCGTCCAGGCAATTTATCTTTACACTTTGGTGTTTATTAACAGAACCTGATCCGAGGAAATACTTATGCGGACGAGATCGTTGTTCCGCTATTTCGATCCAAAATTCGTGATGATAGGCGGCGCCGCTTTGCTATTCAGTGAGGGTGGACTGGCGAATACGTCCGAGCTGAAAATTCAATTCGACAAACCCACATTTGTCTTGCCGCAATTTTCTGGCCCTTATCAAGAGCGTGAAGCATCTATTGCACCTGACGAATATGAGCAGGCTGAGTATTTGCGGGAATTGCTAGATGCTGGAAAACGCAAAGAAGTATTGGCTGAACTGGAGAAGTTTTACTCCATCGAGTTGAGCCCAGCTATGTTGATGTTACAGGCGCAGGTCTATTTTTCTCTGGAGATGTACGATAAAGCCGAGGCGACGTATGTCGATGCGCTAAAGCGTATGCCGCAGTTGGTCCGAGCTCACAGTGATTTGGGCCAACTTTATCTCGCTACGGAACGTCCCGAAAAGGCCCGACAACATTTCGCCCGTGCAGTTGCGCTCGGCTCCAACGACGCTTTGATTCATGGCCAATTGGGATACTTAAATCTCACGCTCTTTGGCGCTTACAGTGCGATTAGCAGTTACCAGCAGGCTGCAGCTCTTGAGCCAGAGAATATGCAGTGGCAACAAGGCTTGCTAGCGGCTTTAACGCAGGCACGCATGTTTGAGGCGGCCGAGGCATTGCTCAAGGATATGATCAGCCGAAAGCCGGAAACTTCCAGCTTGTGGTTAAATCAAGCGGCTCTGGCTCTCAACAGCGAAAATTACAGGACTGCACTCGCCAGCCTCGAAATGGCGATTCTTCTGGGGGATAAGGACCTCCGCAATCGAAAGACCTTGGCACAGCTTCACCTTCAACTTGGTAGCTATGACCGTGCGATTGAGCTACTTAATGAAGGCCTTCAGAAGAACAATTTCGACATTGCTAACATAGCGGAATATTTTGTTTGGTTAACGCAAAAGAACATGTGGAATAAGGCCGAGCAGATGCTCAAATTGGTTGAAGGAAATTTGCCGCGGTTGACCCAGGATGAGCAAAGTCAGTACTACCTGAAAATTGCGCAAATTGAAGCTCATAAAGGCAGGGTTGCTCCGGCTGAAGCTGCATTTAAGCGAGCGCTTGAGCTGGACCCCACCAATGGGGACGCGCTTATCACGCAAGCGTCATTTTTAATTCAGCAAAAAAAGTACGTGGAGGCGGAACTGTTGCTTATGCGGGCGGAAGCTGTTGCCCAGGTGGAGAAGCAGGCTCTGCTCGGTCGAGCTCAGCTTTATGTTCATATGCAGGAGTATGAGTCGGCACTTAAGCAACTGCATGCGGTGCTGCAGAAATTCCCAGATCTGCTTTATATAAAAGATAATATTGAAACACTCGAAAATATCATCAAGGCTCAAAAGTCAACATAAAGAGGGGATCCCGACATGCGTCAGTTAGGTATATGTATAGTGTTTGCAACTGTGGCCGGTTGCGGCGGCAATGTAAAAAACATTCAGTGTTCTGGAGTTGATTGGGCTGCCGAAGGTTATAAAACCGCCGTGGCCGGTGAATCGGTTAGAGAATTTGATCAATATCGTAATCGTTGTGGAGATCGGCTCGAGGCAGACGCCATGAATGCTTACGTTGCCGGGTATGGTAAAGGTGTCGCCGAATTCTGTACCTATGACCAGGGTTATGCACATGGATATGCGCGTCAGTCGCGTCGCGATACATGCCCAGCGGAGCTGCGCGCTGAATATGAACGTGGTTATAAATTTGGTAAATTCAGTCTGGAACGGAGAATCGAGAGCGTCAAGGGCATGGAGGAAGGCCATGAGATGTCGGAGAATGTTGAACAGATGAGTAACCCTCAATAGTAGTGATGCGCTTGAGGCGCGGTTTTAGCTCCGGCTAAAGCAACAGAACAGGCGACTATCAGTCGCCTGTTGAGCTGGTTGTCACTACTTCTCTCACTAATATCCTCATATGATCAGTATAAGCATCAGCTTTTTTGCTGCAAAAGAGAGTTGAATGAAATATTTCACCTTAATGGATTTAACTGTAGCGGAGCTGTAGGCGGCGCCATCGAATTTTTGTATCCGCTGAACTGGGCCGGAGGGTAATACCGGCGTTTCGGCGCATGTGTCGGTCGGCTGAATGTTATTCCGCTAAAGCGACCGACGCTTCCGCAGGTTCGTTCTTCACAACAAATATCACCAGTAGCGCCAAAAGGCTGAGTGCCAAAAAACCTGCGATAAGCGGAATCAGGGTTTGATTAAACATCTGACCGATAAAAGTCCCGGCGGAGATGGAGATTACCGAAGACAGTGCGCCGATCAGCGCAGAGGCGATGCCGGCGATGTCACCCATGGGTTCCATTGCCAAAGCATTTAAATTACCGAACAGCAGGCCAAAGCAGAAAAAAATGGCAGAGGCATACACCATGAAGAGCCACAGCGGCGTAGACATAAAAAATTGTAACGCCAGTAGTACTGCGGAAGTTGCGACCATGGCGCTGATGGCTGCAATACAAATAACCCTTGGACCAAAGCGCTGCACCAGTTGGGAATTCAACAGCGAGGAAATGCCCAGCGTAAAGGCGAGGGCGCCAAAATACAGGGCGAACGCATCGCCGGCCTGATAAATAGTTTGAAAGATTTGCAGGCAGGAATTCAGATACCCCAGTAGCGCGCCGAACACCAAACCGGCGCAGATCATATAGCAGACGGTGGTGCGATTACTTAAAACAGTAAAAGCTCCGTGACGAATATTTTTCGCGGAAAAGGCCACTCGCCGTGCCGGAGGTAAGGTTTCCTTTAACCGTACAATTACCCACAACAATACCGCCAAGGCATAAAAAAATAACAAACTGAAAACCGTATGCCATGAGCCGATACGCAGCATTAATTGACCCAGCGTGGGTGCGACTACAGGCACCATAATAAAAATCATCATCACCAGGGACATAATGCGGGCCATGGCGTAGCCGCTGTAGCAGTCACGCACAATGGATAACGTTGAAACATATGGCCCAGCGGCGGCAAATCCCTGAATTATGCGACCAATTAACATTTGTTCCAGGCTATTTGCAGACCAGCAAATAAACGTGCCCACCAGATACAGCAAAAAGGTGCCGATCAACAGACGCTTACGCCCCAGTGCATCCGATAGCGGACCGCAGACCAACTGGCCCACCGCCATGCCGCCAAAAATAGCGCTGATAATAAATTGCGCATGATTGGGATTTTGAATGCCCAGGTCGGCGCCGATCACTCCAAGCGCAGGCAGCATGGCATCGATGGAGAGTGCGACCACCGACATGATGGCGGCCATTAAGACGATGAATTCTTTGTTGGGGAGTGGATCCGATGGGGCGGAATGCGTCATAAAAACAGCTCAATGAATAATGGCGTAGCAGTAGATGCGGATGGGCCGCTGAACGACGGTTAGTCGATTGGCCGTATTGGCTTTCGACATGGCCGCTGCGCTCTTTCGACACTGCCTCTGCCAGTGGACTTCGCAGGGCGCTCAGCCTATTAAACAGGGCGGGCTATCGCAATGACTTTTGTGATGGAAAGCGGAATGAGGATGACGGGAGGGCAAAAAAGCCCCGCTTGCAGAGCAAGCGGGGATTGGCAGGGCGCCAATCGAAGAAAGGTAAAATCGCTGGTGAAAACCGCTTACTTACACCACTGGATCAGCGGTTTCGTCTCCGGCTTCTTCCTCTGTCACATCTCCTTCGTTGTCTGCGTCTTCATCGTTTGTGGGTGGAACCGGTGGGTCGACGGGCTCGCCATCTGCGTCATCACCGCGGCCGGGGCGGGGATGCCAGTCTTTTTCACCCGTCTCACACCAATGTTGCAGATGTGGAGGGATAGGACGAACGGGGGTTTCCACGCTCTCTTCTTCACCTTCACTTTCGCCTTCGACAGGGGTTGGGGTTTCTTCATCGGTGGATTCGCTGTCGAGAATGCGATCACACACACTTTCATCCCACATTTCATGGGGTGCGGTAGGCGGGAAAGGATGTTCGTGCTCCGTGCGTGCTTCGATGGTAATTGGCTCTAACACAGCAAAGTTCAGCTCGTTGACTTCTTCCGGGTTATCGGACGCGGCGTCACAGGTGTAGGCCACGGTGTATTCGCCGGCTTCCAGGAATCCCACGTGGTAACGGTATTCACCATGCGGTGCCAGTTTCACCAGTGCGCTGGCAACAGGGTCCGCTTCGCTTCCGTTTACGTCGGTGGGCGTTGCGTCCGCGCCGCTGTACACGTATACCGCGCCCAGCTCAACGGATGGGTCGGCGCACATGTCTGCAACCAACGCGGAGTCCAGGTCGCCATGCACGTGGCCTGCGCGGTGGTTATGCACCAAGTGCAGATGCGGTTTGAGTTCGATGTAGCCCTCGCGCTGGTTCAGGGACTTTCGCAGATCGAAGTCGATGGTGAAATCCGCGGGTTCCCCTTCAGTCAACGTGAATTGTTTGGTGATGTGCAGACCGTGATCCGCATTGCCCTGAAGTTGGAGCTCTACCGTGGTGCCGTCTTCCAGCTCCACATACGAGTCCATAACGTCGTCTTTCACCGCGTTAATGTGCAAGTACACGCCGTGGTAATCGCCGGGTGCCAACTCCAAGTCGCTGATCAAATCGGTCACAACCCCATCTTGCAGTTGCAGCAAATCGATACTTCTAGGGGTTTCGAATTCCACTTCTATGGTTTCGCCTTCTTTTGGTTTGATGGCTACGCCGGTCAATTCGATGACAACCGCCATAGCGGAATCCACTGGCCCGTCGGTCAGTGCCAGAGTGAATGGGACGGAACTTGTCGTGTTTTGCGTCGTAGTGCCATCACCGCCACAGCCGCTCAACATCAAAGCGGGTACGGTCAGGATGCTCATTGCTAATGTTTTTTTTAGGAACATGGTCTTGTTTCTCCTAAGGATTTTAATCAGCTCAAATAACGCTGGTGTTTCCTCGCCGTATGAGTGCGTCCAAAACGGCTTGGTTTTGACACTATAATCCCAAATACAGCTTGCGTAAGATCGACTGATTCACATATTTATGGGAGTGAGGCGATTTTTTGACGTATTTGTCCCATAATCGCCTTCGCTTCGCAGAGGCAATAAGGGTTCGTTTATGGCATTTATGGCATTGGTGCGATTGGTTCGATGACAGACTCAGCACATCAGGCGCTGGTGCGCGCGCTTTACAAAGTTCTCCGACCCATGGTGCGCCTGTTGCTGCGCCATGGCATGTCGTACCGGGCTTTTTCCGATGTGGCGCGCAATGTTTTTGTGGATGTGGCGGAAGAAGAATTTTCTCTGCCGGGGCGCAAGCCCAGCCATTCACGCACGGCGGTGCTGACGGGAATCAATCGAAAAGACATCGCCAAGTTGAAAGACCGCCCCCACCCCTTATCCGACCAGAGTCTGGATTCGCCCAATCCGGCAGCGCGGGTCATTACCGCCTGGACCAACGATGCACGCTTTCACAACGAGACAGGCACACCTAAACCTCTGTTGGTGGAAGATCAGGCGACCCTGCCCGATAGTTTTACGACCTTAGCCAAGGAGTATTCCAGTGATGTTCCGGTGCGGGCGCTGCTTGACGAGTTGGTACGCATTCATGCCGTCGAGCGCGAAGGGGACCAGGTGCGGCTGCTCGTGAAAGCTTATGTGCCCATCACCGATATGCGTGAGAACTTGCGCATCTTCGGCACTGCAGCGGCCGATTTGTTAAAGACTATGGATCACAACATAGGCCGCGAACCCCCTGGTCCGTTTCTGCAGCAAACCGTTTCCTACAACAATATTTCAGCTGAGGATCTCGATGAAATCCGCCGGCGCTGCCGGGCGGAGGGCCAGGCGCTGCTGCTGCAAATCAATGAATGGCTCAGCGAATTTGAACAACAAAAAGGGCAGGTGCAGCACAACGCATTGGGTACTGCCGATCAACAACTTTTCCGCGTCGGCGTGGGCGTGTATTACCTGGAAGGCCCCAGCCCGGACGAAAACGCAGAGAAAAAAATCCAATGAAATCTCTATTCCGATCTTGTGTCGTTGGCGTGCTTTTATTGAGTGGATGTGAATCCGCGACGAAAAACGAAAACGCCGGCATTGAAGGCACCGGCGACAGAGTTACCCTGGCATCCGCTTACGGAACGGTTTCCGGATTCGGCAGCATCTACGTAAACGGCGTGCACTTTGACACCGACACCGCTGAGGTGGAAATTTCCGGCGAATCCGCGACAGAGGCAGCCCTCGCCGTGGGAATGGTCGTCCAGGTGATCGGCGAAGTTGGCCCCGATGGCAAAACAGGGATAGCTCAATCCATTCAGGCAGAGCGGGTGCTCTTGGGTATTGTTGAATCCGTTGCGGATGTGGGCCGCGGGCGAAAAGCCCTGCGGGTGCTCGGGCAGACCGTTTATATCAACGAGGACGCCACATTTGTTGGCACCAGCTTCGAAGATATTGCGGCGGGAATTGGCCTGAGCGTCAGCGGATTTGTCACCGATAACGGATTGATTACCGGCACCTACGTGGCGCAGCAAGTGATCGACGTTACCGCCGATGTGTTGCAAGTGGAAGGCTATATCAGCTCGGTAGATGAGGCCGCGCAGATGTTGGTACTCAATGAATTGAGCGTGCATATCTCCACTGCGGATTTTATTCGTGGCACCGCCGCGGATCTTGCGGCCGGTAAACGTGTGCGAGTTGTCGGAACCGTACCGGCCGGCGCGCAAACGTTGCAGGCGATTCGCGTGGAATTTGTTTCCCGTCCGGCAGGCGAGAGCCGTTACACCAGTCTGGAAGGCGTGGTACGCGACCTGGTTCCCGGCACTAGTTTTACCCTTCACGGAACGCCGGTGACGCTGCAAAATGCCGAGATCGAACATGGCGTTGCCGAGAATATTCTCGCGGGTATGCAGGTGGTGGCTTTTGGACCTGTGGATCAGGGTGTGTTGCAGGCCGAGCGAATCCATATCAAGCCGCTCAACACCAGCCGGTTCAGAGGTGTGATCAACGACATTGACGTGGAAAGCCGTAGCTTTGAATTGCTCGACGCAACGTTTCAAGTCACCAAGTTCACGCAATTTAAAGACGACTCTCCGTCCATGGAGCGCTATTTTAATTTCGACAGCTTACGCACGGGTGAGGAGATCGAAGTTTTTGCGGTCAGTGTCGATGGAGTTTGGCATGTGACCCGCATTATGCGCCGCGGCGGACCCATGGGCGGACCGCCGGATTTGCTGCGCGGCCAGCCCACCCAGGTGGAAGATGGACAGGGATTTTATATCGGTACTATTTATGTCGACGGTAGCGAATTGCCGGAACATGAATGGACGGCGTTGCGCGATCATCAAGATGTAGAAACCGAGGTGGACGTGGAAGGCTTTTATACCGGCGGCGGACAATTTCGCGCAATTCACGTGCATGTTCGCCCCAGCCCACCGTGCGACCCGCGGGTGTTTTTTGAGTGCGGTGAGGGCAAACCGCGGGACATGCCGCCCCCACCACCGGGCGCGGACCGCTGATGCCTGAAAGCAAAGCGAGATTGCGGCAGTTGGCTGTCCGTTTAGAAGCACAGTTAATTCCGAACTGGTAATTACCGCAATATTTTGTTCTTGATCGCGACTTTAATTCGCAGGCGGTATTTTCTGAAGAGCGGCAACGCATTTTCCGCGTCGACTCGACCTACAACCATCAAACCGACCTGCAACCATCAAACCGACCTACAACCATCAAACAATTTAGTCATTTTAATTCTGCGTATTGATTACATGGTTTGCCAGTTTTTGCTTTGTTTCAGCAGGCTTACGTCGCGAGCCGGTGGGTTGCCAAACATGCGGGCATATTCACGGCTAAATTGAGAAGTGCTTTCGTAGCCAACGCGATAAGCGCTGGTTGCCGCATCCAAGGCTTCTGCCGTCATTAGGGTACGAGCGGCGAGTAGGCGTAACGATTTCTGATATTGCAGCGGACTGAGCCCGGTAATATTTTTGAAATGNNGGTGCGTTAAATTGTTCTTTAATTCGCTGTACGGCCTTGTTTATCCGCTGCAAATGACTGTCCTTCATTGCCAATTGCGCAATTAAACCGCCATGCTCACCACACAGTACGCGGTAAAGCACTTCTCGCTTAAACGATTCCGCCAGCACTGGAATATCCCCAGGTGTTGCAAGCAACTCCGCCAGGCGTATTACGGCCGCAGCGCAGGCCGGATCAATGTCACCGACGAATAAACCTTTGCTGTCCGCCGCA
>DJFQ01000101.1:6578-8524 GCA_002432095.1 Marinagarivorans sp. UBA5868 | reverse complement strand
TGGTAATCTGGCTTTGCAATGGTAAATCCACCGTAACCGTTAGAAATTTCCCCGCTTCATAAACAAACACATCCTGACCCACAAATACCCGTTTCTGCCCTTGAACGAGCACACACAAGCTCGGTTGATACACCACCGGAAGCGGTGTGGTGGTCGAGCTGGCTTTGAAAATATCCACCCCCGGAATGGCGGTGGGGGTAATTCCCTCCTGGCGGGAATGTTGTTGTAGCAAGTGAATGAGCGAATCCAATTGGGGTTGTTTCACAGGCGAATGTCCCATTGACG
Organism: Marinagarivorans sp. UBA5868; assembly: GCA_002432095.1. GTDB lineage: Bacteria > Pseudomonadota > Gammaproteobacteria > Pseudomonadales > Cellvibrionaceae > UBA5868. Next base: position 8,239 of record DJFQ01000101.1, on the reverse strand, counting down.
AATATTCATTGGAGAATGCTCCACTGGTTTTGCCGCTCACAATAAGACTCACGCCGGCAGAAATCCAGCACGCGAAAATGGCAATTGGAGAATTGGGCAATGACTCTGGAGAAGCCGGCATATAGGCCCGGTGCCCTCGTCGATAAGCTGTGACTTCAAATCGCATTCACAGCAATCGAAAGGAGCAACAGATATGACAAAGATAGTGTTGATTACCGGCGGCAGTCGTGGACTTGGCAAAAATATGGCGTTACATCTTGCCGCCAAAGGGCGGGACGTCATCCTCACTTACCTCAGCAAACAGGCTGAAGCGGAGGAAACCGTTGAGCAAATCCGCAACATGGGACGTCAGGCCGAGGCCCTGCCGTTGGATATTGCAGACAGCGCAGGCTTCCCTCAATTTGCGCAACAATTAGCCACGGTTTTACAGCAAACATGGAACAAAAACCGCTTTGATTACTTGATAAATAATGCAGGATCCGGAGTTTACAAACCATTTATGGAAACTACCGAAGCCGACTTTGATCGTATGGTTAATGAACACATTAAAGCGCCCTATTTTTTATCGCAGGCGCTCCTGCCGCAATTAAATGACGAGGGTAGAATTCTGAATGTTTCCTCTGGGCTGACGCGGATGGTAATGCCCGGATATTCTGCTTACGCGATTATGAAAACGGCGGTGGAAGCGTTCACCTGCTATTTGGCCAAAGAAATCGGAGATAGACGCATCCGTGTGAATACGCTGGCGCCCGGTGCAATTGAAACGGATTTTGGTGGCGGTGTGGTGCGGGACAATAAAGATTTAAACAAGAATATTGCCTCTGTAACTGCTCTCGGCCGCGTTGGTCTGCCGGACGATATAGGCGGAGCCGTCGCGGCGATATTGGATGACGGGGCAGGGTGGATAAATGCGCAGAGAATCGAGGCGTCCGGTGGCCAGGGGTTGTAGTCGATAATTTTTTTGCCTCACATCACCAATTGATATTTTACGTTTTTTATTTGGGTCCGCAGTCTTATTCGATACTGGCAACGATAAATTCCAGTATCTTTTTTGCCGTGGTGATGTGTTCAACGTCCGCGTAGAGTGAACCGTCACGACCGGAGTGATGGCCATGGCCCAGAAGGTTGAAAAGATATTGTCCCGGCTTCTGTGAGTCAATGAGAGATTCATAAATTAGCGACGGCTGCCCTGAGGAACCCGTACCGCTGTATATAGCATCATCGGGGAAACGGTTTTTGCTGTAGTACTCGTTAAAATCGTAGGAGCGGTTTACCTCAACCATCAATTTGTAACGCCCCATCTTCGGTGCCGATAAAGTCACTTGATAGTCGACTTTAGGTGTGGCGGCGGCTACGCCATCCAAATCTGAATTGTGCTCGTCCGGGGCATAAAGGCCATCTGTTGCTACGATGCCGCGCTTATGGCTCCAATAAGGTAGCGCCTCTGGCCGTCGGATAACGTCAATTTCCGGATCCTGCGAGTTGTAGCTGGAGTTGGATGCTTTGCCCGTGATGTAAAGGGTGTCGATGTATTTGCCGTCCAGTGTTTCCATCCACACCACAATTTGCGGAACGCTGGTGTAGGTGATATTTAAAAATACGGGTTGGGGCGCGGAATGGTATTCCGGACCGGCTTTAAAAAACAGATTGAGTTTCGGAGC
>DJFQ01000101.1:0-6536 GCA_002432095.1 Marinagarivorans sp. UBA5868 | reverse complement strand
CAGCCCTATGGCAATCGGCACCATGCCAAAAATGACCATACTTAACGACCATTTTCCCGATCGCTTCTGCATATGGTTTTTGTAGGTTTTCGCGTTGTGTTTGATGTGCAATACAATACACAGTAAAAATAAAATCGCTCCCCATATGTGAAACGAACCGACAAAATAATTGTAGGGCAGGGCGTACAGCAGAATACCGGTCGTCAATAGCACCGCAAAGGCTACCGATAAACTGATAGTGGAAATGACACGCAGATTCATAATTGTGCTCGTATTGGCAGTTTGTAATTGTCAAAGGTTTAACGCGGGAAAATTCAGGAAACCAACGCAGTTTTGTTGATTTCCTGAACAACGTCGCTTGCTAATCGTTACTGCATCGAGTGATTCTGCGAATACTTCATAAAGTTGAATTTTTTACTCTTCGCCCATTCGCCAACGGATTCCTTAAATTGAACCAGTTCTTCCGGTGTGAGAATGGCCGCCAGTTCGGCCTCTTTTGCCGCGAGTAAATCCGGGATCTTGTCGGTTTGATTGGTGGCGTAGAGTTTGCCGACTTCTTTATAAGAGGAAAGAACCGTTTCCAACTGTTCGGCGCGCTCAGGCTCAAGCTGCAGTTCTTTTACGAAACGGTCAGCGGATTTGCCGTCGCATTCCATGGCGCTTACGGCGTAGGACGCATAACCAAGTGTGCCTAAAACCAAACCGGTGATGATTAACTTTTTCATGGTATTTTTCCTTGGGTCTTTGTGGTTGGTTTAGCCAATTTAGGCCACAAATGCGCAGGAAAAATGTTTGAATTGTGAAAGAAATGTGTCTGTTGGAAGGGGATGCTTACTTCTGCGGGGAGGGATCTGGCGCTTCGTATTTATAACCGCTGCCGTAAACGGAACGGATCAACTCGACTTCCTCACTGACTTCATTGAGCTTTTTGCGCAGCTTTTTGATGTGGCCGTCCACGGTTCTGTCTCCCACTACGCGGTAGTCCTGGTAGATATTGTCGAGAATATACTGGCGCGAGAAAATCCGCCCCGGCTGGGAGTGGAGCAAGGAAAGCAGTTTGAATTCCACGCTCGTCAATTCGACGGGTCGACCAAAAATAAGCGCTCTCATGCTCTTTTCATCCAAGGTGACAGCGGAGGCTGGCGCAGTGGCAGAGGATTGCGGTACAGCCTGCGTGCGACGCAACACCGCTTTGACCCGCGCGACGACTTCACGGGCGCTAAAAGGTTTGCAAATGTAATCATCTGCTCCCAGTTCCAGGCCCAATAAACGATCAATTTCTTCCACCTTGGCGGTGATCATAATGATGGGCACCGCGGAGCTGTGGCGCAGCCGTTTGCAAATTTGCAAACCATCCACTCCTGGCAACATAAGGTCCAGTAAAACCAGCGCGGGTTTATTGTGCTGCAGCCAGAGATCCGCCTCATCACCTCGGTTAAAAACGATCACTTGGAAATCGCTGGCCTTGAGATAATCCGCCACTAGATTCGCCAGATCTTTTTCGTCCTCAACCAAACAAATCATTTCTGTCATGGAGCTGATCTCTGCCCGGCGTAAACGGGTTAATGGGTTCTTGGTAGATCAACGCGGATGCGCACACCACCCAATGGCGAAGTCTCCGCGGTAATGCTGCCTTGGTGAGCGTCAACGATATTTTTGCAGATGGCCAAACCCAGACCGGCGCCGCCTGTTTCGCGGCTGCGGGAATTTTCCAGGCGGAAAAGCCGTTCGAAGATCTTGGTGTGCTGATCTTCAGATACACCCGGCGGGCTGTCGTCCACCGTAATATGAACAGAGTGTTCGCTGATATTAAGACTTACAAGGATGGTTCCGCCGGCACTCGTATAGCGGATGGAATTTTCCAGCAGATTACTCAGCAGTTGTTGTAAGCGATTGGGATCCGCAAGAACAGTCGACTCGGTTGTTTCGTCGGCCTGATCAGTCAGTGTCAATGCCGCCGCCTGTGCCTTCACTTGATAATGCTCGATGCAGGTCTTCAGCAGCGGTGTTATAGCGACATGGTGTTTGTGATAGCTCAGTGCACCAACGTCGGATAGAGACAGCTCAAACAGATCGTCGATCAGTTCGCTCATACCGCTGCATTTTTCGTGGAGCAGGGCGAGACTCTCCCTATTTATGGGCCGAATGCCATCCTGCATGGCTTCAATCTGGAGTTTCAACACAGAGAGCGGGGTGCGTATTTCATGGGAAATATCTGCAATCCACAGTGCGCGTGAACGCTGATTGGCAGCAAGGGTTTCGGAAAGCTGATTAAAACTGTTGCAGAGCTGGGCGATTTCGTCGCGGCTGTTGACCGGCATTTTTTTGGAATAGTCGCCCGATGCCAAAGCCTGCGCATTATCCGCCAGTGTGGTCAGTGGCCGGCTGATTCGGCGCGCAAATAAAGCCGCTACCAGGGTGGCTATGACCAAAACCAGCAGACTGATGATGCCGAAGATTTTGAATTGATGCTGAATAAAATTCTGGTCCTGAATTCGGCTCACGACGGTGGGTTTAACAAAACTGATAAACCCAAGAATTTTATCGGCGTCCATCACCGGTATCCAACTGAGAGTCTGGTTGGGTTTGGAGACACCAAGCAATAATCGTTTATCACTGTTGTGCAGGCTGATGCTGCTGACAAATTCCCGGTAGTAGGCCTGTGGCGATGCGTTCTGCGCATCCTGAGCTTGCGGAATGTCGGTAAAAAGCGATTCGCTTTCTACAAAAACCAGGTCTTTTAAGCTGAGCCAGCGCGCGGGATCTGCCTCCAGTTTTTCAAACGAGCCGTCTTGCCGATGAATATTCGTCAGAGCGTTGCGCAATATTTCCAGGCGTTGGACAGACTGTTGGGATGTGTAGTCCAGAAAGCCCTGGCGTAGGCTGTTATGCAAAAGCAGATAAAGCGCCAGCACGCAAAGCGTGATAGTGCCAACAAAAGCGAGCCACAGTTTGGTGCCGACATTGAAATTCAAAGATATGTAGCTCGCGGAATGTCCGTCACGATGGGTGGAAAATAAGTTGTGCCTGTTGCGACGCTGCCATTTCGAAGCAGTTGTGCGGAGGCTGGCGCATTGTCGCCCAGACGGTGGCCTCCGTAAAGGTGGCCACGTCATGGGAGCGTTTTTTCCAGCAGAAGAAATCAGCAAACGGTCATGCCGGCTCTGGCTTTTTTAGGATTGCATCGTCCAATTGATTGGCGCGCACGGCAGCGGGTCGCTTCTCCAGACTGTTTACATATTCGCGGAAGGAGGCTCGCTCTTCGATCACTTTTTGCTGCATTTCCCACCCCAAATAGCTCGCCGCCAGTAAATCCGCTGCGGTGAACTGATCGCCGCAAATGTAAGGCCCTTTTTGGATGGCCAACTCCATTGCGTTAATGGCATCCGTGATAAAACCACAACCCACCGCCTGCGCATTTTCGGCATCAATCCGCCAATTAAATGCTTTTGCTGTGGTCGCCATCTCAAGGGGACCTGCAATAAAAAATATCCAGCGCAAATAAGTGCCGCGCTCGGGGCTGTCGATCGGCGGAGCGAGTTTCTTTTGCGGAAATTGATCTGCCAGGTACGCACAGATTGCGGCCACTTCGGTAATCACCACATCGCCATGCACCAGGGCGGGCACTTTGCCCATTGGGTTAATCGCCAGATAATCCGGCGCCTTTATGCTCCCGCCAAATTCTTTCACGACCACATCGTAATCAGCGCCAACTTCTTCCAGCATCCAGCGCACAATGCGTCCGCGGGACCAGGGGTGAGTATAAAAAGTCATCTTTGCCATGGGGAATCTCCTCTCTTCGTTAACAGATAATTTCTTGACTGCCAGCCCAGAATATCCCCGATATAGGGCGGATCACGTCCTAGTTTGCTAGGATGATTTTCATCGATTTTATTGGTGGTAGAGGAGGTTCGTTGTGACTGGTCCGATTGCGCGAGTGCTGACAGTTTTGGAGCTGCTGCAAAGCCATAAAAGGCTCAGCGGCGCGGAGCTTGCTGACAAGCTTGGAGTGGATCGCCGCACCGTGCGCCGCTACATCACGGTATTGGAAGACATGGGTGTGCCCGTCACCACCGAGCAGGGCCGCCACGGCGGATATATGTTGGTGCCGGGGTTTAAATTGCCACCCATGATGTTTACCGACGAAGAGGTGATGGCCGTTTCTCTCGGTTTATTGGCGGCTCATCAACTTGGGCTGGCGGAAGCGGCACCCGCCATTGAGAGTGTGCAAGCCAAGCTGCAGCGGGTAATGCCGGACGGATTAAAACGGCGTGCGCGGGCGGTTAGTGAGACGACAAAATTGCTGCTGCCAAAGCCAACGCAATTGCTTGATGAGCGTTTGCTCCTGACCTTAACCAGTGCAGTGAGAGAGGAGCAGCGGATTGGATTTATCTACCATCGGCCTGGCAGCAATCCAACGTATCGGCAAGCAGATCCCTACGGTTTGCTATTTCAAAATGGCCGCTGGTATATGAGTGGATATTGTCACCTGCGGAATGACATGCGCTCTTTCCGCCTGGACCGCATCGCCGGTGTAGAACTTCAGCCGCAAAAATTTCAACGCCCCGCTGGTTTCGATGTGGCGCAGCATTTTACGCAGAGCTTGAACTCCATGGGCGAAAACCACCGGGTTCTGGTGATACTGCACACCGACGCGGAAACCGCAGCTAATTCCTTCACTTTTTGCCAGGATGCGCAGGCCTTGTTCCAGCCACACGCGGATGGACTTTTGTTGGATACCCATACCGATAGTTTTGAGTGGTTTGCCAGTTGGTTAGCCCAGCTCCATTTCACCTTTACGGTGGTGGAACCGGTGGGATTGAAGGATGCATTGCAGAAAAGAGCAGCGCAGTTAGTTGAGGCTTGCGGAAGGAAGTGAGTCCTTTGGTGAACGAATCGCTGGGGAAGATTTATCGCGCACTTTGCGTTGCGATGGGCCGCAGGATATGTCGCTGCGTGTTAAACAAGCCTATGAATTGAAATATTTATCGTGTTAATGTCCTAAGGCGACCCGCGTCGCCGCATTGTCTTATATCCATTATTCCCACTGGCTTGAAAATTACTAAAGGCGGAAAGTGCCATGCAATTTTACGCGAAATTAATCCTTCCAATAGCTCTTTTGTGCACGTTAACTTCCAATGCATACGCAGGGAAGCAGTGCCCGAAAAAGCAGACCGATAAAATCCCGGAGCTCGTCCAAGTGTGGCAGACGGAAAACCTTTCCGTTCCCGAGGCGGTGCTCGAAATCAAGGATAAACGCCATCACTACTTTTTGGTTTCGTTAATTGATGGAGATCCATTTGCAAAAGATGGTGTCGGCGGCATTGCTAAAATTAGCACATCGGGAGAAATTATTGATGATAAATGGGTAACCGGCTTAAGCGCCCCCAAAGGCATGGCCGTTTATAAGAACTGGCTTTATGTAACGGACATTGATGAAGTGGTGATGATCGACCTTCACTCGCCAGACGTCAGAATAAGTATTCCTGTTCCCGGTGCGATTTTCCTTAATGACATCGCCGTCGATAAACGTGGAGCGGTATATGTATCAGATACGGGAGCGGGACAAATTATAAAAATTAAAAAGGGCGTTCCGGAACTTTATTTGGAGAATGTTCCAAGTGCCAATGGATTATTTACCTACAAAAATGGCCTACTTGTTGGAGCCGGGCCGGATCTGCTTTACTACAAACGCAATAAGCAGGCGGAGGTTTTGTCGAGTGGGTTGCCTTTCGGGATCGATGGCGTTACGCCAATCGGACACGGCAACACTATTGTTTCGGTATGGGAAGGACAAATCTACTGGATCAATAAAAAAGGCGAGCAGACGTTATTGCTGGATTCTTTAGAGACTGGAATTAACACGGCGGATTTTGCTTATAGCCGGAGCAAAAATCTGTTGGTTGTACCCAATTTCTTTAGTAATACCGTAACCGCATACAAACTCCGCTAATCTCACGATAATCCCGCTGCGTGACAGCTGTTCGCGTGGCGGTTTTCTCTTCTGAACGTTATTGCCCACTAATCTTCGTGTTGCTTTTTATCTGTTCAATGCCAATACCTTCTCGAACGTTTCTTGATCAGCTATGCTGATCGCTTCGTTTTAACCATGTTCTTGTCATTTGCGTTATTTCATTCATTGCATAGTCGGAGCAACCTATGAGCAAACGTATAGTGGTGATTCAAGGCCACCCTGATTCCGCCCCTCACCATTTGTGCAATGCATTGGCGCAGGCCTACTGTGAGGGAGCGACTGAGGCCGGTCATCAGGTTCGTCAAATCACCATAGCAGAGTTGGAATTTCCACTGTTGCGCAGCCAGGAGGATTGGCAAAAAGGCAGTGTTCCCCAGACCTTAGGACAGGCACAGGAGGATATTAAATGGGCGGAGCACCTCATATTATTTTTCCCGCTTTGGCTTGGCGATATGCCTGCGTTGGTGAAAGGCTTTTTAGAACAGGTGGCGCGGCCAGGCTTTGCCTTTAACTACGATGACAAAAACCCCTTTGGCAAAAAAGGTTTAAGTGGCCGCTCGGC
>DJFQ01000022.1 GCA_002432095.1 Marinagarivorans sp. UBA5868 | reverse complement strand
ATCGACAACCCGATCCACGACGCCAATCCAGCGCGCCCCATGCTCGACGTCATTCTCAAGGATGCCGAGCTGCGTGAGCGCTATCGCCAGGAGCTGCGCGGCCTGATCGACAACTATTACAACCCGCAGGTGATGCGGCCGAAAATCGAAAATCTCGCCAATTTGATTGATGACTATGTCCAGAACGATCCGACGAAATTCTTCACCTACGACGAATTCCGCTTGTCGCTGGAGCAGGGTCTGCCGGCGAACAGCAACAACACCGGCGGTCGCGGTGCCGGTATCTATGGACCCGATCCGGGCCTGCTGAATTTCATCACGCAGAAATCCACCAACATTCTGCGGCAGCTAAACGGCGAACTGCCGTCCACTAATGGCGGCGGCACGATTGGCGCCTGCCCGCCGACAATGTAAGCATTTACCGAGTTGACTCCGTTGCTGCCGGCGAGGCCAGTCCTCCCCGGCTTTTTTTGTCCTGCGCTGCTTTTGGCTGGGGTTCGACGGGCTCGCCAATCTGAAATGATGGGGGTTCGACACCCGTCGGGTTTCGGCTCATCCGCGGGGGACGTCAGTCCTCATCACCCAGCTGGCGAATACCAAAATCGGTGATAGTGACTTTGCTTTTCTCATTGGCTATGCGCAGGTTGCGGTTGGCATTGACCCGCTCGGGGTCGACGTAGCCGCGGCTGTGGTCCAAGTGAATCACGATGGCGTTAAAACGGACATGTTTAGGGATGACGCCGGCATTGCTCAGGCGCACGCCGAATTCCCGGTCTTCGCCGCCCCAGGGCATGCGTTCGTCGAAACCGTTCACTTTGAGCACATCCGCTTTCCACACTGAGGCATTCGATCCCTTGAAATTGCACTTAGTGGTGGTGAGATGATTCATCACTCGGGCTGCGGTCGGCCCCAGGGAAATTTTGTAGCGTTTGCGCCAGAAACTAAGGCCATGCTGGCGCAACCAGCCGATGTCAAAACAGCGGCCGCTAAGGATGTCGTCTTTGCCTATGGCGCGGCTGGTGTCCATGGGCAGTTTGAAATATCCCCCGGAAAGGTAATAACCGGGCCGCGCCTCATCGTGGTGAACCTGGAGGAAGTCCCGCCGCGGAATACAGTCGCCGTCCGTAAATATCAAATAGTCATGCTGCGCCTGGAGCACCGCTTTGTTGAGAATGCGGCATTTACGGAAACCTTTATCTTCTTGCCAGACGTGGCGAATGGTCAGACCGGTTTCGCCACGCATACGCTCTAGCAGTTCCGCCGTGCGTGAATCGGAGCCGTCATCGGCGATGATTACCTCGAAATCCTTGTGAGTCTGGCCGCTGTAGCCCCACAGCACTTTTTCCAGCCAGGCGGGGGAGTTGTAGGTGGAGATGATGACCGAAAGATGCATTAAACCTGCCTTGGGTGGGCGCGTAGGTGCAGGGTGGCAAGGGCAGTCAGGGTAGCTGACCGGGGTGGGGATTTTAGAAGTGTGCGGGGATCAACTCAAGAATTCGCTGGGTCAGCTTAAGGCTTTCAGCGCCAGACTCAGGCGTCGCTCCAAATCTATTTTGATGCGCAGGTAATGGCTGATCTGCAACTCTTTGCTGGAGCTGAGCTGCTCGCGGCACGCTTCCAGATTCAAATCGGTGATGAACACAGGATAGCGCTCGCCGTGCTCGCGGCGACTGAGTATGTACTGGGCGGTGGCGTAGAACACATCCTGACGCAGTTGCGCCCAGGCAAACGTCTGCTGCTCACAATAAAAGTCGTACTCGAACAACCCCTGGTCATTGCACACCACTCGGGCGGTCAAACTGAGTAACTGTGAGGCGTCATCCCCCGGCGTAATTACGCGGGGAATCAACGATAGGTGATGATGGTCGTCTTCGCGTAACTCGTGAAATTCGATGGGATGAACGCCAAAGTCGCCGCCCATCTCGCGGCTCTGATCGGTGCTCACGTGCTGTAGGACGGTGCGCAGAAATACATGCAGACTGTTGAGCGAGTTGAGCTTGGGGGTGTAGTCGCTTTGGAACTGTACGAGAGAACCTCGCTCGTCCATAACGTAAAGGTCCATGCGGCGCTGGCGGCGGCGAAAGAACACATGCACGGCCCGGGCGGAGACGCGGCGAGCGATGAGCTTGAGCGGATGGTTGTGCAAAGCGTAGCTGTCCACCACCACCGGGCTGTAGCGCCGCTGGGCTTCTCCCAGGTAATGCAGCAGCTGCTCCGGGTCTTTGTGAGTGAGAATGACCAGCTTGGGTCCCTGGAATTGCAGACTGTAATAACGCCCCGCCAGGGTAAATAAGTAGCGGGTGGTGGCGGGTTTGGTGCCGCTGTAATAGCAGGCGCTGATTTCGTGGAACCACTGCCGCACACGTTGGGCGATCAATGCCGCGTGGGCGGTACCCAGGCAGTCGATCTCCAATTGCGGCGGTGCTTGGTGAGTGCCGGGCAGACATAGCGCCAAGTAAGCCTGTAGCGCTTGTAGCAGTGCACTCGTCCCCTCAAACCTTTGGCAGGTGAGCTCCTGCCAGGAGTTGCGCACCAGCACATCGACGCTGGCCACCAGATTTTCCTCCATGCCGCCATAGTGCAGGGCATCGCTGTTGTTGCTCAGGCGGTGGACATGTGTGCCGAATGGCGAGGGCGTCTCCGCCGCCACATTCAGCAACAGCAACACATGCGTAGGAGTGGCGGGACGCTTGAAGGCATCAGTCGCGGGCGCCGCCATGGGCAGCGGTAGCCACTGGCGTATTCGGGCGAGGGTGCGCCGGAGTTGGCTTTCATTGGTTGAAGGTGCCTGACCTATATCCAGGCGCGCGTGACCGTCGATAATGCCGTTTATATGGCACCAGAACAGCAGTTCCACGGGACTCTGCGTCTGTCGCAGCAGCACATTGGTCTCGTCCTCCCGGGAGAAAAGCTGCCAAACCCCCGTCTCGTTGCGGGCATCGTTCTCAATGGAACGACCTTCCACAAACGTTAAAGCCGGTTCGCTCAGATCTTTGGAGATGCCGGGATTGATCCATTCCAGTTTCCCTGGGCGGCGTTCGAAAGAGGCTTGCAGTTTGCGACCGAGCTCATTGAGTTCCTCGGCGGAAATTGAGCGCGCGGCGCGGCTGCGCTGAACAAAATCCAGCAGCATGCCGTAACTGTGATTGAGCGCGGTGACCAGCTGGCCCCGCTCCTCTTTGACCCGCAGGGTTTTCCACTCGGCGCGCTGATCCAGCAGGCGCAGGTAATCTGGTGTCCAGCCCCACTCTGCTACCAACGATTCCAACAACTCCCGCTGCCAGGACTTGGCGCGCTGGCCGGGCGGACGCGACAAAGGTTTATTGACCTTAAAGTACAAGCAGCGACGCGCCAGTTCCAGGCGACTTAGATCGCCCTGGCCAGTGAGATAGCGCTCAATACGCCGGTAAACCATGACGTAGGGGTCGAGGTCGTTGATATCGCGATCTGCGGTGTAGATCTGGGTTTTGTAGTCCAGCGCCAGCGGGTCGATAGCCGGATAGTCATGCACGTAGGCTTCGAGCAGCAGCAGCTTAAGCACCGACTTGTAGGGAGACGCGATCGCCTTGTAGAGCTGCCAAATGCCTGCCCCGATAAATTCGCCGTCGGGAATCGGTGTTACCGGGCCAAAATCCAGCACCGTGTCGGGACGAACAAAGCGCCGGTCCAGCAGTTCGCGAGCCTGATGGTCGTAGTCGGCTTCCTGTGTCGCCGGCACAAACCACCATAAAGGCTGGCGGCCGGCGAGGTGGAGTGCCGTGCGATAAAACTCGTCGAGCAACAGCAAGCGCTGTGCGCTGCCACTGGACTCGGCGTCTAGCGTGAGCTGTGTTCCCGCGCGGAAGGCGTCGCAGTCCATTAAAAAGAAATGCACATCCAAACGCAGCGTCTTCGCCCATTTACTGATGCGCTGGCATTTTTGTTCCAATTCCGCGAGAGCGGCTTTGGACAGATCGGGTCGATGGCACAGCCAGATATCAAAATCGCTGTGACTGCTTTGCGCCAGGGTGCCGACGCTGCCCATTAGAAAAATCGACCAGATGTCCTCACCGTGGTACCCACCGGAGAGTACAAAACTGCGGGCAATGGATTTGGCATAGTTGAGGTCGGTTTTGCCGGGACGAAAACCACTAATCCCGGCCGGCGTGCTGTGGCTGACAAAACCCGGGAGCATGGGATGGTTGCAGTGAAACAACAGCGGCAGCGCACACAGGAACACGTCCTGCTGATGATTCAGTGCCATACGCGTGCGGTGCAGGCGGTCGGCATTGGCGACGAAAAATCGCTTGCGCACCGTGGCCAGACTCTGGCGGTCGGAATGGTCGTCCGCAGGGCCGGAATGACTTTCCGCCCGCTGGGACTCGCCTTCCACGAGGTCGGGATTGACCGCCGGGTGAAATTGCATAGCGCCGCTCAAGTTTGTTGGGAATCGCGATGATGTGGCACCGCACCATGTCACATAAAAAATGTGAACTGTCACCGTTTCATACTAGCAGCGAGCCTTTGGGCACGCGTTGAGCGGGGAGGCTATAGGACAAACTAATCTATCTAATTAGAGATTAATAACACCCGGCATTTATGAGTTATCGCTATATGAGAGCAGNNTAACGTCGACAGTGATACCTTACGGGGCCCCGGAGCGGGCCTGAAGCCGCTCCGCATTCGTCTTTTTGCCCCGCAGGGATTGTCATCGTCGAGGTGTGTCCAGCAGGGAAGACCATAACAGGAGAATAAAATGTCGAACACTCTGTTGTTTTATAAAAACGTCACCCCAGTCAATAAACAGCGCCATGCCGGTTGGTCTATTGTCGGCTCCGACCGATTTGATTTTGCCAAAGGTATTCATTCCGTTCCGCTCACCGCTGTGGAATTCCCCAATGCCTGCCACGAATTCGCCATCGTCTTTGCCAAAAATAATGAAGGCGTATTACCGATTGCCGTGATGGGCGTACGCGCAGGCGAAAACCTGTTTGTCGGCGCAGATGGCAAATGGAAAGCGGAATATATTCC
>DJFQ01000169.1 GCA_002432095.1 Marinagarivorans sp. UBA5868 | reverse complement strand
CACGACACCTTTTGGGATTTTGTTTCGTTATCTCCCGAATCCGCCCATATGTTGATGTGGGTGATGTCCGACCGTGCCATTCCACGCAGTTATCGCATGATGCAGGGTTTCGGTGTCCACACCTTTCGGTTGGTAAACGCTGCTGGTGAATCCGTCTTTTGCAAATTCCATTGGACCCCCTTGGCCGGTACCCACTCGCTAGTCTGGGATGAGGCCGTTAAACTCGGTGGTGCCGACCCGGATTTTCACCGCCGCGATTTATGGGAATCCATCGAAGCAGGTGCATTTCCAGAGTGGGAACTGGGGCTGCAAATATTCACGGAAGAGCAAGCTGCACAATTTCCATTTGATATTCTCGATCCAACCAAAATTGTTCCCGAAGAAATGGTGCCGGTGACCCCGGTGGGGAAAATGGTGCTGAATCGCAACCCGGATAATTTCTTTGCGGAAACCGAACAAGTAGCCTTCTGTACCGCACATATTATTCCCGGTCTGGATTTTACCAACGACCCGTTGCTGCAAGGCCGCATTCACTCCTATGTGGATACTCAGCTTACCCGTCTGGGCGGGCCTAATTTCCATGAGATCCCCATCAATACACCTGTTGCGCAAATTCACAACAATCAACGTGACGGCTTGCACCGCCAGGCAATTAATCGCGGTCGCGTCAGCTACGAACCAAACTCCTTAGCAGGCGGCTGTCCCTTCCAGGCGGGAGCTGCAGGTTTCCGTAGTTTTCCCGAACGCATTTCAGAAGACAAAGTTCGCGGCAAACCCGAGTTATTTGCCGACCACTATTCGCAAGCTCGTCTTTTTTGGATCAGTCAGACCGAGGTGGAACAAAACCACATCATTAACGCATTCCGGTTTGAGCTGACACGTTGCCAGGTTGTTGCCGTGCGAAATCGCGCGCTCGCGCTGCTCGCCAATGTGGATCTGCGACTTGCATCTTCCGTCGCTGAAGGATTGGGAATGGACGTACCGCCAGCGCTGCCGCTGGCCACTGATAAACCCATGCCAACGTATCCACCGTCTCCGGCGCTGTCCCTACTCTCGCGTCCCGGCCAAATCGAAATCGCAACGCGCAATGTTGCCATTCTGGCCGGAGAGGGCGTAATGGCCGAGGCTGTGGAGGGAATTTACGCCGCCCTGCTGCAAGAAGGAGCTGTTCCACGCATCGTTGGCAGCCGGCTAGGAAAAATCATGACGGCAGACGGTGGCAAAATGGACATCGAAATTTCCCTCGATGCCGGGCCTTCGGTACTCTACGATGCGGTGGTGATTGCCGGCGGTGAAGAATCCTGTAAAAAATTATCCCGCGACGCCCACGCTTTGGAATTCGTTCGCTTGCAATACCGCCACTGCAAACCGATTCTTGCCATCGGCAAAGGTGCAGATCTTCTAACCGCCGCCGGAATCCCCGCCACGCTCCCAGACGGATCCATCGATTCAGCCATTTTTATAGTGGGTGATAATCAATGGAACGACGGTTACAAAAGTTTCAAATCGGTTCTTGCAACACACCGCTTCTACATTCGCGAAACGGACCCACCGATTGTTTAAGTTTTTTCCGTACACGCAGGCTAGGCTTGTGTGTACGGGTCTTTTAATCCATACGTGAACAAACGCACTGCCATCTGTTTTTTGTTCCGCCACAATGACTCACGGAGTAGCTGATTGACAGGACGTTATGGTCTGCCGCTGCTTAAGCCTTAGGCAGATAAATATGTTTGATAACATAACTAAGCGGAGGATTTATCCATGTGGACTAAACCATCCTTTGAAGATCTGCGCATCGGTTTTGAAGTCACCATGTATTTCAGCAATCGCTGAGCAGTAGCGGCTCGGTCGCAAGGCCGGCCGCATTTTCGATGAAAATCAGAATTTTAGGCTCTGCGGCGGGAGGCGGCTTTCCGCAGTGGAACTGCAATTGTTTCAATTGTCACCGCATGCGTACCGGCGCCATCAACGCCACTTCTCGCACCCAATCCTCTATCGCCGTCAGCACTGATAACCGGCGTTGGGTTTTATTCAATACGTCACCCGATATTCGTGCTCAGCTGGAAGCCTTTCCCGCAATATTGCCACGTCAAGGCAAACGCGACACAGGCATTGCTGCCATCATTTATATGGACAGTCAGATCGACCACACCACTGGCCTGCTTATGCTGCGAGAGGGTTGTCCGCATCAGATTTATTGCACCGACTGCGTTTACGAAGATCTCACTACGGGCTTTCCTATTTTTCGTATTTTGGATTCCTGGAACGGCGGAATACATCGGCATCGCATCGACTTTGATGAGCCTTTTACCATCGATAGCATAGACGGTTTACGTTTTATTCCCGTTCCGCTCACCAGTAAAGCACCGCCTTACTCGCCACACCGCAATAATCCTGCGTCGGGCGATAATATCGGCGTTATCATTGAGGACATACGAAATAATAAACGTGTTTTTTATGCGCCGGGCCTGGGCATGGTGGAAGAACATTTGCTGGCTTTGATGCGCGAGGCGGATTGCCTGCTGGTAGACGGCACCTTCTGGCGTGAGGACGAAATGACAGTTGCTGGAGTTGGCAACAAACCGGCAAGCGCTATGGGACACCTGCCGCAATGCGGGCCTGGCGGCATGATCGAAGTGCTCGATCAAATACAAAAGCCCCGGAAAATCCTGATCCATATTAATAACACCAACCCAATCCTTGACGAAGACTCACCCGAGCGCGCCGAACTCACCGCCCGTAATATCGAAGTCGCCTACGATGGAATGGAACTGGAGTTTAGCCGATGACACAGGTAAAACCCTGGTCCCGCAGCGAATTTGAGGCGCGCCTGCGAGCCAAAGGTGCGCGCTACCATATTCATCATCCGTTTCAGGTGGCCATGAACAGCGGTCGCTGCACACCGGAACAAATTCGCGGCTGGGTCGCCAACCGTTTTTATTATCAAACCACCATTCCTATAAAAGACGCGGCAATATTGGCGAACTGCGAAGATCGGGACGCGCGGCGCCTTTGGGTACAACGCATCATCGACCACGACGGCCGCGAGGGCGAACAAGGTGGCATCGAAGCCTGGCTGCGCCTGGGCGAAGCCTGCGGCATACAACGAGAGGAATTATTAAACCACCGACACCTGCTTCCCGGCGTGCGATTTGCGGTGGACGCTTATCTCAATTTTGCCCGCCGCGCCACCTGGCAAGAAGCGGCGTGTTCATCACTCACGGAATTATTTGCGCCGGACATTCACCAAAAACGCCTGGATAATTGGCCCACCCACTACACCTGGATCGAACCCGCTGGTTATCACTATTTTCGCGGACGACTGAATGAAGCGCGCCGCGATGTGGAACACGGGCTGCGCGTAACATTGGATTATTTTGTCACCCGCGAACAGCAAGAACGCGCTCTCGATATTCTGCAATTTAAACTCGATATTTTGTGGACCATGTTGGATGCCATGACCATGGCCTATGTTCACAACACACCGCCGTACCACAATACCGCTCTACCAGAAATGCGAGATACCTCGATATGACTGACTCAGTATCTCTGCAAATGGGCTGGATTCCCCACATCAATGCCCATTTCCGCTTGCAATGGGAGGATGCCCAGCAAGCTTACGTTTTGCTGTATCCCGAAGGCATGATCAAACTGAATTTCAGCGGCGGGGAAATACTGTCTCTGTGCGACGGCGACATTACCATTCAAGACATTATCGACGAATTAAAACGTAGGTTTCCCGAGGCAGAAAATCTGGAGCAGGATGTTCTTGAATTTCTTTCGGTGGCCTTCGAAAAGAGATGGCTGGTACATGATTAGGCATCGCCACCTAAGATATTTAAACACGGCACTGAGCGAAGGAGGTTCAGCAATGGCTGTCGGGACCCTCACCAACAGGACGTTGGTGAGGGAGCTTACATGGAGATACGCGCTGCGGTCCCGAACGCTGTTGGTGGACCTCCGTAGCGGGCTGCGAACATATGAAAAAGATAGCCCATGAGTACCCCGCCCTTTTGGCTTCTCGCCGAACTCACCTACCGCTGTCCATTGCAATGCCCCTATTGCTCCAACCCTATTGAAATATCCCAAATAAAAGACGAACTCGACACCGAAACCTGGTTTCGCGTTATGGCCGAAGCGCGCAAACTCGGCGCCGTGCAGCTGGGATTTTCCGGTGGCGAACCCTTGGTGCGCGACGACTTAATCGAACTGGTGGCGGAAGGTCGCCAACTCGGTTATTACACCAACCTCATTACCTCCGGCATTGGCATGAGTGCTGCCAAAATCGCCGCGTTAAAAGAGGCGGGGCTCGACCATATTCAAGTGAGTTTTCAAGCAAGCGATGCAGAGTTAAATGACTTTTTTGCCGGCAGCAAGAAAGCATTTGCGCAAAAAATTGCGATGGCAAAAGAAATTAAACGCCAGGGTTATCCCATGGTGCTGAATTTTGTTCTGCATCGACAAAATATCGACCATGTCGACCGCATACTCGACCTCTCCGCCGAATTACAAGCCGACTATGTGGAATTGGCTAATACCCAATATTACGGCTGGGCGTTTCACAATCGCGAACAATTATTGCCCTCACGCCAACAACTGCAGGATGCCGAAGCCGTTGTGCAGTACTACCGGGAAAAATTCGGCGAGCGCATGAAAATCATTTTTGTAGTGCCCGATTATTACGAAAATCGACCTAAACGCTGTATGAATGGCTGGGGCAATATCTTTCTCACCATTACACCGGATGGCACTGCGCTACCCTGCCACAGCGCCAGGCAATTACCTCTGCAGTTTCCCAATGTGCGTGACTGGAGCATCGCCGACATCTGGCGCGATTCTCCAGGCTTTAATTGGTTTCGCGGTGACACATGGATGCGCGAACCCTGCCGCACCTGCCCGGAAAAGGAAAAAGATCTAGGCGGCTGCCGCTGCCAAGCGTTTATGCTCACTGGCGATGCCAGCAACGCCGACCCGGTCTGCGACAAAAGTCCCCACCATCAGCGCATTAGCGAGGTGGTGGCAAAGGCACAATTAACGGACGGCAGAATTCAGCCCTTGTTATTTCGCAATTGGCAGAACTCGAAAGAATTGATTGCATCGAGGGGTGGAGAAGAGGTCTGACTTAGTCGTTCACTCGGCGCAGAATATTTTCCCTAGATCCCATCGTGACCCGACACCTCTGCCCCGGCATCCTTCGGCAACTTCACAAACACTAAAGAAGCTCCCACCACCAGCAATCCCATGGCGACAAAAGCGACGGCAAAATCTGGCGGCGCCACCGCATCACGCTGCGCCAGAAAACGCGAACCGTTTAATAACAAGGCACTAAACGCAATCGCCAGAACCATCGAAACCTGCATCAGCATCGAATTGAGCGTAGCGGCAGAGCTGCGCAGATTTCCCGGAATATCGGCAAAACCAAGCGTGTTCAAAGCGGTGTATTGCATCGACCGTGTAAGCCCGGCGCACAGCAATATGGCCATAATCCAAAACTTGCCCATATCCGGGGAAAAAAATCCGCACACCGCGACGAATAGTCCACACAACACACCATTGATCACCAGCACATTACGAAAACCAAACCAGCGCAACGAGGCGGTGGTAATACTCTTCATACCCAAATTACCGAGGAAATACACCAGCACATAGGTGCCGGCTTCCAGCGGTGTGTAACCAAAGCCCAGCTGAAACAGCAATGGCAACAAAAATGGAGTGGCATTAATACCAATACGCACATAGGTGCCGGCGTGAACGCTGGTGATGGCAAATGTAGGAACTTTAAATGTGCGCAGATCCAGCAATGGCTGTGGCGTTCGGCGCAGGTGATAAACCGCCGCCACCCCTAAAATCACCCCGATGGCCACCAGAACAACTGAATGAGTTACCGTCATCCACCGGTGGGCAATCGATTCAAGCCCTATCAAAAGCGCAACCAGTGCCGCCGCCGACAAAACAAATCCCAACGGATCGAACGGCCGGCGGCCAACAGGGGGCGTAGCCGGAACAATTCGCCAAACCAATATCCAGGCGAATAACCCGATCGGCAAATTGATCCAAAAATTCCACCGCCAGGAAAAATACGTAGTGATAAAACCACCCACCACCGGACCGATTACTGGCGCGGTAAGTGCCGGCCAAGTGATATAGGCCATAGCCCGTACCAGTTCGTTCTTGGGTGCGTGATTAAGAACGATGACCCGGCCGATGGGCGTCATCAGTGCGCCGCCCAGCCCCTGCACTGCACGCGCTAGCACGAACCCGCTGAGGGTATCCGCCATGCCACACGCCAGCGATGCCCCTACAAACACGATAATTGAAACCAGGAAAATTCGCCGCGCACCATACCGGTCGGACAACCAGCCAGAAAGCGGGACGAACGCAGCAACGGACACCAGATAAATGCTGATGCCGATGCTCAGCTCGATGGGTTCAACACCAAACGTCTGCGCCATGCGCGGCAGGGATGTGGCGATGATGGCACTGTCGAGCAGCACCATAAAAAAGGCGCCGCCGACGATCAAGGCAATGTGGCGGGCCTGACGGCTCATTGAGGGAGAAGACATTCCAGGAAAGCGATCGCATCGTTAGTCAAAGTCGGCTGCACTTTACCACATCATCTACGGCGATTCGGTTGGTTGCCACGCTAAGTTCGGCAGCGATAGATCCGCTGGGTGAAGGCACCGATCAGGCTTACGAGCACAGCAAATGCAAGCCGCTCAAGGCACCCAGTCGACGGAAAATATTTTGCAAAAGTGTCGGAGCACTGGGTTAAATAAACTCACAAAAAAAAATTACTTCGCTGGAAATATCAACGAGCGAGCAATTGTTTGCCCAAGAACTTTCATTTCACTTCGATTTATCCAATAAACAGCAAAAATCCTAAATTGTCATACCGACATTAACAGGCGTGAAATCGCTGTGTTGGTGAGAATGATCACAGGATAAAAAATCCGCTCTGTTATTGTTTTTCAGCCCAGAGACTCAAACATCCATTCGGATCTATTCACACGTTATTCCTGCTATCGTATTATCGTCATATCAATAGCATCTGAAAATACTGATTAAATAAGCACACAGATGATTGCAAACAAAAATCGGTTAATTTGATTTACCTGGTTTTTATTCTTTTTTTAACATCTTATTTTTATCCAGATTTTACTTAATTATCTTAGATTCAACCTGACCTTATCTTAATTAATAAATCACGCTGGATTTTTTATGAAAAATCCTCTTTT
>DJFQ01000148.1:16831-22513 GCA_002432095.1 Marinagarivorans sp. UBA5868 | reverse complement strand
GGATCACGTGGGTGATGCCCATCAGATGATCGTCCACGACGTTCGCCAAATGATAGGTGGGCATACCGTCGGATTTGAGCAGAATCTGCGCATCCACCTGGCTCCAGTCGAGCTCGATAGTGCCGCGCAACATATCCGGCACCGGGCAAGGGCCGGCTTCTTCCGGTACTTTCATACGCACGACGAAAGGCTCACCCGCCCCTTCCCGGCGCTTCAATTCGTCTTCTGTTAATTGCAAGTCGCTGGGTTTGAGCGCCGTATGCAAGCCCTGCACTTTGCGCGCCTCGCGCAGCTCGTCCAACTCAGCGGTGGTGCGATAACAGCGGAAGGCGTGACCGGAGGCCAGCAGCTGCTCAGCGTATTGGGCGTAGATGTCCTTACGCTCGCTCTGCCGATAAGGGCCGCAAGAACCCCCGACATCCGGCCCCTCGTCCCATTCCAGGCCCAACCAGCGCAGTGATTGCAGAATGGCCTGCTCGGATCGCGCGGTGGAGCGCGCCTGATCGGTGTCCTCGATACGCAACAGAAATTGTCCGCCGTGCTGGCGAGCGAAGCAGTAATTAAACAGCGCGATGTAGGCTGTGCCGACGTGGGGATCACCAGTGGGGGATGGCGCAATACGGGTGCGAACGGTCATTGTGTCTCCGGGACCTGCGAACAAAGGGCGGCATTATACCCAAGACCCCTCCCCCGCGCAGCGTTGTAGAGATTGAGCGGGCTGCCGCACAGCGCTATGCTGCCGCGCTTTTCTACTCTAATTCTTAGCTGCCCGGTAAGGAGTTCCCATGAGTTTGCTCGACATCATTACAAGCCGTCGTTCCGTTTCCGCCAAAGATATGAGTGAACCGGGTCCCACTTCCGAGCAACTGCAAACTCTATTACAAGCCGCCCACCGAGTGCCCGATCACGGCAAACTCGGCCCCTGGCGTTTTGTGATATTCCAAGGTGCGGCGCGCGCCGATTTCAGCCGCGAGTTGGCAGCTATTTATAGAGAAGAAAATCCGGAGGCAACGGACAAACTCTTGCAGTTCCAAGCCGAACTGCTCACTCGCGCCCCCTTAGTGATCGCAGTCATTTCCACTGCCGGTCCCCACGTTAAAATTTCCGAGTGGGAGCAGGTGCTCTCCGCTGGCGCCGCCTGTCAAAATCTTCTGCTCGCAGCGCACACTATGGGATTTGGCGCGCAGTGGTTGACAGAGTGGTATGGCTACAACAAAAAAGTTCACGCTCTTTTGAATATGGAAGACCATCATCGGATTGCCGGTTTTATTTATGTTGGTAGTTACCGGGAAAAACCCGAGGAGCGGGTACGTCCAAGCCTGCAAGAGCGGATTACCTATTGGAACAGCTAAGGTATTTCTATGACAACGCACAATATCGACATTCAGCATCAACCAGAACAACGTCGCTTTATTCTGGATTTTGAGAAGCACCAGGCGGTGCTGGAATACGCGCTGGAAACCAATCCTGCGGGCAAAACAACAATCGATTTTTATCGCACCTACGTACCACCGGAATTTCGAGGCAAAGGATTTGCGGAAAAACTGGTGCGCCACGGAATGGCGTGGGCAAGAAGTCAGGACTATGTCATAGAAGCAAGTTGCTGGTATGCCGAAAAATTTTTACGCGGCTAGTGGAATTTTAGAAGCTACATAAATTTTTTGGATACCCTTAAATTCCCAACGCCCAAGGAATTTTCACGATTAAATAAAAGCGAGGCCGCTCATTGCGGCTCCTTCCCGTCTGTTACACGGCTGTCATACAAGCTTCACATTTCTGTCTCACAAGTGTCACACAATTCATCAATTATTTGCGCCAAGTTTGGTCCGGGAGCGTGGACCGATACTAGGCGAATCCCTCAAAAATAGCCTCTTCCAAGGCATGCGGTAAACGTCCGGTCTTTCCATTGGCTCTCGTCCTGGTGCAACTGTGTTGCACGGTAATTTCACAACCGTTCGGAGACGTGTAAGTCATGAAAGTAAAGACCCTGTTTGTTATGAATGCTTTGGCATTGGCGCTGATGGCTTGTGACAGTGGCGACATTAATCTGCAGCCAACCCATGTCGACAACTCGGTCGGAGACACCATTACCAATCCGGGCAATGGCGGTGGCGAAACCAATCCCTGCGCCAGCTATAGTGTTTCTGGTCAAACATTTCGCGGCTCCTACAACACGCCCAACTGCACCTACTCCGCCAGTTTCGTAAGTGACAGCAACTCCATCAGTGAAGACCTGTTTATTCCAGAGCTCGCCAACAACGGCTTGCATATTTTTGAAGACAGCTTGTTTATTGGCGAAGACGTAGACGCCAATTCCGCTGCGTCTGGCGTTCGCGTTCCACAAAATGGCGAAGGCCCTACGCTCTCTGTCGCCGCTGGTGCACGCATCGCGTTTTCCAACTCTGCTGACTATGTGCGCATTGCCCGCGGCTCTCGCATCGTTGCCGAAGGCACTGCGGCGAAGCCGATTATTTTTAGCTCCGTGATAGATCTGCGCGACGATGCTGCGGACGAGGGTGATCGCGGACTGTGGGGTGGTGTGCAAATCAACGGCAACGGCTTGACCAACAAATGCACCGATGCTCAGCGCATGGCCTCCGGCAACAACCCACACAACTGTCATGTCACTGCGGAAGGCCGCCCGGCGACTTACGGTGGTAACAACAATGCTGAGAATTCTGGAACTCTGCGATACGTCGTCATTAAGCACGCTGGTTTTGCGGTTGTTGAAGGCAGTGAGCTAAATGCCCTTACATTAAATGCGGTCGGTTCTGGAACGACCATCGAATACGTTCAAACTTACACCACGCAGGATGACGGCTTCGAAATGTTTGGCGGCGCCGTGGACCTCAAATACGTTGTCGGAGTAAACGTCGGCGATGACACTTTTGACTTTTCCGAAGGTTGGGTGGGCGATATTCAATTTGCTCTTGCCGTGAATCCAGACGGCGCCAACAATTGTATCGAGGCCGACAATACCGGGGAAAACCGGGCCGATAATATTCCGCCATTTACCAAAGGCAGAATTTCCAACCTTACCTGCGTCACTTCTGGAGTTGATCGCAACGGCGGTAGCTTCCCGTCCAGCAAAGGCGATTCAGAAGGTGTGCTTTTCCGTGAAGGTACGTTTTTCGAGTTGTACAACTCGATCATCACGTCAAACACTGCTGACATGGCTTCCAACGAATGTTTTGAGATTGATGACACCGAAGGTCCAGAGACTGTGGCTGGCGCAATTGCAGGATGGTCTGCTGCAGCAAGCAACCTGATTGCTTGCACCGAGGCACTTAAAGAAGGTGTCGATCCTGCCAACAGCGCATTCTCTTTGGCTTCCTGGTTAGACACAGACCCCAACACCAACAACATCATCATCGACGGCTCTGAAACAGGAACCTTGCCAGTGACTGTGCTGGAAGGATTGGCTACAAACCCTCGCTCATATATCACAGCCGCAGCGTTTACCGATGGCAATGACGCGGCCATCACTATCCCTGTTTTCGACGTGAGCGCGTTGCAGGATTCCTTTGCTGCTGCTGCGGTTCCGGCTTTGGGTGAGGAAGGCGACAGTTCCTTCTTTGACGCGGTGGATTTTATCGGCGCGGTCAGCGCGGACAATGACTGGACAGCGGGCTGGACGGTAGGACTTGCAGAGTAAACATTCCTGGCAATTGTTCGCAACTTTGAGGCGCCTGCGGGCGCCTCATTGCTGACACGGGTACGCATCCAGTCAACTTGTATTGAAGGTTTTCTCACCATGCCAATTTCAATCCACAAACACCGCAGGCTCTATCTCGCGGTCTCTACGCCGATATTGATGGCAGTGAACGTCAATCCTGCGCAAGCGCAAGATCAAGACATTTCCGCACCAGCCATCGAGGAAGTGCTGGTACTCGGCCGACTCAAAAGCAGTGCGCAGTCCATTATCGATGAAAGAATGGACCAACCTTTTGCCGCAGATTTGCTCGGCAGCGAACAAATTTCCCGCGCAGGCGATTCTGACGTGGCATCCGCGCTGCTGCGTGTCACGGGCGTGACTTTGATTGAAGATCAATATGTTTACGTGCGCAGCTTGGGCGAGCGTTATTCCAGCACACAACTTAACGGTGCGGCGGTTCCTTCACCAGAGCTGACGCGCAACGTATTGCCACTCGACGTCATTCCCACTGCGATTGTGGATTCACTGAAAATTCAAAAAGCTTGGTCACCGGATCTGCCCGCCGCTTTCGGTGGCGGCAATATTGATATCCGCACCAAAAGCGTCCCGGAAGATCTTTTGTTCCAACTGACAATCGGCACAGGCACTCATTCAGAGAGCTCTGATGGCGCCTTGTTTCATCAAGGCGACGACCGAGGAATGCCCGGTGCAATTAGTGATGCCTTGTATTTAAACGCGGGCGGATCATTAACAACGGAACAAATTCGTGATCGCCGCAATGTGAGTGCTGCAGAAGCCGAGCAGATCAATCGTGGCTTGGCGCTTTCACTGGATCGCGATATCGACATTCAAGAAAAATCTCTTCCGCTGGATTACAGCCTCGGCCTGGATCTCGGAAATTCCTGGGATCTCACCAATGATTTGACTCTTGGCCTAGTATTGAGCGCTGCCCGCGACGACGAGTCGCGCAACAAAAATTACAAAGAACAAGGTATAGGCGCGCCGGACAGGAATTTCTCCGCAACCCGTCGTAGCGTCGACGAAATCAAAGAACTCGGCTCAATCAACGCTGGCCTTACCTATCAGGACGACCACGAGATCGCGCTTAACAGCTACCTTATTCGCAACACCGAAAGCGAAGCGATGATTCAGACCGGAAACAATTCCTCATTCGAAGCCGGTTCTGGGGAGGAATTTGTCAATTACGATACCCGCTATGAGCAACGTGAATTATTGGTATTGCAAGCGCTGGGCGAACACACTTTCGATCAACTCAGCGGTGATTTTCTCGGCGATATTCGTGTCGATTGGTTTAGCTCCGACGCAGAAGCCACTACGGATATTCCCCATCAAGTCCGTGTGCAGGGCGCTCGCGAAATTAATTTAACAAATGGCGAGGAAATCAGTCGGTCTGTATTGTCGGCCACGTCCGCTGCAACTTTTGCTTTTTTGGAGATGGAAGATAATGTCCGCAGCCGCGGCCTCAACGTGCACTTGCCGGTCAATATGGGCAAGGCAGAAATCACCTTTTCCAGCGGCTACAACTACAATGACAAATCCCGCGAATATTACGGCTATA
The DNA here is from genome assembly GCA_002432095.1 of Marinagarivorans sp. UBA5868. Taxonomy (GTDB): domain Bacteria; phylum Pseudomonadota; class Gammaproteobacteria; order Pseudomonadales; family Cellvibrionaceae; genus UBA5868. The sequence continues at coordinate 17,279 of DJFQ01000148.1, read as the reverse complement.
CCGCAAACATCAACGCTGCCGGTGTAACCGGTGATGTATTGACTGGAACACCTGGAACTGTTCTGTCGTCCGGCAATATCCGCAATCTCGACAACAATTTCTCTTTCAGCATGGGCAGCGGCTTGGGCACGGAAAGCTATATTGCAGGGCAAATAACCGAGGCCGGTTACGGCATGATGGACTTGACCTGGGATTATCGTTGGCGATTGACCGCCGGTGCGCGCTACGAGAATTTCCGTCAGGCATTGATGCCACTGGACTTGTTGGATTATAGCTACGTTCAAAAACGCATTGATGAGCTGCAGTTTGAGTCGCAAAGCTTGGCGTTGAAGGAAGACGACTGGTATCCATCTCTTGCCCTCACCTATATGAACGAAGGCTTTATGGGCACGGATAATTTTCAAGTTCGCTTGTCCGCCAGCCAGACAGTCGTGCGTCCCGATTTGCG
>DJFQ01000148.1:11625-16823 GCA_002432095.1 Marinagarivorans sp. UBA5868 | reverse complement strand
TTAATCAGTTCACAGATCGATCATTTCGATCTGCGCACCGAATGGTTTTATTCCAGCGGCGATAATTTCACAGTATCGCTGTTCTACAAAGATCTGCTCGACCCCATCGAACAGAGCCGCCGGCCAGGTTCCGATAATAATATTGAGCTGACTTTCTACAATGCTGAGTCGGGGGAAATCTACGGCGTAGAGCTGGAAGGCTTAAAAGACATAGGCGCGGGCTTTTTCCTTTCCAGCAATGTCACGCTGAGCAAATCCGAAATCGTGTCGCCGGCTGGCGAGGGTTACGCCAATATCAAGCGGAGTATGACCGGTCACTCGGAATACGTCGTCAATGCCCAATTGGGTTATGACTCGGATAACGGCATGCACAGCGTATCTACCGTGTTTAATATTTTCGGCGAGCGGGTGTATTACGCCGCCCGCTCCGATGGCCACGACGATGCTTTTGAGCAACCTTTTGCATCTTTGGATCTGGTCTACAGCTTTTATCCGACCTCCAACATCACCACAAAACTCAAAGCGACAAATCTGCTCAATGAAAACCGCACTTATGAACAGGTCAATAGCGATGACAAAAAAGTCACCATTCTCGAACGTGAGGTGGGGACTGGATTGAGCATCGAATTCGCCTACTCTTTCTAACCGTTCTTTCCTCTCTCCCTACGGTTAAAGCCGCTCCCTGAGCGGCTTTTTTTATTTTTGATCGAACAAAAATGTATTTTCACAAAGCGTTTCTATACACAACAAGCCTATAAATTGTCACAAATTCTTAACAATACTGTGCTAGGCGTCTGATAGGCTTACCAATAGATGACCAGATCTGCCCCAGCGTAGGGCTCCTTGCCCAAAACAGGGGCTACTCCGAATACGGGCTTACCGAAATAATATAGTGCTGATTCTGGTCCAGCTCTAATATGAGGATAAATCTATGCAACACCGGTCCATTAACAATTTGATCAAGAGTTTGGTGTTGATCGGTTTTGGCCTGCCGATGTTGAGCAGCGCAGAAGCCTCCGCTAAACCTGCGCGCTTTGGTGATGCACTCAGCGAACTGACTGCGACAGTCGCGTTGCCCACTGAATTTGAAGGTGGCCACAAAACTCTCGCCGTTTACTGTCAAACTGATGTCAGCGTTTCCGGCGACCTGGACAATATTCAGTGTTATCAGAACCCCAAAATCGCCAATCTTCAGCAGCAAACCATTAGCGCGCTGGAAAAAGCCACATTCGATCCCGCGGAAATTGATGGCAAAGCAGTGCCGGTGCGCATGCAGTTTCGCGTGGTGTATTCGCGCTCCGGCGACCAACCGGACATAGTGCTATTGCCTAACCTGGGAACTTTGCAGAACCAGCACGGGGTGAGCTATTTCGCTCCGCAGGAACGTTTGGATCAGCAAGCGTGGTTTCAGCAGTACGTAAAAAATGATTGGGCAAAAGGCCAAGCATTTTTCGCCGACGGCCGACTGACGAGGGTTATGGGTGTTGTATCGCCCAATGGTGAGGTTGCGAAAGTGAGTACATTGGACGCCCGCGGCAGCGGTAAGAGGGATGCGAGTGTTGTTGAAGATGCGTTGAAACAAAGCCGGTTTATCCCCGGTTTTGTCGAGAATCAACCCACCGAAATGCACTACGTGGCCGTGCTCAACTACGCCCGCTAACACGCTTCTTAAAGGTCGCCAGGGACTGGTGCACCTGTTTCGCTGAATTTGCCACCCGGTTCGCGTCGCTCGCGACCAATCTGTCCGATAATCCCGCCATCCGTTCCAATAACAATTCAGCGGTGAGGATTATGCGCAACTCTCAACCCGGCCTTTGTTGGCTGCTGGTGACCTTGATGATGGCCTGGTTAAGTGGCTGCGGCGGCACACCAGGCAATGAAAGTTCTTCTTCCAGTAGTTCGTCCAGCTCCAGCAGCTCGTCCAGCTCCTCAAATTCTTCCAGTTCATCCAGCTCTTCAAGTTCCAGCAGTTCATCTTCCGGCACGGCAGCAGCGGTAACCACGGGTCGTTATTTCATTTATAACCGGCTCAGCAATTTGCCGATGGATGTGTCCGATGAGAGCATTGAGAACGGCGCCAACATCATGCAGTGGGCTTTTACCGGCAAAGCCAATCAGCAATTTGAGGTGGTGGATTTGCAAAACGGTTATTACGCCATCTTGCCTTTCCACAGTGGCAAATCATTGGATCTGTGGGATCGCAATACCGCAGACGGTGGCGATATTCGTCAGTACAGTTACCTGGGAGAAAACCATCAGCAATGGCGTATCGAAAATGTGGGNNGCGCAAAATCAGCAGTGGCGACTGGAGCTTGTTCCGGGGCAGAAACAGTATTCGCTGGTTTGGTCCGATGAATTTAACGGCCAGGGCCTGCCGGATAACAGTTACTGGAGTTACGAGCAGGGGCTGGTGCGCAACAACGAGGTCCAATACTACACCGTCGCACGGCCGGAAAACGTCAATATAGCCAACGGCGTTTTGACCATTACAGCGCGCAGAGAAAATTACATGGGCGCAGCCTATACCTCCGCCAGCCTGCATACTCGCGGGAAAGTCAGCTGGACCTACGGCCGTTTTGAGATGCGTGCGCGTATTCAGACGCGTGATGGTTTATGGCCGGCGTTCTGGATGCTGGGGAACGGCAAATGGCCCGAAAACGGCGAGATCGACATCATGGAGTACTACCAAAATAAAATCCTCGCCAACGTCGCGTGGAAGGCCAACAACAGCGATGCGTGGTCCGCCGCGTGGGATTCGGCCACCCGATCTATCACGGCGCTGCGCTATCAACACCCGGATTGGGAATCGCGGTTCCATGTGTGGCGCGCCGACTGGGACGCGCAGAGTATCCGCCTGTATGTGGATGATGTATTGATGAATGTCACCAATATCAGTCAAACGGTAAATCCTGACGGCAGCAACCCATTCCGCGATAAACCCATGTACGTGCTGATCAACTTGGCCATTGGTGGCAACAACGGCGGCAACCCGGCAAACACACCCTTTCCCGCCACCTACGAAATCGACTACGTGCGGGTTTACCAATAATCAGGCCGCTCCCGTCTTAAAGGCGGGAAAAGTTTTGAACCTTCGGCGTGCGAGCACTATATTGCGCTCTCCTTCCAACTGCCGTTACGGGATCAGGCATGCCGGATATTCCTGCCGATTTCAACTCACCTCCCCTGCTCGACCAGTTGCGCCAGCAAGATCACGGGTGTTTCTCGCGTCTGGTAACGACGTACCACGATACTTTGCTCACCGTGGCGCGTTCGATCGTGGGTAGTGCATTGGCAGATGAAGTCGTTCAGGAAGCGTGGATTTCGGCGTATAAGGCACTGCCCGCCTTCGAAGGCCGCAGCAGCATCAAAACCTGGTTATTCACCATCGTTAGCAATCACGCCAAAACCCGTTTGCGCAAAGAGTCTCGCACCGTTTCACTGGACGCCTTGGAAGAAGCTGCGCCGAACTTTCTTGACCGCTTCCACAACGACGGCCACTGGCGGGAAGCGCCGGGGCATTGGCATATGGAAAATCCTCGCAGTCTGCTGGAAGAGGAACAGCTGCGGCTTTGCATCGAACGCACTCTGGAGCAGCTGCCACCCATGCAGAAGGCCGTGTTTGTGCTGCGCGATTTGGAGCAAATGGAGCTGGGGGAGATTTGTAATAATCTGGACATCAGCGACTCCAATGTCCGAGTGCTCCTGCACAGAGCACGGGTAAAACTCATGCATGTTATCGACCGTTACCAGGAGACCGGCCAATGCTGAAGTGTCGCGATGTCGCCGAACACGGCAGTCATTTTCTCGATCGGAAGATTCCCTGGTACAAATTGCCGGGCTGGTACCTGCACCTGTTTATCTGCGGCAACTGCCGGCGTTTTATTCGGCATCTGCAAACTACCATCACAGTTGCCGCCGGTCTGCCCCGCCGTCCCGCGCCACCCGAACAAGTGGCTTCCGTTATGACCGCCTTGCCCACGACACCTACACCTGACGCTGAGGCGCCACCACCTCGCGATTGACTCTTTAATCGCGCCACACTTTTTTACTTACCCCGCGCTGGCAATTTGCTAAATTGCCCCGCCGTTTCCCATGAACCTTCGACGAGAAAATCCATGTTATCCAACGCTTTGAAAGCCACCGTGCTCGCCAGCGCTCTTTTTGCTGCAAGTAACGCCGATGCCACAATCGTAAGATTCGAGACCAGCTTAGGCAACTTTGAGGTCAATCTATTTGATGAATACACGCCAGAGACGGTGGAGAATTTTCTTGCTTATGTTGAGGACGGAGCCTACAGCGACACGTTTATTCATCGCTCCGTAAAAGGACGTGTTGTGCAAGGCGGTGGCTATGCTTATGACGCGGATTACAGCGCATTGGATAAAATACTTAGTACTCCACATATACAAACCCTGCCCCCAATTATCAACGAACCAGTACTTTCCAACCAACGCGGCACGATTGCTATGGCAAAATTAGGCAACAATCCTAACAGTGCCACCTCGGAATGGTTTTTTAACGTTGCTGACAACAGTGGCGACCGATGGAATCTTGATAACCAAAATGACGGATTTACGGTTTTCGGCCAAGTCATAGGCGATGGAATGAATGTCATTGATGAAATCAATGAACTTCATGTAATCAATATGGGCATAAACACTGCGTTTATGGAACTTCCATTGGTGGATTACACACAACAAGATCTGACCAATGAAGCACCCATCACTGATGAAAACCGCGTGATGATTTATCGAATAACCGTAACTGATCCCGCAGTCGATACCGCTGCCGATCTGGAACCGGTAATGGCAATCAAACAAAGTCCGCCGCCACCAGCGAAGAAGAAAAAAAGCGGCACTCCTGGTAGCGAATTTTTGCTGGTGCTGGCCGGCTTGGCGTTTTCTCGCCGCTGGTGGAAAAAATAGGTCTGCAGAAATCCAAATAAAAAAAGGGAGCTTTCGCTCCCTTTTTTAAAACCGGAAATCCACCCCAATACCGGCATAGCTGTTGTCGACCACTTCTTCCGCCACTTCTTCAGCCTCGGCGGAAATATCGGTATAGAACCCATAAACCATAAAGTTTTTGCTGACTTTGTAATCCACCCCAACGCTCATTGAATCGCTTTCATCGGTGTACAGCTGCACCATTTCGTCGAGAACTTCCACCTCGTCGTAATTAAATGCGATATCAGATTGCCC
>DJFQ01000148.1:0-11561 GCA_002432095.1 Marinagarivorans sp. UBA5868 | reverse complement strand
GCGACCGCACGCAAAGCTTCGGCATTTTCGGCTTCCACGTCCTGATCGAAAGCCAATGCTAAATAAAGACCTTCTAAGGTATACGTCAGCGCGACGGATTTGCCGTCATCTCGCTCTTCGTCCTCGCTGGACATATACGCCAAATGCGCCACAAATCCACTGGCGGAAGGCGATGAATACATCACGGTATTGTCCGCGCGATTGTCGTTCGGTGTTATGAAGTTTTTAATATCGCCGCGCAAATCATTAAACAAATCCACTTTGTTTTGCGCCGCTTTGAGAGCGGTATCGAAATGACCACCAATCACCTGACCAAAATTTCCTTTCACACCGACAAAAATATTACGTTGTTCCAACGCGTCTTCATTGTTGTCGTCAATGTTGGCTTCGTATTCGAACTGATAAATGGCTTCTACGGAATCATTGAGCGTCTCAGAACCCTTAATGCCGATTCTCGACGCGTTGCTTTCCAGCGCCGAATGGCTTTCCTCACCCTCGTCTACCCATTCCAATGAAACATTGGCCTTGCCGTACCACGAGATTTCCGCCATGGCTATTGCAGGGGCAAGACCAGCCAAGGTAACGAGCACACTTAATTTGTTTTTCATAGACACTCCCCAAATGAAAAAGCCACGCCAAGGTGGCGGATAAAATGACATTTTTATGAACGAAATATGACAACCGGCGCGCAATATAGGCCGCAAATATGACAAGCAGATGACAAACCCGTAACCGAAAAGACCTTATTGCAATACAGCCACGCCCGGTTCGGGCACGCGAAATAATAGCCGCACAAGGTGACAGTTAATAACGAGTTAGAGAAAAAAGGGCCGCAATGCGGCCCATTCGAAAAGTGGCAGCAGGCCAAATCTAAGACGGGTTCGCCGGCACCTCAGGGCTGGCCACAGGTGCCGGACGAGGGATCCACGGACACTTGCCGGTCATGAGGCACCAGCCACCTACGCCGAGCGCAATCAATACCAGCAACAGAACCAGTATCGCGCCCCACGGCTTTTTCTTTTCCGCATAAGGATCGGCCAGATTGCGACGTGACCCCGGCGGCAATTTGGCGACCTCGGTCAACTTACCACCAAAGGGCACGTTGATTTTGACTTGGCCGTTTACAGCCCACCCGGAGGCATCGAGAATCGGCCCGAGGTTTCTCTGACGCAACTTCAACCAGGCGATAAAGACTGAAGGTCCGCTGATCAATAACAAAAGCCCTAAAAGACCCAGCGGCATCAACCAGCCGAGGCCAAAAAAAGCTTGCAGCAACAAACCGAGGGCGGTGGTGACGCCGCCAACGGCAACACCCAACGCAGCCACCACGCCGATATCGAATTTCGGTTTCGGCGCTGCTTGTACCGCAGCGGGATCCTTGGTGGTTAGCGTTTTCTCTGTTGTGCTTTGCAGCATGGTCTGGCTTGAGGTTTCCGCACTGGACGCACTTTTCGCTGCACGCTCCTCAACAAAACGGATTAACTTTTTATAGGGCGAGAAAAATGCCTGGGGAATGCTGATGGGGTTTTCGATCAGCTTGGTGATGGTCGCATCCCAATCCCGACCGGCACGGTCGTAAAACACACCGTTACGGCCGACAAGCAGATAATCCGAATCCCCGCCAGTGAAGGCGGCCACTATGCTTTTTTTCGCTCCATCGGGACGGGTGCAATCGCAGTAGGCGAGAAAACATTTACTCAGTCCCGCAAGGGTGGCGTGTTTGGCAGGATCGTATACTTCAATACACAGCTCGCAAGCGCGGCCGTCGAGATAGAGAGTACCGGCTTCGAATACCGCGCGGCTTTCATTGGAATAAAACTCGGTAAAGTTGACGAAGTTGTTAAGCAGCGACTTAAGGTGCAAGCGGAAACGCAATAGTTTTTCCACAGCGGCAAACGCTTTGACCTGGGGCTGCACCGCCAAGTCCTGGCGAATTAATTCCTCCAGCGCTTCTTTGTGTTGGCTCCCCTGCAATATCTGCGCAATGCGCTCCGTGGTCAGCCCAGCAACTTCTTTGCCTCCCTCACCAGTAAGCCAAGACTGAAAGGTGTCAAAACGCTGTTTCAGATCTTGCCACTCTGCCAAGGACAACGTGGATTTGTCGCCGATCAGGGGAATTACGACATCGCGCTTGAATTGAGCGACCGCTGGCTCCCACGCCGGATTAACACCATCATTCAAAGGCAGAATGGCATCAGAGGTCACCAGGGCCAGGGGAAAGTCGGCAAATTCGTGACAGTCCGCGGACAGTTCCGCTGCGGACAATGCCGTCCACGCGGCCACCGGCTGGTTAAGCTGTTCCACCGCGCGCGGATCAAACCGGCTGGCTCGGCAGCGGCTGAAATAATCGTCGATTTTCTCGCGTACCGCACTCAACGCGGCGTAAGCGGTTTTGCAATCCACCGATCTCAACCAATCGGTATTTCCTTGCTCCAGCCAAGTCGAACGCGCGCGCACGGAGGCATAAAATTTCTCCACCGCCGGGAGGTCAATGCCGGGTTTGCCGGATGCATCAATAATTCCGGGAAAAGCGGCCTGAATTTCTCCAATCAGCGTTTTCAACTCAACATCGTTGGTGGAATCGGCCAGCACAATACCATCGCCATTTAACGGCGCCACCGCGATCGCCGCTTGCTGAGACTCGGCATCCGCCAGGGTGATTACCCCTTCCGCCGGTTTGCCAAGAAACTGCAACATGGTTTTTGCACTCGCCAATATAGCGGCGCCATCCGGGTCGGCTTCATTCACTTCCGCGAGAGGAATCTCCGCTGCCGGCTGCAGCAACAAGTCGGGATTTTTTAAGCAGCGAGTCGCCCAATTTACCGCCTTGAGAATCTCAGGAACTCGCACCCGGCCATCATTATCGACGTCGATGAGATTCAGCGTTTTTTCATCGAAAAACAAACCTTTTACCGGGCACGCCAGCGCCGCCCACAGCTTTGGATCGAGCTCATCCAGATGTTTCAAATCTTCGCCAGATCGCAGCAGCACTTGGTCGAAGTCGCCGATGCGGGAAAAAAGCCAAGGGTAGGAGGTGCTCATGGGAGAGTCCTTTAGGGGGAAAGTAGAGGGAACGGCCGCAATCATAATCCGGCTTTCCGAGACTTGTCACCCCAACAAAGCCGGACTTGGATGCGGATTTGACCGACGACAAATTGCAAGGCATTTTTTGCCCCCAAAAAATCCGTTCCGAGGTTAGTTTTGCTGGCTTTCCTCCCACAATTTGTCCAGGCGTTTTTCCGACACCGGCGCCCGTGTTTTCAGCGTCTGCGCAAACAGCGATACGCGAAATTCCTCCAGCATCCAGCGGTAATGCCGCCAACTTACATGCTGGCGGTAGACCGCTTCACCATCCTTGTGCAGCCGTGCGTTGTGTTTTTCCCAATACTGGTGCAACTGTCGAGTGGCCACTTTATCTTTTTGGATATCCATCGGGGCCTTTTCCAGCCTCACCAGAATGGCTTTGAGATAGCGCGGATATTGTTCCAGCCATTCCCACGACACTTCGCTCATAAAGCCTTTAAAAATCAACTGTTCCATTTGCTGTTGAATATCGGCAAAGGTAGCGGCGAGCAGCAATTGATTGGCCGTCGTTTTCATTTTTTTGCGGATTTGCACCACCAGATCCAATATTTCCAGCAGCAGGGTTTCATACTGGTTAGCGAGTTGCACCAACGTATTTTTACCGCGGGACAGGGCTGTCGCAAACGCCTCAGCGTCGCGGGGTAAGGCAAAACCCTCCAGACAAGCTCGATACACCGCGCCGCGAATCAGATCCTGCACCACGTCATCACGGCGGCCTAGATTCATAATACTCAGTGCCATGTCTTTATTTTTAAGCAGATCCTTTTGCAGGTATTTCACACTGGTGTTTAACTGCACCATCAACAGCGCCACCACCCCGCGTACACTCTCCTGCTCAGCCTCCAACGGATTATCCAATAGTCGCAGCGCGACGGACTGTTGCTCCACCACCAACGCCGGAAATGCGCGCACCTGAACGGCACCGCGTTTTAACGTGCGGGAGGTTTCCAGAGTGCCAAAATCCCAATGGGTTATGGAATCTCGTTCAATATTTTCGCCAACTTTTTGCAAGGTATTTTGCACATGGCCGCGATAACGTTCGCGCAGGGTTTGCAGGTCGCGATCCCGATCCAGAATTTTGCCTCGCTCATCGAGCACATGAATATTCATGCGATAAAACGAATCCAGCTCTATCCCCTGCCACAGATCTTTTGGCAGTGGTTTGCCCAGCAAACGCTCCAGCTCGTGTTGCAAGGCTTGCAGCAACGGTTGATTGCCGGGTTTCAGGCGCGGCATTATCTGATCGACATAATGCGGCACCGGCACAAATTGTTTGCGCCATTGTTTGGGCAGACTTTTAATTAAGGTAATGCATTTGTCGCGCAGAAATCCGGGTACTAACCACTCTAACCGCGCTTCCGGAAGGGTATGTAACACGCTCGCAGGGACACCAATGCTGACTCCATCGTCCGGGTGTCCCGGTTCAAAGTGATAGGTCAGCGGCAGGGTCATGCCTTCGATGGTCATAGACGCGGGGAATTGGGCTTCGGTGATACCTTCCGCGCCGTGTTGCATCAGCAAATCGCGGGAAATCCACAATAAATCTGGCTGCTGTTTTTCCGCCTCTTTACGCCAGTGTTCAAAACCCGCGAAATTGATTACCTGGGCCGGAATGCGTTCGTCATAAAAGCGGAAGATCACCTCATCATCCACCAGAATATCCTTGCGGCGGGATTTTGCTTCCAGGTCATGCACTTCCGCAATTTGCTGTTGGTTGTAGATAAAAAAGTCGTCTTTATTGGAGGATTTGATCCCACGCTCCTGGCGTGAAGGATGCTGGCCATAACTACCTTCGACCAGCGCCGAGCGAATGAAGACCGCCCTCGCCTCTTCACCATTGATGTGGCTGTAATTAACGGTTTTCTTCTCCGCCAACGTCAAACCGAAGAGCGTAACTCGGTCATATGCCAATACCTGCCCACTTTTGGCGTTGTAGTGCGGCTCGTAATAGTGATGTTTCAATAAGTGCTGGCCGAGCTCCAAAATCCACTCAGGTTCCACCTTGGCAACACGGTGTGCGTAAAGTTTGGATGTTTCCAGCAGCTCCGCCGCCATCAGCCAGCGGGGTTTTTTTTTGAATTGCGACGAGCCGGGAAAAATCGAAAATTTGCGATTGCGGGCGCCGAGGTACTGCAACTCACCGGGCTCGTCGTTTTTCACCCCAATGTTGCCCAACAATCCGGCGAGCAACGCTTTGTGCAACGCCGGATATGTGGCTGGATCCTGGCTTTCCTTAAAACCTAGCGGTTTGCACGCAAGACGTATTTGGTGGTGGAGCTCGCGCCATTCGCGCAGGCGCAAATGCGAAAGAAATTCCCGCGCACTTTGTTTGCGCCATTGATTTTGCGATAAATCCTGACGCTGCTGTTCGGCGTAATTCCACAAATTGAGGTAAGCGAGAAAATCGGAATTCTCGTCCCAAAAGCGCCGGTGTTTTTCATCCGCAGCCTGTTGTTTTTCCGCCGGGCGCTCACGGGGATCCTGGATGGTCAAGGCCGCGACGATGATCAAAACCTCGCGCAAAGCGCCCTGCTTTTGTCCTTCCAACACCATGCGCGCCAGCTGTGGATCTAAGGGCAGACCTGCCAACTGTTTGCCGACGGCGGTTAATTGTCCTTTGCTGTTAACGGCCTGCAACTCCTCCAGCAGTCGATAGCCATCGCTGATGTATTTGGAATCCGGCGGTTCAACAAACGGAAATTTGCGAATATCGCCGATCCCCAGATGCAACATCTGCAACACTACGGAGGCCAGATTCGTGCGCAGAATTTCCGCGTCGGTAAATTCCGGACGCTGGAGGAAATCTTCCTCTGCGTATAACCGAATGCACACACCATTGCTCACCCGCCCACAGCGACCGGCACGCTGATTGGCACTGGCCTGGGATATCGGCTCTATGGGAAGACGTTGCACTTTTGTGCGCACGCTATAACGGCTGATGCGCGCATAACCCGGATCGATGACAAAACCGATTCCGGGGACCGTAATGGAGGTTTCCGCAACATTGGTGGCCAGTACTACGCGCCGGCCTCGGTGTCCCTGAAAAACCCGGTTTTGTTCTGCAAGACTCAGACGCGCATACAGCGGTAATACTTCCAAATGCGGAAATTCTGCCTTGCGGAGCGCCAACGCGGTTTCGCGAATTTCGCGTTCGCCAGCGAGAAACACCAGTATGTCGCCGTGACCGCTGTGCGGCAGCGTGAGAATTTCCTGGATCGCCTCGATAATGGCCTGACTTTGATCCTCCAATTCCCCGCCCCAGGGGCGGTACAAAATATCCACCGGATATGTACGACCGGAGACTTCCAAAATCGGCGCGTCATTGAAATGCCGAGAAAAACGCTGCACGTCGATCGTTGCAGAGGTGACAATCAACTTTAAATCGGGCCTTTTGGGCAGTATTTGTTTGAGATAACCCAGCAGAAAATCGATATTCAGGCTGCGCTCGTGGGCCTCATCGATAATTAAAGTGTCGTAACGTAGCAGCAGTGGGTCGTGCTGAATTTCCGCCAGCAAAATTCCGTCGGTCATCAATTTAATATGCGAGCCAGGCTGGGTTTGATCGGTAAAGCGGACTTGAAAGCCCACCGACGTTCCCAGTGGCACGCGTAGTTCTTCGGCGATGCGACTGGCGACGGTGCTGGCGGCAATTCGTCGAGGCTGTGTATGACCGATCAAACCGTATAAACCGCGGCCAATTTCCAAGCAGATTTTGGGCAATTGCGTGGTTTTGCCGGAGCCGGTTTCGCCGGCGAGTATCACCACCTGGTTTTCCAAAATGGTGCGCGCGATCTCCTCGCGGCGGGCGCTTACCGGCAGGTTTTCCGGGAATTCCAGTTGCGGGCGATTTTGCCGTTTGTTCTCCAGCAGGTTATTCGACTCTTCCAGAAACGCGCTGAATTTGCGCTCCAGCGTTGCCAGATTTTCCGGTGTGTTTTGAGCATCCCGCGCTGCGCGCCACAATTTGCGCAGCTTTGGCCGATGTGCCAGCAAAGTCTCGGCCAGGCTTTTCTCCAGCTCGGCGGAGGTGGCGGGCAGGGTCTGATTTTCCAGCATACTCAAGAACTTAGCGTTGAAATAAGGGGGCGCATTATGCCTCTTTGGCCCGTCGGATCACAAACCGGATTAGCGGCTCGGCTCCTCCATTTAAGTGGCTCGTCACACGCTGACACAACGGCGACTGCAAGGTCATACGCCCTGGAGACACCAAGCGAATCGGTCTATAATCGCCGCCTTTCTCAACCTCGCAGCCCTTTTCGCGGTTGCATCACATCACGCCTAGCAAGGATTGTTTATGGACATTCGCTATCTTCTCCCAGTTGGTTTACTGCTCGCTTCTCCTTTGGCTAACGCCGCACCTCCGGTTGCCAACCCTGACACGCGCACGATTCCCACCGGGGTATCCGTCACAATTAACGTGCTCGCCAACGACTCTGACCCGGATGGAGATGGCTTAATTGTCGTTGATGATATCGGCCAGCCGGAAAACGCCACTGTGACGGTAAACAGCGACGGCGGTATTCAAGTAGTTCCCAATGCGGGGGTAGGCAGCACAGAACCTGAATTTATCCGCTTCACCTATCTGGTTCGGGACGACTCGGAGCAACAGGAAGAAGCAGTCGGCGACGTCGAAATTTATGTCGTCCCCAATACCATCAGCAACAATGCGGAAGGCCCCAATAACTACAGCGTCGCCCAGGCGTTGGACATTATCTGCGGCGAATTAACCAGTCCTGAGTTCAATCGTGACGAAGCCAGTCCAGGCACCCAAAGCTTGGCGGATCGCTGCTCTGGTTTGCTGAGCATGAGCGAAGATGCTCGTGCGGAAGCCATTCAACAGATTTCTCCGGAAGAAACTCTAGCCCTCAAACGCCTTGGTACCAATGCCTCCAAACTTCAAGGCGATATCGTCGGCGCGCGCTTGAGCCAGCTTGGTCAAGGCATCAACACCGCGTCGCGCAATCGGTTGTCCTGGTCGTCTCAACCAAGCGGCGGCGCAGCGGGTGATGAAGATGGACTGATGGCCAAATTCGGTGTGTTCGCCAGCGTGCAATTGGAAGATGCGGAAAAAGATCGAACCCTTTATGAAGCCGGCTTCGATTACACCTCTAATGCCCTTACCCTCGGCGCCGATTATGCGCTGAGCAATGACTGGTTTATCGGTGCCGCCGGCGGCTGGACGGGTAACGATCTGGACTACAAAGATGACGGTGGCGAAGTATCCGCGGATATTTACACCTTTATCGGCTACACCACTTACAACCGCGGCAATTTTTCATTAGACGTGCAGTTGGGTTATTCCAGCAGCAATATCGATATTTCGCGCAAAATTGCCTACGGCGCGGAGGAAGTAGAGAATTTCACCGCAACCACTGAAGGTGAAACCAGCGGCAGCGAATTATTCTTTAGCACCCAGGCGCAATATCTGTGGGCGCACAATGCCCTTTCCATTTATCCGCGGGCGCGACTGAATTTTTCCAGCTCAGAAATCAAAGGTTATGCGGATAATGGCGCTGGCGGTTGGGAGGTGGTACTGGGCGATCAGTCCATTGACCGTTGGGTATTTGAAACAGGTGTGCAAAGCACCTATGCGTTCAACACCAGCTGGGGGGTAATCATTCCCAATTTGGATTTAAATCTGATTGCGGATTTAAATACGGACCAGGACTTGATGACCGGCAGCTTCGCTTTCGCGCCGGAAAACAGCTTGTCGTTTGCTTTGGAAGCGGAAGAGCCGGATTCGCTTTATTACCAGCTCGGCCTCGGCTTCAGCACGGTGCTCCCTCGCGGCTCCAGCGCTTACGCTGGGTTGCGCAAAACATTTGGCTATGAAGACTTTACCTCTATGCAATTTTATGCGGGCTTCCGCATGGAGTTCTAAAACGGCAAGCTGGTGTACTGCTTAACAACCCAGGAACGGGCGCATCAGCGCCCGTTTGCATTTCCAAGCGAGAAGAAATATGAAAATACGCCTCGTTCAACTTGATGTAATTCCCGGCCAACCGGCCAGCAACGGTCAACAAATACTTGAGCATATCGAGCAAGCGCGACGCGATCAGATAGACCTTCTGCTGTTGCCGGAAATGTGTGTGCCGGGTTATTTAATTGGGGACGAATGGGAGCGCAGCGCGTTTCTGCGGGAGTGTGAAAGCTGGGGCGACAAAATCTGCGCAGCGAGCCAAGGTATTACCGTTGTCTTCGGCAATATCGCTTTGGAGCCGCAGAAAAAAAACGAAGACGGACGCGAGCGAAAATACAATGCGTTATTTGTTGCGGAAAACGGCAGCTTTATTGCCCATCCGGTTACCGGGCAGGATTTTTTCATCAAAACCCTTATGCCCAATTACCGTGAGTTTGATGATAATCGCCATTTTCACGACCCGCGCAAACTCGCTTACGAACTTAAGTTGCCTTTGGATGAATTGATCCAGCCTGTACCAAGCCGACTGGGTAAACTCGGCTGCATATTATGCGAAGACGGCTGGGACGAGGACTACGCCATTTCCCCGCTGGCGCTCCAAGCGACAAAAGGCGCGGAGCTGTTAATTAATATCAGCAGCTCTCCTTACACCTTTAACAAAAATCACAAACGCAACCGGGTATTTTCCGCGCAGGCAAAAAAATACGGCCTGCCGCTGTTTTATGTAAACGCTTGCGGCCTGCAGGACAACGCCAAAACGCTTTTTACCTTCGATGGCAGCAGCTGCGTTTACAACGCCCAAGGCCACGTTGTGCAGCAGGCAAAGGCCTTTGCCGAGGACGTGCTGGATGTGCAACATCCTGCGGCAAACATCGGTGCGTCTGTACCCGGCGCCTGGGCCGAAGATTCCACGGCGCAACAATTCGCGGCCATTCAATATGGCACACGCAAATTTATGGAGCGGATTGGTTTAAACAAAGTGGTCGTGGGTGTATCCGGCGGTATTGATTCCGCCGTGGCTGCGGCGCTTTATCGCACGCTGTTGCCAGCGGAAAAGTTATTGTTGGTGAGCATGCCCGGCCCTTTCACTTCCATGACTACCCGCAAGCTCAGCCGCGCCCTGGCGGAAAATCTGGATTGCCCTTTTACTGAGATTCCCATTCAACCGGCGGTGGATACGACCGTTGCACAATTGGAGCAGGCAGAGTTTCTTTACAGCGGTGGCAAACTGCAACTGCAGGTATCCGGCTTTGTGCGAGAAAATATTCAGGCGCGAGATCGCTCATCACGAATTCTCGCCGGGGTTGCGGCGGCGTACGGTGGGGCGTTTAGTTGTAATGCCAATAAATCGGAAACCACCGTTGGATACAGCACACTTTACGGTGATCTCGGCGGTTTTCTCGCGAACCTGGCGGACTTATGGAAAGGCGAAATTTACGCGCTGGCGGAATTTCTTAATAAGGAGGTTTACGGACGGGAGGTCATTCCTCAAGGTACCATCAAAATCAAACCCTCCGCAGAATTGAGTGCACAACAAAATGTGGATAAAGATCAGGGCGATCCTCTCTTCTACCCTTACCACGATGCGCTATTTCGCAGTTGGGTAGAGCGCTGGCAGCGCGCAACACCAGAGGATAATTTGCGCTGGTATAAAGATGGCGAATTGGCAAAACAATTAGCCTATGAAGGCGATATCCAAGTGTTATTTCCAGACTCTGCGAGTTTTATTGCCGACCTGGAGCGCTGGTGGAAGCTGTATCAGGGCATGGCGATTGCCAAACGTATTCAGGCACCGCCGGTGTTGGCCATCAAACGTCGGGCGTTTGGTTTCGATCATCGGGAGGCGCAAATGGGCGCACGTTTTACCGAGGGATATGAACAACTCAAGCGGGAATTATTANNTAAAATGCGCATCCGGGAGACTGGAATCGGAAAAATTGCCGTCGCTGTTCCAGTCAAACCTCAGCCAGGGATAATCCGTTAAATCCGTTTGCACACGCACCGATCCCGTATTGCCAGCGCCCGGCGCGGTAAAAGAATGTCCGGCATCGCCAGTGGTAAAAGCCACTGCGGTGGCGTTGAGATTGGCGTAGGTGCCGGTGGTGCTGCCAGCGCCCACCGCCGGACTGCGGTTGGCCACCACATTAATAGGGCCACCCGGATAGCGAATTCTTGCAAGCGCAATCTGTGTGCAACTGTCGTCGCGATTTTGTCTCCATTCGCTGCCATCCCAATATTCCGTGCGGAAAATCACCGGCAGATTGGCCGTTTCGGGGCCGTAGGAATCGTCCAGCCGCAAGCGACCAAAGCGTAATCCCATGGCAGTAGTGCCAAGGCGCGCGGCATCCATGATGCCATCGCCATTTGTATCCAGATTCAAATCGCTTGGNNGGGCGCAAAACCAATTCGCACCTGGGAAAATGGCCCATCGGGCGTTGTGTTGCGATTTATTTTAATTTTCGGCGTGGCCGTCAGCACCCCAGCAGCGTTCCAGCTATGCGCATCGCTGGTAACCGTGATGCGATTGGTAAGGGATAAGGGAACAGCGCCATCGACG
>DJFQ01000004.1 GCA_002432095.1 Marinagarivorans sp. UBA5868 | reverse complement strand
GTCGCAGGCGTCGCCGATGTCGTCGCCATCAAGATCTTCCTGTCCGGCATTCACCGCTGCCGGACAGTTGTCGAGATCGTTGGTGATGCCGTCGCCATCGGTGTCGTCGTCACACGCGTCCCCTCGCCCATCTTTATCGAAATCCTGTTGACGGGCGTTGGCGATTTCGGGGCAGTTATCCACCCCGTTCATCACACCGTCGGCGTCCAGGTCGCTGTCACAGGCGTCGCCGGTGTCGTCGCCGTCCAAATCTTCCTGGTCGGGGTTAGCGACAAAAGGACAGTTGTCGGATGCGTTATCCACGCCATCGCTGTCGGTATCGGTATTGCCGTCGCAGGCGTCTCCCATACCATCGTCGTCCGCGTCGGTTTGATCCTTATTGGCCGTGGCAGGACAATTGTCCACGTCATTTTCCACACCGTCGCCGTCCAAATCCGTATCGCAAGCGTCGCCCTGGTCGTCACTATCGCTGTCGGTCTGTTTGGCGTTGGCGACCAAGGGACAATTATCGATAGCGTCGTCCACGCCGTCACCGTCGCTGTCGGTATCACAAGCGTCGCCTATGCCGTCCTCGTCGAGATCCGTTTGATCGGTATTGGCGTCGAGCGGACAGTTATCCGCCGCGTTGGCCACGGTATCGCCGTCAATATCGGTATCGCATACATCGCCCGCGCCGTCGCTGTCCGCATCTTCCTGCTCGGTATTGGCAATCAACCGGCAGTTGTCGCTGGCGTTCTCCACACCGTCGCCGTCGATATCGCCATCGCAAACGTCACCGGCACCGTCGTCATCAAAGTCCGCCTGGTCGGCATTGGCCATGGCCGGGCAGTTGTCTTTGCCGTCGTCCACACCGTCACCATCGGTATCGGTATTGGCATCACAGGCATTGCCAACGCCATCTTCGTCGGTGTCCGTCTGATTGGCGTTGGCGACCAAAGGACAATTGTCTTCGCTGTTGAGGATGGTATCGCCGTCCAGATCCACGTCGCAGGCATCGCCCTGCTCGTCCGCGTCCAGATCCTCCTGTCCGGCATTGGCCAGGAACGAACAATTATCCGCAGCGTTGGCCACACCATCACCATCGCGGTCGGTATCACAAACATCACCCGTACCATCGCCGTCGATATCGGCTTGATCGGCATTCACCATATCCGGGCAGTTATCCACCTGGTTCAGAATTTTGTCACCGTCCAGGTCGCTATCGCATTCGTCGCCGGAGCCGTCACCATCCATATCACTTTGATCAGGATTTGGATTGGTCGGGCAATTATCCTCGGCGTTGCCAATACCATCGCCATCAATATCGGTTTTTTGCTGCTCTCCCGGTTTTTGTTGTTCCACCACAGCACTGGGCGGTTCGTTCGAGGGGAAACCGGCGTCATCACTACAACCGGCGAGTACAAGCATTGTGAAAAGCACGAGCAACGCTTTCATGGAAAATCCTCTAAACCAAGAAATAAAAAATTAACGACGTGGTCGCGTTTCGGAAATAAAAAATTCCGCTCGTCGATTGCGTGCGCGGGCCGCATCGGTATTCTTTTTCACCACCGGATCGGCCTCGCCTTTTCCCTCCACAGTAATATGATCGGGATTTACGCCTTGCCATATCAAATAATCCGCAAGTTTGTCCGCCCGCGCTTTGGCAAGCTGCTGGTTCTGCGCGCTGCCGCCTTCGTCATCGGTATGCACGACAATATGCACAAACAAATTAGGACTGCGCAGCAAATCGACGGCGATTTTTTCCAGCGCGTAATTAATTTTCAGCACCGTCGAGCCCCTCGCAAAAAGCGGGCTGTGGTTGCGGTCGTCAATAATGATCGGGCCGTCCCCTTGGGTTTTCGCCAATTGCGGCTGTTCCGCCTGATCCTTCTGTTGCGGCTCGCTGGTAATTTCCGCGGTGGAATCGACAGCCACGGCTTCTGCAGCAGATTCAGGCTGGCTCGGTGCTTCGGTTGCTGTTAGAGCATTCTCCTCTGCCAAAGAATTCTCATCCGCACCAGTGTCGGACTGGGCAACTTCGGGCTCAGCTGGGGATTCTTCGGGAAGGAAAGAATGGGGATAAGGCACAGGCACTACGCGCGGCGGGAAATGCCATGTCAGTCCCAGAGAAAGAAAATTCGGTTGGGTATGGCCGAGTTCGCTGTCGCCGACTTTGCCGAAATACTGATATTCGACGCGCGCGGAAAATCGATCCGTGAATGGCATGCTGACACCCAAACCGAAATTGGGGCTAAAGCCGGAGCCATCTACTTTTACTTCCCAACCTTTTACTTCCGCTTGCCAATAAGTTGCTCCGAGTTTGGCAAATAGTTGCGACTCGCCGAACAACTGTCGGGTGTATTTGGCGGAAATGTCGAATGCGGAAATTTCACCGTCCAGGCTGATTTCTGGATAAACCGCCGAAGAATCCCCCAGATCGGTATAGCCGAACTCCAAACCCAACCGACGGTTAAAATCATAACCGCCAAAAATCCCGTAGCCGCTTCCGCTACGGTCACACTCCAGTGCAGTCGACTCGCATGAGTGGTCATTTTTTGTGTAACCACCTTTCAAACCCAAGTACCAGCCCTCTGACGCGGCATGCGCATTGGTCGTCAAAGTCAGGGCTGTCAACACCACATACTTTGGAAAAGCGAGGGTTTTTGTGCGCATTAAGATGAGCCTCGAATATCGTTTTTGTTAGGTTTTGCCGCAGATGCGATCGAGACCCTAACCGGGCAGGGACAGCCGTACCGTTCGGTTGTTAACCCAAGGCGAAATCCAGTCGATATTCTTAGGCGAAAGGACGTTTGGCGTGAGGCACCTCAGTCTTTAGTGACAGGATGAACCTGCAGATGCCAATTTGAACTTTTGCAAGCCGGAACGAAGCATGCTCCCTCGTCAAGCGAAGCAATTCGCAACACTGGTACAGCTTTAATAAATCTAGGAGTCGGGGTTCTTGGTTAACCTGTAAATCTTACAAGTGGTGTAAAAATGAATTATTAGAAGACCTTTTTTATGCTTCGATCCGTCATAACCAGCTACTTTGACATCCTCCGCTCCCGCTATTTGCTCTCGGCCAATTTGCCTAAAAAAGCAGCATTTATTGGCTTTAAATGAGATCGCTCCGAGCTTTGAAATATATTGTTTAGCGCTTTGAAATCTATGTTGCTTCGGCTCTGGCATATATCTCGCTATAACGGAAGATCGACAAACAGGTCGCCCGCGAACCGGATGTCAGTTGGGCCTATCAGAATTTTGTTGGTACGCGTTTTCACTTGATCGGATGACGCGGCGCAGCGCCATACCAGTTTATCTATCGGTTAGCTTTTTAAGGGTGTGTTGTAATGATACCAACATTAAAAAAACGAATTCTGGTAGCCGGTGGAGCAGGATTTTTAGGAACTAATTTATGCGTGGCGCTGCTGAAGGAAGGACATGAAGTTACCGTTTTGGATAACTTCTTTAAAGGACGCAGAGCGAACCTCGATCACCTGGAAGATTTTGGCGATCTGCAAGTGCTGGAGCAGGACGTTGCTGACCCAATCAACATTCACGTCGATGAAATCTATAACCTAACGAGCGGCGGCTTGCCAAGTGAGCAGCCGGATATTTCAGCGCCGGCATTTTTTAATCGCGCTACCGGCGTCAATAATTTGATCACTCTCGCCCATCGCAATCGAGCCCGTGTCATCCAGCTTTCCAATGATCAAATATTTACCAGTGGCGCAGTACAGCGACATGCAGCGAATGATTTTGACGATGTGGATACATTCAACGTAGATATTCGCACGGCTCGAATTTTTAATGCTTACGGCCCATTTATGCCCGCGCTGGATGGCCGTGTGGTGTCCAACTTTATTGTTCAGGCCCTGCTCAATCGCCCTTTGACGATTTACGGCGACGGCAGCCAAATCCGTTCATTTTGTTATGTGGACGATTTAGTTTCCGGTTTGCGTGCACTGATGGAAGCTCCCCAGAACATCGTCGGGCCAGTCGACCTGGGAAGCTCCCGCGATTGCCCGGTGTTCGAGCTTGCGCAGAAAATCATTGCGCTGGTGGGTTCGAGTTCCACGGTGGTTTTTCATACGTTATCCGAAAAAGATTGGAGCCGCCGGCCTGACGTGGAACGCGCAAAACAATTATTGGGCTGGGAGCCAAGCATAGCTCTAGAAGAAGGCCTGCTTCGAACGATTACTTATTTTGAGGGTGTTTTACACCGCAATACTGCTTTCGCCGTTGCTTTGGCGAATAACCGTTTTTCGTTTAGCCGGCAAAATTCCGGTGCGGGAGAAACGGCGCGATGAACCGATGCGCATCGACACACCACATTTATATCGACACACCACACTTATTTGGTTGTTCCTGCTCAATCATTTTTCTCGCTAAGCAATTTTTCGCGCTCGACTCAATTTCTCTTCTTATGTGCTCGAGCGCCCGACATCTTTACACCGACAGATTTATTAAAGGTTAGATAACACTATGAGCACCGCCATGATCATGAAGGCGATTCCAGAAGCACCGGTTCTGGATTTTTCCACCATAAAAACATTGCGCAGAAGTTCGCGAACGCCTGTGCGTTTGGGGTTTTTGGGAACCGGCTGGATAGGCCGACAGCGCATGCAGGCTCTGTTGGATGCCCAAGCCATTATGGAACAACCATTGGCGCGTTACTGCGCCGTGTGGGACCCCTGTCCACAAGCGGCAGCTAGCGCGGCAGAGTTGGGTGATGAAATAAAAGTCTGCAAGAGTTTT
Source organism: Marinagarivorans sp. UBA5868 (assembly GCA_002432095.1). Lineage (GTDB taxonomy): Bacteria > Pseudomonadota > Gammaproteobacteria > Pseudomonadales > Cellvibrionaceae > UBA5868. The sequence goes on along the minus strand of DJFQ01000004.1, from coordinate 3,142 downwards.
GCAGATCTGCTGGACGCAGATTTGGACGGTGTGGTGATTGCCACCCCCAGCGCTCTGCACGCGGAACAGTGTGTTGAAGTGCTGGAAAGCGGTAAGGCGGTTTTCTGCCAAAAACCGCTCGCCCGTACCAGCTCCGAAACCGCGCGAGTGATTCAATCTGCGTGGCTGGCCAACAAGCTGTTGGGTATCGATTTTTCTTATCGGCATTTGCAGGGAATGGATGTGCTTCGCCGCCTGATCGCCGCTGGCGAGCTTGGGGAAATATTCGCCATAGATCTCACCTTTCACCACGCTTACGGACCGGATAAACCGTGGTTTTATGATATGGCGTCATCCGGCGGTGGCTGCGTGATGGATTTGGGTATTCATTTAGTGGACTTGGCGTTGTGGTTGACTGGCACCTGCGATGTTAATCAGCTCTCCAGCAGTTTGTATAACCAAGGGAAAAAACAACGCCCACCCTACAGCGCGGCGGAGGACTACGCTGTTGCGGAGTTCGGACTCGGCAATGCGCGTGCGCGTTTAAGTTGTTCATGGAATCTGCACGCGGGTAAAAACGCGGTGATTGAAGCGCATTTTTATGGCACCAAGGGCGGTGCAGTGTTGCGTAATCTCAACGGTTCATTTTTCGATTTTGAACTGGAACAGACACGCGGCACCAGCCGCCAGCGTCTTGCAGGTCCACCCGATGCATGGGGTGGTCGCGCCCTCCTCCAGTGGGTGACGCGTTTGGCGGAGGACGATCAGTACGACCCGGAAGTGGAACAAGCGCTTAAGGTCGCTCATGTCATCGACAGGATTTACTGCCGATGATGCGCATACTCATGACCACGGACACCGTGAGCGGCGTCTGGACCTACAGCATGGAGTTGTGCGAGGCGTTGCGCCCTTACGGTGTAACCATCTCATTAGCGTCCATGGGTGGCGCGCTGTCTCTGGAACAGCGTCAGCAAATCGGCCAATTGCCTCACGTCACGCTGTACGAAAGCACTTACAAATTATGCTGGATGGTGGATGCCGGCAAAGATGTGCATCAGGCCGGCGAGTGGCTATTATCCCTGGAACGCAAGCTTCGGCCGGACATTATTCATTTGAACGATTTGGCTCACGGCGCATTGGACTGGCATAGCCCGGTGGTGCTGGTGGGCCATTCCTGTGTGATGTCCTGGTGGGAAGCGGTGCGAAAGCGTCCGGCACCCGCGACAGAATGGCAGCAGTACCGCAAGTCGGTGCGCGCCAGTCTGCGGGCGGCGGATCGGGTGGTTGCGCCTTCCACCGCAATGATGGACGCATTGATTCGCCATTACGGCGCTATCGCCGTTCCTTCCGTTATCTTCCACGGGCGTGATTTTCCCGCGTTACTGCCCTCGCCCGAGGCGAAAATCCCGTTTATGGAGCCGGTGGCATTGAGCGCGGGACGGCTCTGGGATGAAGCAAAAAATATCGGCAGCCTCGCTGCCGTAGCCGCGGACTTATCATGGAAAGTTCAGGTCGCCGGAATACATTCCGCTGGCGGGACCGCCGCCAACATCGGCGGGTTGCATAACCTCGGCCCGCTGGACCAAAAGGCAATGGCAGACCGCCTTCTGCGCGCCAGCATCTATGTGGCGCCGGCCCGCTACGAACCTTTTGGCATGGGAATTTTGGAAGCCGCCCGTGCTGGTTGTGCGTTGGTACTGGGCGACATCGCCAGTCTGCGGGAGATTTGGGGTGACGCCGCGGAATATGTGGATCCCAATGACCCACAAGCCATGCGCGACACTCTCGAAGCGTTGATCGAAGACCCTACAAGACTGAGCCGCATGATGGAGCGTTCGTGGCGACGCGCTCAACGTTATTCCGCCAGTCGCATGGCGGCTGGTTATATGCATATCTATCAAGCGCTAAACCGCGCATCGCAGCACGTTCCTCGCGTGTTGCCACGCAATATCCACATATCTCCTGTGTTGTCTTCTGGAGCCGTCTCATGAAGTTCAGTTTCTTTTACCACTCGCTCGAATCCGACTGGAGCCATGGCAACGCACATTTTCTGCGCGGCGTCGTTGCGGATTTACTCTCTCGCGGACACGAGGTGCAAGTCTACGAACCGGAGGATGCTTGGAGCCGGGAAAACCTTGTGTGCGATCACGGCACCGCCGCGCTGGACGCTTTTTACGATGCCTATCCCAATCTGCGCAGCCGCATCTATTCCCAGGAAAATCTGGATATGGAAGAGGTCGCCGCGAACTCGGATGTGATTGTGATTCACGAATGGAATGAGCCTTGGCTGGTGAATGGTTTTGGCGAATTGCGCAACCGCCTGCAAGCCGGCGGCAACCACGATCTCGATTTCTGTCTGCTGTTTCACGATACCCACCATCGCGCCATCAGCGATCCCTCATGGTTACATCGTTTTCGTCTCGATTGTTACGACGGCATTCTCGCATTTGGCGAGATCCTCACCGATCTCTATCGAAAACACGGTTGGAACCAGATTGTCTGGACCTGGCACGAAGCTGCCGATACTCAAGTGTTTTACCCCCGCGAACCCAATTCAGATCTGCCCGTTGGAGACGTGGTGTGGGTGGGCAATTGGGGAGACGATGAACGCGCTGCAGAGCTGGAAGAGTTTTTATTCAAACCGGTGCTCGCACAACAAATGCTGACTCACGTTTACGGAGTTGGGTATCCGCGGGAAGTCCTGCAAAAACTGGCATTGGAAGGTATTCATTACTGCGGCTGGTTGCCAAACTTTCGCGTGCCCGAAATTTTCGCCAATCACCGCGTTGCCATACATGTACCACGTCGATACTACGCCGCCAGCTTACCCGGCATTCCCACAATCCGACCGTTCGAAGCCATGGCCTGTGGCATTCCGCTGGTATGTGCCCCCTGGGAGGATCGAGAGGGACTGTTTAGTCCCGGAGAGGACTATCTTATCGCCCGTAACGGTGAGGAAATGCAGCGCCATTTGCACACCTTGCGCAACGACGGCGACCTTGCGCAAGCCATGGCTGCCCATGCACTGAAAACCATCCGCAGCCGCCACACTTGCGCCCATCGGGTGGATCAGCTGCTCGACATTTTGGCCCAGCTCAACCGCATGCGTTCGCGCCCGGTACCGGTTATACCGCCCGAAGAGGCCCGTTTGCATGCCTGATTT
>DJFQ01000139.1 GCA_002432095.1 Marinagarivorans sp. UBA5868 | reverse complement strand
CTATGGCGCCGGAGTGCAGTTGGACTTTTTTGTGGTATTCACCACGAAAAAGGCCGACGGAACGGAGGTCGCACATGAGCCGCTTGTTAGCCATACCGTTACTTGTCAAAAACTGCGGTAATGCCGCCGCAGCTTATTTTTCCAGAACTAAGGATAAACTTACACTGCTCTTCGACCTGCTTTTCTTCCGTGAACTCAAGCCAGCAGGAGTAGTGAACCTGATCATGCTCAGAGCTGCCACAAACCAGATAATTTTTGAGCGCTTGGGGAATCTCCTTTTCGAGCTCCGGAACACTTTGATTGCATAAATCTGGAATATTGCCGACTTCTAGCAGGAATTGTTGCGCTGACTTTCCAAATTCCTGAAGAGATGCTATTCGCTCCTCTCTGGTGCCCGAGCAATCAGTGGTTTCCCATGCATAGCAAGAAGATGAGATACAAAGGAGAAATATCAATGACTTCATCGGGTTCTTCCTGATTGGCTAACGCCGTGGACACCTGCGACAACGCGGTAGCAAAGCGGACGCGTTGACGTCAGGTGATGCACCTGGTTATGTGGCGACAGACCGGCTTTGACAGTGCGCAGTTGCGGAGCGGTAGCGAAGCCAATGCCCGAAACTGCGACGGCAAAAAACCGCACGCTGACGCCACAAAATTTACCTTAGTGGCACACCACAAAGAATGCACCACACCTATTTTTGTCCGGATGCCGAACGAAAGCACCAGAAACAAAAGCACCGGCATATGAATTACTGCTGATGCTTAATGCTGGATTGCCCGCTACGGAGAAACCAACATTTTTAAAATATTTAAGCCCAAAAGCAGAGCCTACATAACGCCGTTGTAACCGGACCAAATTGTGGAGCGGTTTTGTGTTATAAGCGCAGCGAACACAAAACTGCGCAGCAATTTGGTTCCGGTTTACAACCTTGTTAGCAGTGCTATTTAGTGAGTAGAACATACCAAAAACAACCTACTAATGTGAGTGCATGCACAAGCCCGAACCGCTCGGCATTGTGATTGAATTTTCCAAAGCACCTGCGAATTAAAAGTAGGGTATTTGCTGCAATAACTGCAATGATAATTTGCCTATATGAGCTAAAAAATGCCAGCCCGATACCGGATACTGTAATTGACAGCCCAAAAGCTAATAGCATTGTGAACCAAGGATCTTTAGCTTTAGTTAGCTTCATTGCTGTAAATGAATAAATACCGCCCATTAAAACTCCCAGAACGATAAATCCAAGTGGGTATATTAAAAGGTTACTCAGTATTAGATTTCTATTTGGCATACGAGTGACGCTAACGCCCGCAACAGACGAATTTATGGAGGTGATTGTTTTGTGCCAAGCTTTTCGGCACAAAACGAGCGCCGTAATAAATTTCGTGCTGGTTGCGATTGTTATAGGAACAACCGTAGTGCACCTTAAACCACCACCGAATTTTTTAACTACCAAAACCAGCCGAATGCGCTGACACCTACAACACCGCCAATTTTTTTAACTGCCAAACCCACTACCCAAGTGACACATTGCTGCCGAGCACCACAGATGGTATTTGTACTTTACCAGAGCGCTTAACGAAACTGCGTTGAAACGCTCTCCAAATTACGCGCTGAGCCAATAGAATAGCTCGGCAAAACCCTGGGGTTGAGATGTTGTTGCCGATTACCACAACATTTCCTTAACTAAAACCTACAGACCTATAACAGCTTATTAGACGGAAACTGTCCGTCTAAGTGGATTTTATTTCCGTCTAAACACGAATCAGAAGCCTCGTGTGTCGGAAAGTATTTTATAAATCAACGACCTAGAAGTCGGTGTCTAAATTAACCCGGATTCCGCTGGCCGTTAGTACGGAAAGTCGCCGTCTAAATATAGCTCATTGTCCGTCTAAATCCAGATCAATGTAAGGGTTTACTTGCATTGTCGGGCACAGGATTTCGGCACCTCCTGGACTCCGGTCAAGCCTCTGCCGTATTAGACCGCAGAANNCGAGGCTTGATTTTGGTCTTCGACGTGAATACTGTATGCAAATACAGTTTTAAATTTTAAACAAGGAGGTTGCGTGTCCCGCTCTAAATTTTTGTCTGATGTGGCCCAAAAAATGATGACCTTGGGCTACGCCAAGCGCACGGTTGAAACCTACATCTATTGGATCCGCCTTTATATACTTTATTCTGGTAAGCGCCATCCGGCGGAGCTCGGTAGCGAGGCGGTAGAGGCTTTTCTATCTCATCTGGTCAACAAACGCAATGTCAGCCGGTCCACCCAGCAGCTGGCTTTGAATTCACTGGCTTTTTTATACGACAAAGTTATTGGTAAGCCTATCTCGCTGGATCTCAGGTTCAATCAGTCGAAGATTCCAAAAAAGCTGCCAATTGTTCTCACCATAAGTGAAGTCAAACAGCTGTTTGATCATGTCCCTACGGGCTATAAACTGCCCGCGCAGTTGCTTTACGGCAGTGGCCTGCGGCTTATGGAGGCAGTGAGGTTGCGCATTGCGGATGTGGACTTCAATTACGGCTGCCTGAGGATTTGGAATGGGAAGGGAGGTAAGCACCGCCAAGTGACCTTGGCGTCCGAGCTGCACTCTGCATTAAAGGCTCAAATACAGATGATGCAGCACTATTTCGAGCTTGATTTGCCGAACCCTGAATTTCAAGGTGTGTGGCTACCGCACGCGTTGGACCGCAAATACCCAAACGCGAACAAGGAATTGGGGTGGCAGTATTTGTTTGGGTCAAAAAAATTAAGCCGGGACCCTCAAACGAATTTGCTCAGGCGACATCACATTGATGAGACAGGTTTGCAAAAAGCCGTACGCTCCGCCGCAATTAAGTGCAATTTTACCAAGCAAGTCAGCTGCCATACGCTTCGCCACTCGTTTGCCACACATTTATTGGCGAATGGCATTGATATACGGACTATTCAAGAACAACTCGGCCATTCAGATCTTGCTACGACTCAAATTTACACTCATGTATTAAAGCAAGGCGCAAATGGAGTGAAAAGTCCGTTATCGTTGTTGTAGACGTTGAGGCGACAGAAAAGCCAGCAACGCGGAAATATCCTTATCACCAAACAAAACCTGCTGGGACCGCCTCATCAAACAATTGGCTTATCGGACGTATCAAATCTGCGCTTACGCCTTGCTCTGCGCTGCCGGCGATAATTTTTTTCAGGGCAGTGGCCATCATGGCGTTATTGGAACTGGGTGGTGGGAAATTCCCGGTGTCGACCTCCCTGGCGATTTGTGGGAAAAGTTCAATCATGGCATTCAACAGGGACATGATCATTGGAGCCACTTCCGTTGAGTTTGTGCCGTACACAACCCGACGCGGCAAGACTTGTGCATCTTCTGCCTGATTGGACCGCCGGCAGCGTGACGACCACGTTGTTGATGCCGCATCGTCGCAGCTTGCCAGCGGTGCGGTTGGTGGGGGATTTTCTGATTGAAACCCTCAAAAATAATTTGTGAAAATTCGTTGCTCGTTCCGGTATTAAGAGTTCGACATCGGTCGCAAAACCGCGTGCTGCACCGGCATTGAGTCGCAAAAAAACGGCCTTCCAGGCTTGACGTGCTCCTCGGCGACCGACATTCTTGCCCGGTCAAATTCCAGCCACCCCTGGTACCGGGTTTTCGACCATAGGCCAAAACGCCTATCTATTACCTCTTATAACAAACCAAGGAACAGCACCCATGTACAAGCACTGTAAACCCCTGGCCTGTCTTTTATTGGGCCTGATATTGGCCGGCTGCGGCGGCACTGGCTCATCCGGCGGCTCGTCTTCCAGCAGTAGTTCGAGTAGTTCATCGTCCAGCAGCAATTCCAGCTCCAGCTCATCAAGCAGCTCAAGCTCATCCAGCAGTTCCAGTTCGTCCAGTAGCTCCAGCTCGAGTTCCTCCAGCAGTTCAAGCTCATCCAGCTCTTCCAGTAGTTCAGGTGATGTGATTGGCAGCGGCCCTATAGCAGGAGGTCTTTGCGCCGCCAACACGGGTATCGGCATGGGATCGGGCGCTAAGCGCAATCCGTGTGTGGTCACCAGCGACGGCGCTGCCGGCTGTTTCCATGACAATCTAAGCGTGTCCTTTATAAAACTCGGCAGCGGTGGACCATTGATTAATGACGCTGTGGCGATCACCAACGGGGAATACGGCGATCAGGGCAGTTTCTGTCTGGTGCGCAGTAACGGCGCCGTGCATTGCGGTACCAACGGCGTGGCCAACACCACCCCGGAAATCGCTTCGGGCGCTCTGGCCGTTGGCCGCCTTGGCATCAACAGCGAATATTGCGCACAGATGGAAGACAGCACCATCCGCTGCGGCGCACCCGGCAGCGCACCCACCACTCGTATCAGCAACACCGCCTCTCCCATTTCTTCCATGGGTTGTTACAAGGAAGGCTGCTGCGCAGTATTGGAAAACGGCAAAATCCAGTGCACCACTGGCAATCAGGATTTTCTGTCCAGCCTGGGCTTGGTCACCTTTTTCTCCGGCGGTGACAACAATAAGTGCGCGATTTACGCGGACGGCTCTGCCTATTGCGATGGCGAAAACTGGAACGGCCAGTTGGGCATTCCCGGTTACGACAGCCAAAATCGCCAATCCCCGGTGCCAACATTCACCAGCGGCATGGTCGCCAGCGCTTGTGGACAGCACACCGCCTGCTGGCTGGAAGATAGCGGCAAAGTCTACTGCTCCGGCGCCGGTTCCAATGAAGCCGGTTCCGGCGGTGGCAGTCGTTCACCCACCGTTATCAAAGATGAAATGGGAGCGGAAATCTCCAACGCTGTCAGCATTACTGCCGGTCGCGAATTCAGCTGCGCCGCTCTTAAAACCGGTGAGTTAAAATGCTGGGGCTTCGGCAGTGCGGTTGCACGCACCGTTAATATGCAGGGCAAATCGGTTTACATGCCGGCGGAGTGTCGCGAGTAAGTTTTAAATAAACCTTACCGGCGCTCGCCGGTAAGGTTTTAATTATCTCGGTCCTTAACCATCTTCGGTTCGCTCTCGTCTAATCTCAATCATTTATTCAATTAAATCCGTAATTGAATTTGTAAAAAGAGTTCACGCCGATGGCGTTGGCTGTGCCGCCGTGCGCTTGCCCAAAATTTTCCAATAAATCCGCACGCCCAGCAGCACCGCCACCATCACCCCGAAAAATACCGCATCTCCATAACTCGAACGCACCTGCAGAAATACATGCAGCCATGCGAGCACGGCAATTAAATAAATACTGCTGTGCAGGCGCCGCCAATTTTTCCCCAGTCTGCGCATCATTCCTTGGGTGGAGGTGATACCGAGAACAATCAATAGCGCTATTGCTGGTAGCGTGAAGAGGATGTATGGACGTTTTACCAGTTCAGCGACGAATAACGAGAGGTCCATTCCGAGAATAAAGACCAAATAGGCTGCTACATGGGTGAGGGCGTAAAACAGCGTGAATAGGCCTAGCATGCGCCGATGGCTTTGCAGCCAGCGAAAATGAAATCGGCGGAATTTAATTAGTCTGCGCAGTGGTGTGACGGCGAGGGTGAGCAGGAGAAAATAAAAGGTGTAATGGCCGGTTTCCAGCACGATAGTTTTTGCCGGGTCTGCGCCCAATTGTTGCTGCAACGTGGCCCAGATAAGCCACGCCAAAGGCAGGCACGAGAGAATAAAAATCAGCAGGCGGCGCCAGGGTGTGGACATAAATTAATACAACTTGCGTAAATCCATGCCGGAATAAAGCCCTGCAACCTGATCCGCATAACCGTTAAACATTTGTGTAGGGATAACATTTGGTCGCAAAAGTCCGCTGGGCAGGCGGCGTTCCTGTGCCTGGCTCCAGCGCGGGTGATCCACCTGGGGATTTACATTGGCGTAAAAGCCGTATTCGTCAGACGCGATGGCACTCCAACTGGTGTAAGGTTGCTCCTCTGTCAGTTCAATTTTCACGATGGATTTAATGCTTTTAAAACCGTATTTCCACGGCACCACCAAGCGTAATGGTGCGCCGTTTTGATTGGGCAGCACTTTGCCATAAAGACCCACCGCCATAAGTGTGAGCGGATGCATGGCTTCGTCCATGCGTAAACCCTCTCGGTAGGGCCATTTAATTGTGCTGAGCCGACTTTTTTGCGCCGGCATTTCCTCTGGACGCATCAAAGTTGTGAAGGCGACGTATTTGGCTTTGCTGGTGGGTTCGAAGCGCTTGAGTAAATCCGCAAGCGAAAAACCAATCCAAGGAATCACCATGGACCAGGCTTCGACACAGCGCAGGCGGTAAATGCGCTCTTCCAGCGTTAATCCTTTGAGCAGATCTTCCAGGTTGTAGCTGCCGGGCTTGTTCACTTCCCCAGCGATTTCCACTTTCCAGGGGTCGGTGGTCAAACTGTCTGCATGGGCTGCGGGGTCGGTTTTGTCGTAGCCGAATTCGTAAAAATTGTTGTAGCCGGTGACGTGCTGATAGGGCGTTAAAGTTTCATTGCTATCGGCTTTTCCCGCTGTTGCCGCAGAGATCTGATTTTTCAGCCAGGGTGCACCAGCCACTTCTGCGTCGGTGATATGCGCGGGTTTGGCGAGTACGCCGCCACTCAGTCCGAGCGCGGTGAGGCCGATGGCGCCGCGCATAAATTCCCGGCGATTGCGGTATACCGACTCCGGCGTAATTTCGGAGGAGGGAATATCAGTGGGGCGGCGGATCAGCATAAGTCACCTCGGCAGCAGAATGTGAAGCCATAGACCAGGGGTTATACGGATTGTTACGCCGAACATGGATCGTTGCGTCCGCTTCTTACCAATGCAATGGTTTATCTGGCGCGATGGAGGTATGCAGCAGGAGCTTGCGCTCGCTAATCAATTGTTGCGGTCGCGTGGCGATGGCGTGATAGCTGAGCTGACCTTCGCTGCCAGCGTGGGCTTCGACCCCAACCCAGCAATCGCGTTGGCTGCGTTTGGCGGCGTAGAGGCACATATCGGCGATATCCACCACCTGGTTCCAGCTAAATGCTAAAGGCTCGCTGACGAGATAGGGGAAGCAGGCAAAACCGATGGAGCAGGTACGCTGGACAATCTGGCCGTCGCCTATATCGAACTGATAACGGTTGACCGCTTGGCGCAGGCGCTCCGCCATCAACGGCGCTGCTTTGCGATTGCTGAAGCGGGCGACCATCAAAAATTCTTCCCCGCCCCAGCGCACTAGAAAGTCGGACTCGCGGAACACCTGTTCCATGATGCGTTTGATTTGCACCAGGACTTGATCCCCCGCCGCGTGGCCATAGACATCGTTGATCTCTTTGAAGTGATCGATATCGAGAATAAAAAACAGCAGGTCGGAATTCGGCGGTGGCGGCTCGTCCGGGGCGCGGCCTCGGTGGGAGCGCAATGTCAGGGCGATGTCCGAGTCCAGGTATTTCAACAGATAGCGGCGGTTGCGCAGCCCGGTGAGCTGATCGGTGAGGCTGGCGTCTTCCAGCTTCTCATTCTGTGCTTTAAGCGTTTCCATCAACCGCGCTTTCAATAGCGCCGAACGGGTGTGGGCGTGGAAGCGGCTGACGGTGACGGTATCCAACTGGTCGAAGGCATCCTGGGCCGACAGGTTATGCAGGCAGAGAAAGCCGATGACGCCGTCGTCAAAACTAATCGCCAGCGCCAGTTCGGCCCGTGCGGCTGGCAGTCCCGCTAGCGGCGACAGCGATCTGCCTTGAATGCCTGGTTTTAACAGATAGATATCTTTTTCCAGGCGCTGCGCCTGCTCGCAGTAGCGAGTCAATAGCGTGTTGTTGTCCAGTTTGAGTGTTTGTAACAGAGCGGGCGGGTAGCCTTCTGCCGCTATCGCCTCGAACTCCCCAGAGGCATTGTTGAACGACCAGTAGATGGCTCGCTCAGCTTCGCCAAACAGGTGCATTGCTTCGCGCAGCAGTACATCCAGCAACCGCCCGAGAATCACCTCTTGGTTGATGGTGGCGACTATGCCGTCCAGGGTCTCCAGGACCTTATTGGCGTGCTCCACTTCCATGGTGCGCTCTTTCACTTTTTCCTCCAGGTGGCGGTGCACATCCAGCAATTGCAAATGCGTCCGTACCCGCGACACCAGCTCGCCTTTGGCGATGGGCTTGGTGAGGAAGTCGTTGGCGCCGACCTCAAACCCGTCCACCAGATCCGCGATCAGGTTTTTCGCGGTGAGGAATATCACGGGCAGCTCGTTAACTGGATGTTGCCGGCGGATGCGTGCGCAGACTTCATAACCGCTCATGCGTGGCATCATGATGTCGAGCAGCACCAAGTCGAAGGGACCGTGACTTTGCAGCAGCTCCAGCGCCTCGGGACCGCTCTCCGCTTCCACCAATTGATAACCTTGCAACGACAGTTGATTGCACAGCACTTGGCGATTGACCGGCTCGTCATCCACCAAAAGCAGGCGGAAACGGTCGTTCTCACGGAGCTGTTCGGCGGTGGGGAGCAGGGTATTGCCGTTGCCATCCGCCGCCGCGTCGCTGAGTTGTTGGCTCAGCATCTCGCGATCCAGCAGTGGGTTGCGCTCAGCATCCAGCACTGGTGCTTGTTCGGTACACGGCAGATTGAAGTAGAAGGTGGAACCGCGACCGGGTTCGGACTCCACACGGATTTGGCCACCGTGCAGCTCCACCAGTTGCCGGGTTACCGCAAGTCCCAGGCCGGTGCCACCGTACTGGCGATCCGTGTGATCTTCCACTTGTTCGAACGAGGCAAAAATCGATTCGAAATTTTCCGCCGCTATGCCGATACCAGTATCACTCACGGAAACCCATACCTGATGCTGTTCATAGCGCGCTGTTACCACCACCGAGCCGTGGTCGGTGAATTTAATCGCGTTGCCCAGCAAGTTGTAGAGAATCTGCTGCAGGCGGTTTTCATCGGCCATGACGGAGGGCAGTCCGGCGTCCACCTGATTACTCAGGTCCAGATCCTTGCGACCCACCAACGGGCGGCTGAGAGAAACTACTGTGTCCACCAGTGGGCGCAACAGCACCGGTTTCGGCTGCAGCTGCAATTTGCGGTTTTTCAGACGGGCGAAATCGAGAATATCGTTGACCAGATTGGCCAAGCGCTTGCCGCTGTTGGTGATCATTTGCAGATTCAGCCGTACCTGCGGGTTGAGTTCGCCGGCGACCCCTTCCAGCAGGGAGTCCGCCAAACCGATGATGCCATTGAGCGGGGTGCGCAGTTCGTGGGAGGTATTGGCGAGAAAATTATCCTTGAGTTTGTCCAGTTGGCGCAGACGGTCATTGACGGCGCGCTCCTGAGCGATTTTGCGCTGTTGCGCACGCACGTAGCTCCAGATAAGCAGCGCCGCCGCCAAGGTGTAGAGCAAGTAAGCCCACCAAGTTCGCCATGGCGCGGGGGTGATGGTGAGGCGCAGTTCCAGCCCATCCTCGTTCCAAATGCCATCGTTATTGGCCGCTTTCACCCGGAAAAAATATTCACCGGCACCGAGATTGGTATAGGTCGCTTTGCGCTCGGTACCCACGTCATTCCAATTGCGATCAAAACCTTCGAGCTTGTAGGCGTAGCGATTGCTTTCGGTGCCGTAGTAGTTGAGCGCGGCAAACTCTAGGGAAAACACGGACTGAGTATGGTCCAGCACGATATGGCGGGTGGCGCCGAGGGACTGACTCAGCGGTGAACCTTGTCCGCCGGGGGACTGGGACTCGTTGAAGATTTGAAAGTCCGTCAGTACCACCGATGGCTTGAACGGATTGATTCGCAGGTTCTGTGGTTGAAAACGCACAAACCCTTGAATGCCGCCGAACACCAGTTCGCCACTTTGCAAGCGAATGGCGCTGCCGTAATTGAATTTGCCGCTCGCCCAATCGGTACGGTTGTAGTTGCGCACGTCGTAGGTGGCGGGATCCAGGCTGGCGAGCCCGTCATTGGTGCCCAGCCAGATGCGCCCTTCGCCGTCCTGGAGAATGGAGGTGATGCCGTCGTTAGCCAAGCCATCGTCAGTGCGGATCACCCGGAATGTCTCGCCGTTTGGATGCAGCCGGTTGAGGCCGGCGCGGGTGCCGATCCAAAGTTGCTGCTGACGATCCTCAAAAATCGCCAGAACGGTATTGTTGCTTAAGCTCAGGGGGTCTTTTTCGGTGTGTTGCCAGTGGCGGAATTCTCCGGTGGTTTTATCCAGTCGGCTAAGCCCCGCGTTGCTACCGACCCAGATCATGCCGCGGTGATCCTGAAACAGGCTCCAAATGATGCCGCCCGCCGTGTGGCGGCTGTCGGTTGCACCGTAAGGGATGCGCTCAATGCTATCGGTGCGACGGTTGTAACGGTTGAGTCCACCGCCTTCTGTGCCAAACCACACATCGTTGTCCTGGTCTACCAGAACGGCCCAAATGTTGGGATGAGAAAGCGCGCCGGGTTCGTCGGGCAGAGCGGGATAACGGGTGAGTTTGCCGGTTGCAGGGTCGTAGCGATTGACTCCTCCGCCCCAGGTGCCGATCCAGATATGTCCATCGCGATCCAGCGCCAACGAAAGGACGGCGTTGGCGCTCAAACCTTGATCGCCGCGCTGCAGATATTCGAATGAGCCATCCGGCCGGATGCGATTGAGACCGCCGCCATCGGTGCCCACCCACAGACTGCCGTCGCCGGTTTCAAGAAAGGACAATACCGAGGGATTATTGAGCCCGCCGGTGCTGTCGGCATCGTGGCGCACATGCGCCACCCACTGCGCCGCGCGATGGAAAACGTTGACGCCACTGGGAAAGTTGGCGGTCCAGATATCGCCCGCCTGGTCCTCAATCACTTGGCGCAGGACATTGCTGCTGATTGAAGTGGGGTCGAGACTGTTATGGGTAAAACGGCGTACCAGAGGGCTGTTGCGACGCAGAAGATTGAGACCTCCGCCATCGGTCGCTACCCATATGTCGCCGTATTGGTCTTCGTACACATCCCAAACGATGTTGCTGCCAAGACTGAGATTTTGTCCCGGTATATGCCTCCAGTGCTCCACCACAGCGCCATTATCCAGGCGATACACGCCGGCATCGGTGCCTAGCCAGATATCACCCGCCCGATCCTGGGTAATGGAGCGGACGGTATCGCTGCCAATGCGATGACTGCCGGAAGCGAGCATGTGATAGCGGGTAAAAGTGCGGCTCTGCGGGTCGTAGCTGCTGGCGCCGCCGCCCTCCGTACCGATCCAAAGTTTGCCAGCCATATCTTCATACACGGCCCAAACGTTGGTATCGCGTTTGTCATTCTGCGAGCGGATGGGGATAAAGCTGCCGCGCTCGGGGTGTAACAAACCTGCGCCGCCGCCAAAGGTACCGGTCATGATCAGGCCGTTGCGTGTGACTTTGACTGCGCGGACCGTATCGTGGGTAAGACTCCGAGGATTAGTAGGATCGTGCTGAAAGCGAGTGAAGTTATCCTGCGCCCGGTTATAGCGGTTGATGCCGCCCTCGGTGGCAACCCAGATGTCTCCTTTGGCATCCTCGGTCAGCGACCATACGGTGTTGTTGCTCAAACTTTCGGGATTGTCCGGATGATTGCGGTAAACACGAAATTGGTAGCCGTCAAAACGCACCAAGCCGTTCTCGCCACCCATCCAGATGTAGCCAATATTGTCCTGCAGAATGGCGTCGATATAGCCCAAAGTCACTCCAGCGCGTGTTTTGACGCTCTCAAATCGGGCATGAAAATCCTGGTTGGCCCAAACGCCCTGTATTTGCAAGGTGCATAGCAATACCAGGCAGGTCAGCAGTCGGCGAAGCAAACGATTGTGCGGCTGGGTCGGGGTCAAGGTTGGTCTGGCCGTAAGTGATGTTGAACGGACTGATTGAGGGACAGGCTGGCCCCAGCATTCAGTCTAGTCCGCTTCATGCACTTCGGTGATGCAATGAAGTTATCTGATGCCCTTAATGGGCAGATAGAGGGAATTACCTATAGAAGAAGAAAGAGAGAAGCCCCGACCGACTGGTCGGGGCGAGGACATTAAGGATTGACGGCACGTACCAAACGCACGGCAAACAGATTGGTGCGGCTGGTGCTCACATGGTCACCATTGATGAAGTTGACCGCCCAAGCGAAGGATTCATTGAAGTTGTTTGGGGACGAGGACCAGTAACCCTTCGCTTCCGTGGCGGGGAAAATCGTCAGGTTGATGGCCGGATCAAAACACGCTCCTTCAACAATGGAAGCCAGCTCCTTGCGGTTGGGCATGCGCCAGTCCTGGTAACCCGCGAAGGATTTGGCATTGGCCGCCGCTTGCAGCGCATCTCCCCAGGCGAATTCTGCCGATGTGCTTTCATCTCTTGCGCAGGAACCGTCCTGCCATACATAGCCCAAAGAACAACGCATCCACATCAGGCCGGTTTTACTGTCCACTGCGATACCGCTGCTTTCCGCGGTTACTGCGCTTTCATCGAAGGTTGGTTTGAGCTGCGTGTTGCATTCTGCTGCGGTATAAGAAGAAGCAGCCGCCAGCACAAGGGCAACGAGTTTGTTTCGCAGAAAAATCATGGCTGGTCTCCTCGTACCAGACGCATATGGGAGGCGTCGCCTTTGTTGGTAAAGCTCACGCTGCCGTCGCTGAAATAAACGTACCAGGCGCGAGATGGGTCCCGAGCAAGTGATTGATTGGTGAAAAAGCGCGGCTCTTTAACGTCTGGAAAGTATCCGGTATCCACCGCCGGAATCACGTTAGCGAGCATGGTGATCGATGACAGTTCCGCCACAGAGGGCATTCGCCAGTCGGAGAAACCGCAGAGGCTGTTCTGATTGAGCCAGTTCACGTAAGTCTGGGTATCACATTTATCCAATGCGCAGGTGCCACTGGTGCTCTGATCGGGGAAGTCGCCATTGTATTCGCTGCCATCCAGCCACCAGCGATAGGTGTGACCGGTATAGCGTGGGTGTTCGGGGTCGGATTCTTTGATTTCCCAGACGAGCCCGGTCACATTGTCGCGTACGCACGACCAGTGAGTGCCGGCGTCTTCGCTGCCGCCGTCGCCCCAGGCTTGGTTCTGGATGGCCAGCGGCTCGCCATTCGCGCCCAGCTTGGTCCAGTCAAATCCAGCCGCGCCAGCTCCAGTTTTGGTCAGGGAGCTGGCAGACGAATCTCTGCCGAATTCGCCGTCTTGCCCCGGTAGCTCACTTTGTGGGCATGTCTGTTGATTGGCGGCCGGCGCAGCACAGAGCGCAATACCCGTGTCGTTGAGTTGCCCGCTGACGGTGTAGGTCGTGTCGACCACCGCCGGTTCTTCGCTGCCGTTACAGCCCGCCATTAGTGCCACCGCGAGAGGCAATAAAGGCCGCAATACCAAGTTTTTATTCATTCATCACCCTTATAAGAATGTCGTTTTAGCTAAGACTGCCCCGGGACGTGGGACTGGTGTGGGCACAATTGTGGGGAAAAACCCGACGTTTCGAAACGGTTTTAGACCTGCTTTCCGGTCAGCGTGATCTGTGTCGCGGAGTCTAACCTAGAGCCTCCATGGGATTAATGCGACAAAATTCTCAATTATCAGAGTTTAATTTCTAATCTGTCGTACCTGACAATAAGTCGATCGTATAATCGACCGCGGAAATCAAACTGGCGAAACTATGAACAATGATGGTTCAGTGTTTGGTCGAGATTTAAACAAACCTGGGTGAGAAAAGGGGAGTGGAGAGGAGGAGCCGGAGTCACCTTCTGCCAACAGCCCCAATGTTCAACGCTGTCATACTAATTCCAACAAGGTAACAGATTATGTTCACAACGCAGTCACTGTCCGAAGTTATCCGGACCATGAAACTTGCTGGAGTGCTGGTGTCTGCCACCGCCCTCTTCGCATGTGGAGGGTCGGAAGATCCACCGGTGGATTCATCTTCGAGTTCATCATCTTCTTCAAGCTCCTCCAGCGCAGGGCGTTCGAGCAGCTCTTCTTCCAGCTCAAGCTCCAGCAGCTCATCGTCCAGCTCTTCCGGCACTGCCGCAATGACTGTGCGAGTACAAGCTCAGGACTTTGTCCGTTTCAATGAATTGAATACGCAGCGTGAGGGCGCTATGAGCGGTGCCTGTGCCGCCAAACCCGCGAACGCTGCGGACCTAGTGGATACCACCGATCAGAACGGCGTCTGCGCCATCGGCTATGCGCTCAGTGGAGAATGGGTTGAATGGGACGTTTCCGGCCTAAGTCCTGGCGTCTACAACATGACATTCCGCATCGCTTCTGCCAATACCGGTCGACGAGTGCAGGTGAGTGTTAATGGCGGTAATGCTGGCGAAACCACCACTACCGGTGGCGGCTGGGATACCTACACCAACCGCACCATCAATAATATCTCCATCAACGCGTCCACCGCGATGATTCGCACCACCTTCCCGGACGGTGAAGTGAACCTGAACTACTTCGACCTGGTTCCGACCGGACAGATGGTTTCGTCTTCCTCATCCAGTTCCAGCAGCTCCTCCAGTACTGGACGCAGCAGCTCATCTTCCTCCTCATCCTCCAGCTCCAGTAGCTCAAGCTCGTCCAGTACGGGTGGTGGTGTGCGATTCGAAGACGCGGATATAGCTGCGGGTCAGGCAGAGCTGACTTCTAACAAGTGCTCCACCTGTCACCAAGCTCGTGACGGCGCGTTCTCTGTTATCGGCAAGGCTAGTGTGCCCATCAGTGATTTGGCCCCGCGTCAGGGCGGCTTCGCGGGATTGGTGTCCTATATTGAAACCCGCATGCCACCAACTAATCCGGCAAACTGTGCTGGGGCGTGTGCTCTCAATATCGCAGGTTATTTGTATTCATTGGCTGGCGACGGCCCAACGGATCCTACAGCCTCAGCTTGTGACAGCAGCGACCCGCTGTCCTACGGTATGAGAACGTTGAAGCTGCTGACTAAGCGTGAGCTTAAGAATTCACTGATAGACTTGAAACTGGCGGTGGAAAGCGATTTCACTGCTGATTCTCTGCCGCCGGATTCTCCGCTGACCAAGAGCTCATACCCTATCCACATGCACGTGAAGATGGGAGTGGATGAAACGCGTAACAACACGTTGCGAGCATTTGCTGAGAAGGTGGCGCCGGCTGCGGCGACTCGCATGCGGCAAGACTATAGTTCTGCGTGTGGTAGCAATGGGAGCGCGACTAACTGTGCCAACACCTTTGTCGACACAATCGCTAAGAAGATATTCCGTCGCCCGCTAACGCAGGACGAGCGAACCACTTATTCCGCGTTTTTTACGAACCCTGATTACGGTAGAGAAGAAGGTTTAGTGCTGGCATTGACTGCCGCGATCACCTCACCGCAGTTTTTGTATCGCTCAGAGTTGGGAATTCCAGTGGCTGAAGCTATGCAGAAAAACATGAATATCGGCAGTATTAATGGACAAAGCAAACTGCAAATGGCTGAAGCTGATGCCTATGTTCTGACGCACTACGAGTTCGCGACCGCGCTCGCTTATATGTACACGGGAACTACCCCTGATCAGACTTTGATGCAGGCGGCGGATCGTGGCGAGCTCGCTACCGACGCGCAGATCAATACTCAAATTGACAGGTTGCTCGGGTTGTCCAGTGGTCGTGCGCACATGGGCGAATTCGGTGGTAAC
>DJFQ01000003.1:12417-13407 GCA_002432095.1 Marinagarivorans sp. UBA5868 | reverse complement strand
GGAGCGCTCAGCGGATGCATCAGACAATTCAAAGGCTTGTTCCACCGTCAGATTGGTGAGACCTTCGATCTCCAAAATACGGCCGGAGAAAATATTCTTTTTGCCTTTCTTGTCGACGGTCAGCAGCCCCTGTTGAATAGCGTAATAGGGAATGGCGTGAACCAGATCGCGCAGCGTGATGCCGGGTTGCATTTCTCCTTTAAACCGCACCAGCACGGACTCCGGCATATCTAATGGCATAACACCTGTAGCCGCGGCGAAAGCCACCAGACCGGAGCCTGCGGGAAAAGAGATTCCCATCGGAAAACGCGTGTGGCTGTCACCGCCAGTGCCGACCGTGTCGGGTAGCAACATGCGGTTCAGCCAGCTGTGAATGATGCCATCGCCGGGGCGCAGAGAAACGCCGCCACGGGTCATGATGAAGTCGGGCAGGGTGTGTTGAGTTTCGATATCAACCGGCTTGGGATAAGCGGCGGTGTGACAGAAGGACTGCATTACTAAATCGGCGGAAAAGCCGAGACATGCAAGATCCTTTAGCTCATCGCGGGTCATGGGGCCGGTGGTGTCTTGGGAGCCAACGGTAGTCATGCGCGGTTCGCAATAAGTACCTGGGCGAATGCCTTTTACGCCGCAGGCTCGACCGACCATTTTTTGCGCAAGAGTAAAACCTTTGCCGGTGTCTGAGGGGGCGGCAGGTGTGCGGAACAAAGTGGACGGCGGCAGGTCGAGGCTTTCCCGTGCTTTGCTGGTCAGGCCACGCCCGACGATCAGGTTGATGCGGCCACCGGCGCGGACTTCATCAAGTAACACGTCGGACTTGAGTTCGAACTCGCTGATTACTTCGCCTTTTTCATTGAGGATCTTGCCGTCGAACACGCGAATTTCGATCACG
The DNA here is from genome assembly GCA_002432095.1 of Marinagarivorans sp. UBA5868. GTDB lineage: Bacteria > Pseudomonadota > Gammaproteobacteria > Pseudomonadales > Cellvibrionaceae > UBA5868. Next base: position 12,515 of record DJFQ01000003.1, on the reverse strand, counting down.
TCGCCCATGTTGATATTGTCCACTGGGGCTTCAAATACCAACGCGCCGGCATCTTCCATTGTGTTGTAAAAAATCGGTGCGACTTTGCCGCCGATACA
>DJFQ01000003.1:8434-12328 GCA_002432095.1 Marinagarivorans sp. UBA5868 | reverse complement strand
GTAATGCCATCGCGCGCCATTTTGTACATGGCCAGGGCGTGCAGCGGGATGTCCGGACGGCTCCATGCGTCGGGAGCAGGGGAGAGATCGTCGGTATTTGTTTCGCCAGTAACTTTAAAAACGGCGACTTTGACACTTTCTGGTACGGCAGGCTTTTTGGTGAACCATTCACCCTCGGCCCAGCTTTTGATAATGGCTTGTGCGTGAAGATTGCCGTTTTTCGCGCGCTCTTCCACGTCGTGAAAAGAGTCGAACATCAGCAGTGTGTGTTTGAGTTCTTCAGCGGCTGCTGGCGCTAATTCGGCGTTGTCCAGCAGCTCAACTAATGTCTCTATGTTGTATCCGCCATGCATATTGCCCAATAACTTGATGGCGTGCTTTTTGTCGATCAGCGGCGAAGCGGTTTCATCCTTAATAATTGCGCTAAGGAAGCCCGCTTTTACATAAGCGGCCTCGTCGACGCCCGGAGGTACACGATCCGTAATCAGCTCGACCAGCGTCTGCTCTTCGCCCTTGGGCGGGTTCTTCAGCAGCTCCACCAATTCGGCAACCTGTTCCGGTGAAAGGGGTTTTGGGGGAATGCCTAAGGCAGCACGTTCAGCGACGTGATTACGGTAAGCTTCGAGCACTGGGGAATCCTCTGTTGATTGGGTTTACTCGCCTAGCAGGATCTCTGCCAAGCGAGGCTATCGATCAGCGTATCGATGGGGTGGGCCGCGGCAGGCCCCCGCCCGCAAGGGCGGACAATTTTTCGGGCGCGAATTTTACACTAAGCGCAGCAGCCCTGTTAAGCGAATGCTGGCAGAGGCTCCGCACCAATATTCGCAACCGACGCGCATCATAGCGGGGTGAGCGAACTTTCGGCCTGGCGGCCCGCCGCTTGCGCGTGGCCAATTCTGTAGGCTCTCCCAGGCAACTGTGGTACTATCGCCGGCTTTTAACGGCAGTATGGGGTGCGGATCGCAAAGGCCAAACTTGGCCCTAAGTGGACGCTGCTAATGCCCCTATCTGTTCCTGTTTTCTGAGCAATCTGACAATAAGGAATGCCTGCACTCATGGGCGAAATCGCGAAAGAAATTCTCCCGGTCAATATCGAAGACGAACTCAAACAGTCCTACCTGGATTACGCCATGAGCGTCATCGTCGGGCGCGCTCTGCCCGATGTGCGCGATGGTTTGAAGCCTGTTCATCGTCGCGTGCTATTCGCGATGAACGAACTCAGTAACGACTACAACAAACCCTACAAAAAATCCGCTCGTGTGGTTGGTGATGTTATCGGTAAATACCACCCTCACGGCGATTCGGCGGTATACGACACCATCGTCCGTATGGCCCAGCATTTTTCACTGCGCTATATGCTGGTGGACGGGCAGGGAAATTTCGGGTCGATTGATGGCGATAGTGCGGCGGCAATGCGTTACACCGAAATTCGCATGGCCAAAATCGCTCATGAATTATTGGCCGACCTGGATAAAGAGACCGTCGATTTTGTTCCCAACTATGACGGCCAAGAGCTGATCCCAGATGTATTGCCGACGCGGGTGCCCAATTTATTGGTCAACGGCTCATCGGGTATTGCGGTGGGTATGGCCACCAATATCCCGCCGCACAATCTGCGCGAAGTCGTCAGAGCTTGTATTGCCCTTATCGACAATCCGGACCTGTCTATTGATGACATTATGGAATTTATTCCCGGCCCGGATTTCCCCACCGCCGGCATCATTAACGGCCGTGCAGGGATAGTCGAGGCTTATCGCACGGGTCGCGGCCGAATTTATGTGCGCTCCCGTGCGGAAGTGATTACCGACGAAAAAACCAACCGCGAAACCATCATCATTCACGAGCTGCCGTACCAGGTGAACAAAGCTCGGCTGATCGAGAAAATCGCCGAGCTGGTAAAAGAGAAAAAGCTCGAGGGCATTTCTGAAATTCGCGACGAATCCGATAAAGACGGATTGCGCGTGGTTATCGAAATCAAGCGTGGTGATATGGGCGAGGTTGTGCTCAANNCAATAACCTGTATTCGCAGACGCAGATGGAAACCGTATTCGGTATCAACATGGTGGCGCTGGTGGACAACCAACCACGTCTGCTGAACTTGCTGGACACCCTTCAGTTGTTTATCCGTCACCGCCGCGAAGTGGTGACGCGCCGCACGGTCTACCTACTGCGTAAAGCGCGGGAACGAGGCCATGTATTGGAAGGCTTGGCAATCGCCATAGCCAACATCGACGAGGTGATTGCGCTTATTAAACAGTCGGCTACACCGGCGGATGCAAGGGAAGCCTTAATCGCCAAAGGCTGGCCGGTATCTGTGGTGAGTCAATTTCTGGAGCGCGCTGGCGCTAACGCCTGCCGTCCAGACGACCTCGAACCGGAATACGGGCTGCGCGACGAGCATTATTATCTTTCCCCGGTACAGGCCAAGGCGATTCTGGATTTGCAATTGCACCGGCTTACCGGCATGGAGCATGACAAGCTTCTGGCAGAGTACGAAGACAAGCTTAAGCAGATCGCTGAATACCTGGAAATACTCGGCAATCCTGTGCGTTTGATGGAAGTGATTCGTGAAGAACTGGAATCTGTCGAGCGCGATTACGGCGACAACCGACGCACCGAGGTGCAGACCTCACGCTCCGATCTCACGCATGAAGACCTTATCAATGAAGAGGACCGGGTGGTGACCATTTCTCACCTGGGATATGCCAAAAGCCAGCCGCTGGATGCCTATCAGGCACAGCGCCGCGGCGGCACTGGCAAGGCTGCCACAGCGGTCAAAGATGAAGATTTTGTCGAGCATTTATTGATTGCCAATACCCACGACTTCTTGCTGTGTTTTACCAATGTCGGCAAAGTGTTCTGGCTCAAGGTATACCAGATCCCCATCGCCAGCCGCACCTCCCGCGGCCGCCCAGTGGTCAACCTGTTACCACTGGAAGACGGCGAGCGCATTACGGCGGTTATGCCGGTGAAAGAATTTGATGCCGATCATTTCATCTTTATGGCAACCGCATTTGGCACCGTGAAAAAAACACCTTTACCGCAATTTTCCCGCCCACGCAGCGTCGGCTTGCGCGCAATTGAGCTGGACGAAGGAGATGTGCTGGTCGGCACCGCTATCACGGACGGTAGCCGTGATGTGATCCTCTTCGCTTCCAACGGAAAAGCGGCGCGTTTTGACGAAGCACAAGTGCGCTCTATGGGGCGGATTTCCCGAGGCGTGCGTGGTATTCGCTTGGGTGAGGGGCAGCGCGTTATTTCCATGGTCATTCCGCAAGAAGGTGGCAAGGTACTTACTGTTAGTGAGACTGGCTACGGCAAGCGTACGGACGTCGAAGATTTTCCGAAAAAAGGCCGTGGTTCCCAGGGCGTCATTGCCCAGCAAACCACCGAACGTAACGGAGGACTGGTCGGTGCAGTCCAGGTGTTTGATGGCGACGAAATCATGCTCATCTCTGACCAGGGTACATTGGTGCGCACCCGTGCGGACGAAGTGTCATTGCTCAGTCGTAACACCCAGGGTGTGCGCTTGATCAAGACCCGTGAGGGCGAGCACATCGTCGGTTTGGAGCGTATTGAAGAGCAGCCGGATCCGGGCATTGTTGACGTTGAAGCCGATGTTGAAGGTGGCGGTGATTCAACCGCTGAAGAATAGTTTTATTTAGATGGCCCCACTGCACCGGCGGCTATTGAGAGAACCGACGTGAGTCACACCAATCAACCCGAAGGTGGTGGGCAGTCCACCTCAGAAAAAGAATTGCTGGCGCAGTTGCGCGACGAGATCGACAGCATAGATGCGCAGATCGGCGATTTGATCAGCGCACGTGCGGAATGCGCCCAGCGCGTTGCAGAGATCAAGCGGCGATTCAGTCCGAACGAGGTGCCGGTGTTTTA
>DJFQ01000003.1:5596-8416 GCA_002432095.1 Marinagarivorans sp. UBA5868 | reverse complement strand
TGGCCCTTGAAAATCCCGTTAAGGTTGCATATTTAGGACCGGAAGGTACCTTCACACAGCAGGCGGCACTCAAGCATTTCGGCCATTCTGCGCATACAGTTTCCCTGCCTGCCATTGATGATGTGTTCCGTGAAGTGGAGGCGGGTGCTGCGCAGTTTGGGGTGGTGCCGGTGGAAAATTCCACCGGGGGCGTGGTTGCCCATACTCTCGACAATTTTATGGAATCCAATCTGCGAATTTGTGGTGAGGTGGTGTTGCGTATTCATCATCATTTGATGGTGTCGGACGTCACCAAAACCGACAAAATCTCCCGCATCTATTCCCACTCTCAATCGTTTGCCCAATGCCGGAAATGGTTGGAAGGGCATTATCCAAATGCCGAAAAAGTTCCGGTCAATAGTAATGCCGAGGCGGCCAAACGTATTAAAAGTGAGTGGAATTCCGCTGCCATCGCCGGTGAGATGGCGGCGGAGCTTTACGGGCTGACGATTCTCTCCGGCAATATCGAAGACCGTCCCGATAATGCCACACGATTTTTAATTATTGGCCAGCAAATTGTGGAAGCCAGCGGTGATGATAAAACCTCCGCAGTGGTCGCTATGCGTAACGAACCAGGTGCGTTACACAATCTGTTGGAGCCGTTTCATCGTTTCAATATTGATTTAACACGGGTGGAGACTCGTCCGTCCCAAAGCGGGCCCTGGACTTATGTCTTTTTCCTCGACTTTGTCGGCCACCAGAGTGATGAAAAGATTAGCGCAGCGCTGAAAGAAGTCGCCAAAAATGCGTCGGATCTTAAAATTCTCGGCTCTTACCCTAAGGGCGTTCTCTGACAAACTTGTTGCAATTTTACCGGCGGTGTTCGCCACTTTGTTCCGGGGGCGGAGAGTGATCAACATGACGTCAAGCCAGTCAAAGCCGGTCCGTCAGCTCGTGGTAATCGGCCTGGGTCTCATCGGTGGCAGCCTCGCTATGGCGGCGCGTCAACGCGGTATCTGCGAGGCGGTGATCGGCATTGCCCGCAGCGATGATGTCTGCAAAAAAGCTATCGATATGGGTGTTGTGGATACGGCAACCACATCCCTGGAGGAACTCGCCCCTTCCCTTGGTGTGGGTGATGTGATTTTTATTGCCGTGCCAACGTTGTCGGTACGCGGTGTCTTGCAGCAGGTACGTGATCTGATTTCTCCGACCGTAACGATCACAGACGGCGCGAGTGTCAAAGGCAGCGTGTTGCGGGATGTGCAGATGGTTTATGGCGAGATCCCGCCACAAATCGTTCTCGGGCACCCGATTGCTGGATCGGAAAAAAGCGGCGTCACAGCATCAAACCCCAATCTTTATGTGCGTCATCGCGTCATTCTAACGCCGACGGATGAAACCGAAGATTTGCATTTGCAACGGGTAACGGCGCTTTGGCGGGGCGTGGAGGCTGAAGTGCTGCACCTTTCTGTTGCAGAGCATGATGAAATTCTTGCTGCAACCAGTCACTTGCCACATGCCATTGCATTTTCCCTGGTGGACACTCTCGCGCACGACAGTCATAACGAGCAGATTTTCCGCTACGCTGCAGGTGGCTTTCGCGACTTTACCCGAATTGCCTCCAGCGATGCGGTCATGTGGCGGGATATTATGCTGGCCAATCGGCAGTCGGTGGTTAAAGCGATTGATCTTTTTATCGCCAATGTCACACGTTTGCGTCAGTCCGTTCAGGATGAAGACGGCGATGCGCTTTTCCAAACTTTTGAGCGGGCCAAAGCTGCCCGCGATCATTTTTCCGCGATGCTGGCGCAACGTTCCGGCATAAGCTTAGAAGAAGAATGACCTTTGGCTCCCTCAAGACTTTTTCTATAATGGCCGCCGTTTGACAACGCCGGTTTATCAGCAGGAATTCTACGATTTATGACACACGATTATTCGATGACCCACCTCAAACAACTTGAGGCCGAGAGCATTTACATCATCCGTGAAGTCGCCGCGGAATTTGAAAAGCCGGTGATGCTGTATTCCATTGGTAAAGACTCAGCAGTCATGATGCACTTGGCGCTGAAAGCGTTTGCGCCAGGCAAACCACCATTTCCGTTGATGCATATCGATACCACCTGGAAATTCCGCGAGATGATCGACTTTCGTGACAAGCGGGTGAAAGAACTCGGTTGGGATCTTCTGGTACATATAAACCAGGAAGGCTTGAAAATGGGCGTTGGACCCTTCACCCATGGCAGCGCCAAACACACCGATATTATGAAAACCCAAGCCCTGAAGCAGGCGCTGGACAAATACGGCTTTGATGCGGCTTTTGGCGGTGCCCGTCGCGACGAAGAAAAATCCAGGGCGAAAGAGCGGGTATATTCTTTCCGTGATCGAAATCATCGCTGGGACCCAAAAAATCAGCGCCCGGAACTTTGGAATTTGTATAACAACCGCGTCGATAAAGGTGAAAGCATTCGTGTGTTCCCTCTGTCAAACTGGACAGAGCTCGACATTTGGCAATATATCCACCTGGAAAATATTCCTATTGTCCCGTTGTACTTCGCCGCTAAACGTCCTGTCGTCAATCGCGACGGCGTTTTAATTATGGTGGATGATGAGCGTATGCCGTTAAAAGAAGGCGAGCCGGTGGAGGAAAAAATGGTGCGCTTCCGCACCCTCGGTTGCTATCCATTGACGGGGGCTGTCGAATCCAGCGCGCAAACCTTGCCGGATATCATCCAGGAAATGCTGTTGACCAAAACTTCTGAGCGCCAAGGCCGGGTGATTGACCATGACAGCGCAGGCTCAATGGAAAAGAAAAAACAGGAAGGTTATTTCTAATATTAG
>DJFQ01000003.1:0-5575 GCA_002432095.1 Marinagarivorans sp. UBA5868 | reverse complement strand
CTCCTAACGAATCTGCGGGTGTACAGATCCAAATGCGGCATGCGCCGCAATTTATCCAGATTTTCTGCAGGAGTTACGACGTGTCTCACCAATCGGATTTGATCGCAACTGATATTAATGCGTATCTTGCCCAGCATGAAAGAAAAGAGCTGCTGAGGTTTTTGACTTGTGGTTCTGTGGATGATGGAAAATCCACTTTGATCGGCCGCCTTTTGCACGATTCCAAAATGATTTATGAGGATCAGCTCGCCGCCGTAAAGTCGGACTCCGCCAAACATGGCACTACAGGAGAGAAAATCGATCTTGCGCTGCTGGTGGATGGTTTGCAGGCGGAGCGTGAGCAGGGCATTACCATTGATGTGGCATACCGTTATTTTTCCACATCCAAGCGTAAATTCATTATTGCCGATACGCCGGGCCATGAGCAGTACACTCGCAACATGGCCACAGGTGCCTCTACATGTGATCTTGCAATTATTTTGATCGATGCGCGCCACGGCGTGATGACCCAGACCCGCCGGCATTCGTATATAGCCTCTCTGCTCGGGATTCGGCATCTGGTAGTGGCGATCAATAAAATGGACTTGGTGAATTTCGATGAAGCCCGCTTTAACGAAATTAAAAACGATTATCTGACATTTGCAAAAAATCTGGGCGAGCGCGAATTTTTCTTTGTTCCAATCTCGGCGTTAGACGGCGATAACGTGGTAAATCCCAGTGAGCGCAGCCCATGGTACAAGGGTCAGTCATTGATGCAGATTTTGGAATTTGTAGAAATCGCTGGCGATAAAAACACCGACGACTTTCGTTTTCCGGTGCAGTATGTCAATCGTCCCAATCTGAATTTTCGCGGCTTTTGCGGCACCGTGGCTTCCGGAATTATTCGTCGAGGTGATGAAATCAAAGTGTTGCCATCCGGTAAAATCAGCACGGTCAAAGATATTGTCATTCATGAGGGAAGTTTGGATGAGGCGTTCGTAGGGCAAGCCGTCACACTGACCCTCGCGGATGAAATTGATATCAGCCGTGGCGATATGCTGGTTAAAAAAGATGAGCAGGCTTCCGTTACACAGAGTCTGCAGGCGCATTTGGTGTGGATGAACGAAGCACCGCTGCAGGCGGGCAAACAATATTTGTTCAAGTTCGCCAGTAAGGTGACCCCAGGCTCTGTATCTGCAATCGACTACCGCATTGATGTCAACACGCAGGAGCGTATGCAGGCGGGGGAGATGCAGCTGAACGATATTGCTATGGTGAACGTCTCACTTGAGCAAAAGGTTGTGGTCGACACCTACTCACGCAATCGCGCTACCGGTGCATTTATTATGATTGACCGCCTCACTAATGCTACCGTTGCGGCGGGCATGGTGAGTAACCCGGCAGCGCAGCAGCGCGAATTGCCGCAAAGCGATTTTTCCGCTTTTGAGTTGGAATTAAACGGGTTGATCCGCAAGCATTTCCCACATTGGCAGGCGATAGATTTACAGTCGTTAATAAAACGCTGACGTACTAAGTGCACTGATGCACGAAAGCGCACAGCTATTTGTGCGCTATGGACTACACGTATTTGCGTTAATGGCTGATAGCGAACGATTTTTTCGGCCGTTATAGTGCGCAAGTTGGCTTCGCTCACCGCCGCACAATCAATCTGGCGAGAGGAAAGCAGAATTCTCGGGGCATAGTCCCCTCAATTCTCGCGGTGATGCGACAAGCAATAAGCAGGGTCCAGGAGTCGACCTTTTCACTCGCCGTAAAAAAGGAACTTTTATTATGAATAAATTCTCTCTTCGTCTTTTCATCGCATTGCTTTTGACTTCTCTTGCTTGGTCTTCTGCTTATGCCGTTGAACCTGTTGAAAAACGTAACGCCTCCAGCGCAAAAGTGCAAAGTGCAGTTGTGGAAGATAAAGTCAACGTTAATTCTGCCAGCGCCGACGCATTGGCGGAGTTGTTAACTGGCGTAGGCCCTAAAAAAGCCGAGGCGATAGTGGCGTATCGTGAAGCGAATGGTCCCTTTAAAGTGGTGGACGATCTTCTTAATGTAAAGGGCATCGGCCAGGCCACACTGGACAAGAATCGCGACCGCATTAGCCTCTGATCGATTTCACCGAACCAAGCCCGGGTTTCCCAACTCGGGCTTTTTTTGTGTCAAAATCCCTCCGCTCATTTGTCGTTGGAAATTTGCGGAGTTTCTATGGCCCAGCCAAACGCACCAACCGCCGATCCACGTGTTGTGGTGGCTTTGGATTTTGAATCACTTACCCCCTGCGAACGGCTTTTGGATCAACTGGACCCATCCTTTTGTCGAGTGAAAATTGGCAAAGAATTATTTACCGCAAATGGGCCGGCAGCGGTCAATGCTGCGCATACACGCGGTTTCGATGTTTTTCTCGATCTCAAATTTCACGATATTCCGGTTACTGTCGCTAAGGCTGTACGCGCCGCTGCGGATCTTGGTGTGTGGATGGTCAATGTGCATGCATCCGGTGGCACGCGTATGCTCACATCTGCTGCTGAAGCTCTCGCTAACAACGCCAGTCGCCCGCTGCTCATTGGAGTGACTGTTTTGACTAGTATGTCCGCTGACGAGCTACCGCAAATTGGTGTGGCCGGAACCATCGACAAACAAGTGCTGCGCTTGGCCGGCCTCGCAAAAGAAGCCGGCCTTGATGGCGTGGTGTGTTCCGCGCAAGAGGCGGAAATCATGAAAGCCCGCTTCGGCTCCGACTTTAAACTCGTGACCCCAGGCATACGTCCTGATGGCTCCCCGGCCGACGACCAAAAACGCATCGTCACTCCAAAAGAGGCCGTTCGTTTTGGAAGCGATTATTTGGTGATTGGCCGTCCTATTACTAAAGCGTCCGATCCCGCCTCTGTCTGTCGAGAAATTGTGATGTCTTTAGACTGACCGGTGGCGAGTTTGCCGCCGTGGTTTTTGAAATGAAATTAGGCCATGTAATCTTTCTGTAGTGAGAACCTGCCCATGAGTCGTCAAAAGGATGCAGTGCCAATTATTACGATTGATGGTCCGAGCGGAGCCGGGAAGGGAACAGTTTGCCGGTTGGTCGCCCAGCGTACCGGCTATCACTTATTGGATAGTGGCTCTTTATACCGTTTAACTGCGTTATCGGCGATGCAGTCTGGTATCGACATGGACGATGAGGAGCGTGTTGCTGCTGTCGCACAAGGTCTGGATATTAATTTCGTCGCGGCCGACAGCAGTACGTCGATTTATCTCTCCGGTAAAGATGTCACCCACGCGATCCGGCGAGAGGAGGTTGGTATGGGCGCTTCTAAAGTTGCGGCCTACCAGAAGGTCAGGGCGGTATTGTTGGATCGGCAACGAGCTTTTGCGCGACCGCCCGGATTGGTTGCGGATGGCCGAGATATGGGCACTGTAGTATTTCCGCGTGCCGCGGTGAAAATTTTTCTTACCGCGTCCGCCGATGAACGCGCCCGGAGGCGAGTTTTGCAGTTACGGGAAGCGGGGGAAGCTGCCGATGTGTCCGCCATTTTGGCGGATATTCGCGCGCGCGACGAACGCGACTCCCAGCGTTCAACAGCGCCACTGGTGCGAGCGCCGGATGCGTTGATGCTCGATAGTACGAATCTCTCCATTGAACAGGTGGTAGACGTCATTCTGGCCCACGCGGCGTCCATGCACTGATTCGCCGAATATTGGCATAGCAAATAGAAGAGGAAGGAAAAATGCTCAAGCGTATATGGCAGAAAATTGTAATGATCCTTCTTTTTATTTGGTGCCTCTTGCTAATTTTAATCGGTGCGAGATTTGCGCAGAACAATCCGGAATTGATCTCTCTGGATCTGTTGTTATGGGAATTGCCACCGCTGTCATCGGGTTTGTTGTTGAGCATAAGTTTGTTGGTGGGAGTGCTGCTTGGTGGCCTGATGTTTTTGCCTTTGGTGTTGATCGGTCGTTCGCGTGTTCGTCGACTGCGTACGCAGCTGATAAAGGCGCAGCAGAATCCGCCAGTGTCAAAGAATTTGGTGGTCAATCCTTAGCTGATCGTTCTCCGAGTTGAAGGTGGCTTTTGTTGACACAAACACATGGAGCAGATGAATGTTATGGACGCGCTAATCTTCATCTTTATTTTTTGCTCGGTCGCCTTCGGCTTTTTTTTAGGCCGCCGTACCAACTCTTTCCAACCCCCGCAAAGCAATTGGTCCTCTGCACATAATCGCTATATCGAGGGTTTGAAATACCTGCTCGACGAGCAGCCAGACCATGCTATAGACGCCTTGGTCAGTGAGCTAGATATTAGCCAGCAGACGCTGGAAATGTATTTTTCTCTCGGTGCCTTGTGGCGCAAGAAGGGGGAAATGGAGCGCGCGATAAGAGTCCATCACGCTCTCCTTGAAAGCCCAACATTGACTGCACTTCAGCGGCAGCAGGCGCAGTTAGAGCTTGCCTTGGACTACACCCATTCTGGTGTGCTTGATCGTGGCGAAGTGCTACTGAAAGAGCTTGCCGGCAGTGCGCATCCCACAATCCAGCAGTCAGCTGGCCGAGAGTTGGTTCTGCTTTTTCAAGAAGAGCGAGAGTGGGAAAAGGCCATAGTGGCGGTCGATGAGCTTTGTCGCAAAGCGGATATTCCAGACCTGCCGTTCTGGCGCCATGTCCAAGCACATTATTGCTGTGAATTGGCTGAGCACGTCCTTGGGTCGCCGGACTGGAACGAACCAGACGTGCTGTCTACGGGTATCCTCGATCCCGCCAACAACGCGCAACCGTGGATAGCTCAGGCCGAACACCAAGCGCCAGCACATGCTCGCGTGCTCTTTATGAAGACTTTGCTGGCACTGGGGCGAAAGGATTTGGCTGGTGCACGGCATATTCTGCGCACTATTAAGCTAGAGGGGCAGCATAGTATGTTGCTGGTCCCGTTAATGTTATCCGTCAGCGGTCAGTACCCAGGGGATGTTTGGGATGATTTGCTGAGCTTTTATCGAGATTCCAGAAATATCGCTGTACTGCCGTTTCTCTCTGACCTGGTTTACCGGCAATATGGTGAAGCAAAAGCGTTTGATTTCCTGGTTCTGGAGCTTCGCGAAAATCAAAACTATCGCGCCATCGCCAGCCTACTTGTGGCGATGGATACAAGCTCTGTCCAATACAGCAAACTTAGGCCTGCGCTTATCGAGCTAATGCCATTTCAGTTCAGTTGCCATCAATGTGGATTTCAGGGACGGCAGTTCTACTGGTGTTGTCCCAGTTGCAAAGCCTGGCGTTAACATCCATTCATTCACTCAATAACCTCATTCGTTTGCATTAGATCTGCCTTTCTGGTAAGGTCGCGCCGCCTAAAATTGTGCAGTGTGTCATAACACGTGCTGGACAAGCTTTGGCAGGTTGATCGATCGCGGTCGCGTGCTTTACCAGCACAGCAGCATGCAGCCGTCCTGTTTAACAACCCCGTGCACTGGTAGTGCGGTCGCCTGGTGTATTCCAGGTCATTCTTAATGAAGGTTATTTTAATGAGCGAGAGCTTTGCAGAACTCTTTGAAGAAAGTTTAAGAACCATCGATATGGAACCCGGCACCATCGTGACCGGCGT
>DJFQ01000138.1:3312-13175 GCA_002432095.1 Marinagarivorans sp. UBA5868 | reverse complement strand
GGTTTGCGCGTCAATATCACCACGGGCGTGCTGAAAAACGCCTATATGTCGGCGACTTTCCAACCGCTGGCTACGGGTGGTCATGTGCAGTTCAGTGGTCTGGCATTTACCTCCGATACATCTAAAGTAGTGGAATGGACTTCTTCAACGGCGCTTGCTTTGAACTTCAGTAATATGTCTCTGAATATTCCGGTGACCTTGCAGCAGTTGGGAGCGAGTGATGCAGTTTCCGCGACATTGAATGTTGTAGGTACCGCGGCGGCGATTAACGTAGACGTTTCTATGTTGAGCCGAGAGGGTGCCAGCAGCACTGGTGTGAATGTGTATGCACTGCAAGGCTTGGATATCAACGCAAACGCTGAAATTAGCGATGCAACGCAGAGCTTTAATATGAGCGATGTCGCCATCACAGCGAATGGCGCTAAAGTTGCGGTTGATCCGGATCCGTTTGATGATGAGCCGGCTCCACCTGCTTATGTGTTCTTGGTGGACACCGTGGACAAGAAGACTACCATCACCACGGAAGGCGAAACGGCTACTGAGTTCTTGAATGGCTCACTGCAGATGGATTTCTCCGCGAATTTGAGCGGAGTGCAGCCAGTCAACATTACTGCAGCAGCGCAAAGAGCTTCGGACGAGCTTTTGGGGCTGGAATCTATGAGTCTGACTGCAGGTAACTCTAGCCTGGATCTTTCCGGAGACATCAACCTCGAGGGCGAGATTGTCAATATGGAGGCATTGAACCAAGCTGGCCTCAAGCTGGTTGTGACTGCTGGTTCCAACGGTACTCGGAGCGGCACCTTGGTAGATGCTAGTGGACGCAAAGTTGCTGACGTTGTCGATAATGACGGCAAGCTCACGCTCAACTACGTTGACTCTACCAGCGAAACCTTGTAACACGAGTTCTGATGTACCTAAGGGCCCCATCGGGGCCCTTTTGCGTTATAAGAGCTGAATTTTACTTTTGCGAAGAAGTTTACATACCAGAAGACCAGTTTAGGTTATTGTTGGTCGATCAAATAATAATCAACGACGGGCGAGAAGATGTACTGTGGCGTTTCATCCCCCGTTTTAAATGTCTGAAGAACAAAGGTTGGCGCTCATGCGTTGTTTTCCAGTGCTCCTGCTGGTCCTGACTTTGTCGATCCTGGGTTGTAAAACCGAGAAACTGAAAACCCCGGATGCTGGCGCGTCAAACCCTCAAAAGCCGTACCCAGATGGTGTTGTTCTAGAGGGAACCGTGGGTTTGGGTTCGATATCCGGCGCAGAGATCTCCGTGCATCGCTTCGTCGGCGGTGAGGTGGAATGGCAAAGCAGCATTGGGAGCGGTAAGACGGATGATTCAGGCCGATTCATAATTGAATTGGAAGACGAATATCTCGGGTCTCCCGCGATCGTGAAAGCTGTAGGCTTACCTAACATTTCTAGACTCCGTTGCACACTGAGTGCAGGATGCGGACAGGGATCCTCTCTTGGGGATGTTTACCAGCTTAACGAACCACTAGAACTTTTCTTGATGATTCCCAGTATCCAGCGACTGACATATTCAAATCCTTCAGTCCTGTCTCATTTAGCGTTCAAGGCGTTTGAAAAATCACCTGTCTCAGGGCTTAGTGCCGAGCTCATCTCCTATGAGATCGAACGGTCGAACAGTAGCGTGGCAAGTCGGTTCGGTGTTTTAAGGGATCTTCCTTCTATACCTTCACCAGATCTCACTTCGCTGAACGAGAGTGTAGATTTCGAAGATGTCCGAGCTATGGCCATTAATATGGGAGTGCTTCAGGCTACGCAAAAGTGGATTGGCGATACCGAGATCGCAGATATTCTGTCCGCCGTTGCGAACCAATATGCTGTTGTAGGACTGCCGGATGTAGACCAGACCGAAGAGCTGATCGCGTTTACGGATGTTCTCCGCGAAGCTGCACATTTGGTTTCTTCTCTGCAGCGGGTGTACGGAATAAACCTGAACAGCGTGCTTACTCAGCTTGATGCTCAGCACTTATTGTTGGCCTACGTAGGCGACTCTACACCCTCGCTGGGAGCTTCGAGCTATACATCTGGATTGACGAGTATCGAGAAAGGTAAAACATTGGCAGATAACGTACGCCGATTTGCGTCTTCGGTTGACTTGAAAAAGCTTGCAGGACTTACGAGTCTATCCCAGCTTTTGAATGATGGGCCATTGAGTATATTGGATCTCTTCAACGCTAAACCTACCTCTGCTGATGTTTTGGACGATGAAGATGTCGACCATGCAATGTCTGCATTGGGTTTTGTGGCCGAGGCGGCGTTTACGTCTCTGATAGATTATTACGCAGATTCCGTAGTGCGGACGTCATATGAAGGGACCGAGTTTCAGCATTATGTTGCTCACAATAGTCATGTTTTTGGTTTTCAAACCGACTATGACCCATGCGAAGATTTAGATGAATCCTGTCCGACTAAATTGAATCTCAATTTGATAATCCGGGTTACGAGATTTACTGGAAATGCGGGTACGAAAACATTTGCACCTGATGCTTTGGATATCAGTGTTGCAGGCTCGGCGGAAGTCGGTGATATCCGGGTGGCTATATCTCAGAATGACTTCCAATTCCGAAGTATAAAACCTTCAATTTCCATATCTGATTATATTGAGGATGTTTGGGTTGGTGATGACTACCTCGTTTCCGCAGATGCGATGAGAGTCAGGCTTCCTTTTGAGGTTACAAAAACTTCAATGACCGGAGAGAGCGGTCGCTATACAGCATCTTTTTCTATGGATGTTGGAAAGTTCCGCCTGCACTACACGGATAGAAGTGTTTCTGATGGAGATTCAGGAGATCGCTCTAAGGTTGTGAGTGAAGGACTCTGGCGCATAAAGGCTCTGGAGAATCTCAAATTTGGTTTCGTTGAGCAGCCAGAGGAAAAGTTGGTGTCAGCCATTTATCTTAACCAGGCCGAAGCGTTGGCTTCTGAGACGTTGATACTCAAAACGAGCGTAATACATTGCGAACCTGAAGCGGTGGATTGCAAAGAAAAATCAGATCTCTTTATTGAGGGAGAAAGCGACGATCAATTTCTTTCGATCAATGCTTCAGCAGCTTATAAAACAAAACTTAAAGGTGGCGCGGATACTGCCTTTGCACAACTTTCTTTTAGTAGGAACTCTCCGACAGTTACTGCAATTGAAAATATTCAAGTCAGTTATCCTGGCCACGGAGCGATTTTGACTGGTAGCTTTAATAGCAGTGGTGGAATGTCAGCATTAAATGCCACGAATATCGATGGCGTTAAGTTGTTTTTCAATACGGTTTCCGGTAAGCGTCGTGGGGAGGTTCAGGGCGCCACCGGAGATAAGATTGCCGATGTCATCGACATGGGCCAATGGGTGAAGATTCAATATATAAATGGCGATTTCGAATCGCTTTGATCCGTTCACTTCCGAAGATCCAGGGGCCATTGGCCCCTTTTGTTTATTAACAAAGTCACTTTTTTGCTTATACTCACTAGGACTTGGGGCTAGGTTTATGTTGAGAGAGCAGGTTCTTATGATTAAGCGGATTTTGAGCGTAGCGTGCGTTGGTTTGGCAAGTCAGTCCGTGTTCGCCGATGACTGGCGCATTTTCACCAGAGCCGAGAGTTTCAGTTACAGCGAAGCAAACCCTGTTACAGCCTTTATTGATTTCTTAATCGGGCCGGCGCCGGACGATGGTGAGTTGGCTTTTTCCCGCAATGTGATCGAAAGCGGCGTCGGTTTTAAAAACGTTGAGTTCTCCATTATTCATCGCAATGACTACAACCTGTATTTCTCCCAGGGTGCTGCGCAGTTTGCGTATTTGAATAAAAACCGCCAAAACATTCCGCTTGGTCAGCGTTATGACGTTGATGTGTGGGCGAATCAGTATCAGATGACCGGGGGAAAATTTGGTTTTACTTTGCCGTTTGGGAAAACCGTGGATGTCCACGTTGCCTATTCCCATTTATACGCCTCCGAAGCGGTTTCAGGTTATTTAGGTAAGGATCCGAATGGTGAAGGCGGGTATATCTCCATGATTGAGCGCCAGGACGGCGGGAGGACGGTGAAAGCATTGGATGGCGATTTGCATACGGACTATTTCTTTACTGATGATCCACTTTTTCGCAACCGAGTGGATGCGCCGACAGGCCAAGGCTATGCGGTGGATATCGGCTTTACGTGGCAAATATCGGAGCGAATGAAGCTCAAAGTTATGGGTTATGACGTGGCGGGGGAGATCCGCTGGAAGGATATGCATCATATAGTGGCGGATGCGACGTCGGAAAACTTTGTAACCGATGAAAGCGGTGTGGTGAGTGTAGTGCCGAATTTCAGCGGCACTCAAACACGCGAGGATTTTACTCAGGATCTTACCGAACGCACCTCCATTGATTTGACCTATAGGCGAAACCAGTTGGTCTTCGGCTATAGCCACGACCGTATGTCGCGGTCTGAATTTAATCGGGTATCTGCCGGTTACTTATGGGGCGACGATGCTAAGTGGGGATTTCATCTTGCTGCGGATGTGGGTACGGCAGCAGTTGAAATGCGTCTGGGGATGCCAGTTGGCGATCTGTTTTTTATTATTGATGATCCTGATGTGGATCACGCCCATACACTTGGGTTTGGCTGGAATTTAAATTACCGGTTTTAAGCTTCCACACAGTTGCAGATAAGATTTCATAAAAAGCGATCCACATTGTTATCGCTGACATCGTAGCGAGAATGTCAGCGGCCGTGTGATATCTGAGATGGACCATCAGCGCGAAATATACCGCGAGACTCGCGGCCCAAAAAACACGCCAAAGACTCACTTTTAAATTCTTGCAAATCCACCATACGCATACGACGGCGAGTGCGGTATGTGTGCTGTAGTCCAGGCCAAACCTTGGCCACAATGATGCGATCTTATCGATAAACATTAATCCGAATACCCCCGCCATATAGGTAACTATGGCGCTTAGAAGTCTGCGTTTCTCAGTAGGTGAATTGCGGATGATGGCTGCAATCGCGATGAGGAGGATCGGGCTGTAGACGTCGGCGACTATCGCAGGAATGTCGTACTCCATCTCACTTACTGCCCGTCAACCCAGTGCGGATTGGAGATCAGGTAATCGGTGGGAACCAGAGAGTGGCCATCCTTAAACGGCAGTTGTTCGCGGGCCTCGGCGCAATAGGCGCGCACGTGCTTTTGCTCTTCCGCGAGGAAACGGCGCACTGCTGAGGCAAAGTTCGGTTGTTGTAGGTGATGAAATGATTGGGTCAGTACCGGAGTAAAACCACGGGCGATTTTGTGTTCGCCTTGGGCGCCGGGATCAAACCGCTGCAGCTTGTGCTCGATGGCATACTCAACGCCCTGGTAATAGCAGCACTCGAAGTGCAATGCATCGTACTCTTCAGTCGCACCCCAATATCGGCCATACAGCGTGGTTGAGTCTCGTAGATACAACGCCGCAGCACACCAATGCTCGTCGCGCCTAGCTTGTGCCATAACTATGTGTTCAGGCATTGCCGCGCCCAGTTGATGAAAGAAGGCTTCATTCAGGTAACCGTCATGGCCACTGCGTTTGCGGTAGGTGCCCCGGTATAGCTGATAGAAGTGCCGCCAGTCGGCGCTCGTGAGTTCAATTCCCTCCGTCATTTGTATTGTGAATCCCTGCTCTTTTACCCGCGCGCGCTCCTTATTGAGATTCTTCCGTTTTCGCGAGTTGAAGGTTTTCAGGAAGTCATCGAAAGATGCGTACTCCTGATTGAACCAATGGAACTGACAATCCAGCCGCTGCATGAGATCGGGCAAATGACGGAAATCAGCGCCGTTTGCCGCTGAAGGAAACAAGCAGTGGAGACTGGAAAGCGAATGCTGCCTCATGCGTTGTGTCGCGGCATCGAGCATTTTGCCCATCACATTTTGCTTGTCCGCTGCCGCTAGTTCGGGCCGCAATGCCCATCTTGGTCCGGTCGCAGGGGTGAAGGGAATCGCATTTAGCAGCTTTGGGTAGTAATCGTAGCCGGCTTGGTGATAAGCATTGGCCCAGCTCCAGTCGAAAACGTATTCGCCGTAAGAATGCGTTTTGATGTAGAGGGGAAGGGCACCGAGCAGTTGTGTGCCGTCCCATGTGAGGCAGTGGGATGGTTCCCAGCCGGTGCGCGATGTGGTGCAACCGCTCGCTTCCAGGGCCAGCAGAAATTCATGGCGGACAAACGGATAGTCGGTGGACCAAAGCTGATTCCAATCCGTCTTTGAAACTTGGTTAATGGAATGGATAAAGTCGATTCGCATGGCGTCCCCTCAGCCCCGAGGATTCTAGCGAGTCCGGGCACGAATGTATGCGCTGTGTGACTCACGAGCGGCGGGTGGCGCTGTCCTGCGTTTGTTCTGGTGGCAAACGCACCACCATGCTCTGAGGAAAGTGACAGGAGAACTCGCTCCCTTTGCCTAACCGGCTAACGACCCTGAGTTCCGCGTTGTGGCGTAACAGCACATGTTTGACGATGGCTAGCCCCAGCCCGGTACCACCTGACGCGACGGAGCGGCTAGCGTCCACGCGGTAAAAGCGCTCGGTGATACGCGGGATGTGTTTGGGATCAATGCCGATCCCCTGGTCGCGCACACTGATGCGCGCACCGCCGATTTCATGTTGGTAAGACACCTCAACGCGGCTGCCGGGAGGCGAGTAGTTGATGGCGTTGACCACCAAGTTGGAGATGGCGCTGCGCAGCTCCCGTTCATTCCCGGTAAGCGCGAGATCGCGATCGCCGCTGGTCACCAATTCGTGTTGCTGGCTGCCGCTAAGCGTGCGGGCGTCAGATATAACGCTGTCGATCAAATGAGCGATGGAAATAGGCGTGGTTGAAGGCTCTTTCTGATCCGTTTCCAGCTTGGTCAAAGTGATTAGGTCGTTAATCAGCAGCGTCATCCGCTGCGTTTGTTGCTCCATCTGGCTCACCATTTTCTGCCAAGCCTGGGGTAACTGGGGACTGTCGGCGAGAGTCTCCAAGTAGCCGCGAATCACCGTCAGCGGAGTGCGCAATTCGTGCGAGACATTGGCAACAAAGTCCCGACGCATTTGCTCTAGCTTAAAAAGCCGGGTGATGTCCCGCACGATCACCAAGCGCTCACCATCACCAAAAATATGCACCTGAAACTCCAAGTGCTGATCTTTACGCCACATGGTGAGCTCGAGTGGATTTGCGTAGCTTTTCAGGTCGAAGTAGTGAATGAACTTGGGGTGGCGAATCAGGTTGGTGAGTTTGTGTCCCTGGTCGATATCGCGGAAGTCGAACAGTTGTTCTGCCGCCTTGTTCCACCATTCCATGTTGCTGCGGCGATCAACCAGAATAACGGCGTCGGTCAAAGCCGTGGTCATTTCCTGGACCCGGTGTACCACGGCCTGTAGGCGCAGCTTTTCTTTCTCGTGGCGGGCGAGGAGGAGCTGCACGTCGTAACTGATGTCCGCCCAAACACCACGCAGTTCTTCTTTTGGGGGCGCGCTCGCCCGGCGCGTCCGATTGATCCATTCTTCCAACTGATAGATGTGAACGAACAGCCAGCACAAATAGCCACCACAACCTACCGCCAAGCCAACTGCGAAATTTCCGCCGATCAGACCGGCAAGACTGCAAACAGCCACCACACCCAGGCAGCGCCAAACTTCCGCTTTGAATCCGCTGCGTAGCATAGAAAATCTAACTTGGTTCGAGGATCACCTGATCATTAAGGTCCGTCTCAACAAAAGATCAGAGTTTGTCCGCAGTTTTGTTGGAAAACCGGTAGCCGGCGCCGCGCACAGTCTGAATAAAGCGGTCGTGACCTTCAAGCGTCAGTGCTTTACGCAGTCGGCGGATATGCACATCCACGGTCCGTTCTTCGACATACACATTGCCACCCCAAACATGATCGAGCAATTGGTTGCGTGAGTAGACACGTTCCTGATGCGTTAAGAAAAATTCGAGCAGGCGGTACTCGGTTGGACCCATTTGCACCGGCACCTGGTTGATGGTGACGCGGTGACTCGTAGGATCCAGACATAGGCCGTCTACATGGATCGGCTCGCTTGGGCTTAGGGAGTCAGTGCGTCGCAATACCGCTTTCAGCCGTGCTACCAACTCTCGTGGGGAAAATGGTTTGGTGATGTAATCGTCCGCCCCCACTTCCAGCCCCTGGACCTTGTTATCTTCTTCGCCTTTTGCGGTGAGCATAATGATGGGGATGGCAGCGGTCAGCTCATCGCGTTTGAGGCGTCGAGCCAGTTCGATGCCGCTGGTGCCGGGTAACATCCAGTCCAACAGAATCAAATCCGGTTTTTTATCGACAATGATGCTGTGCGCTTTTTGCGCATCGGCCGCTTCGAGGCACGAATACTCAGCCATTTCTAGGGCGACACGTAGCATGTCGCGAATGGGAGTTTCGTCATCGACGATCAGAATTGTTTTGTCAGCCATGTGCAGCTCGATAGCGGATTGATCGATGAAATATGGCAAACGGCGCCATATTCAAATTGCTGGCCATTTAATAAAGGAATTGTTGCGGTTTTATGACAGCTCGGGGGAAAGCGCGTAGTGGCCGACAATTCCGATGAATATCACCATGCCCACCCAATTATTGTTCAGAAACGCGGTAAAGCATGCATCCTTTTGGCGGTTTCGAATCAGATATTGCTGATAAGCGAAAAGCCCTGCGGCTACCGCGAGACTGAGATAGAAAAACCAGCCCAACACAAAACGCTTGCCGACAATGAGCAGGGTTAGCAGTGTGAGTACCTGGAGAGCGCCCGTCATCACGCGATCCATATCGCCAAAGAGCACAGCAGTCGATTTGACCCCAATCCGCTGGTCGTCGTCGCGGTCGACCATGGCGTAAAAAGTGTCGTAGCAAACCGTCCACAACAACACTGCCACATAGACCAGCCAGGCTTCTTGCGGCACCGCCCCCGCTTGAGCTGCGAATGCCATGGGAATCGACCATGCAAACGCGGCACCCAGTACCACCTGCGGCAGATGGGTATAACGCTTCATAAAGGGGTAACACACGGCAAGGGCGATGCCAGCAAAAGACAGTTTGATGGTGAGTCCATTGGTGAACAGCACCAGAATAAACGCGAGAAAACTGAGTCCTGCAAAAAGGCTGATGGCCTCCAGGCTGCTTACAGCACCAGTTGCGAGGGGACGATCGCGAGTGCGATGCACATGGCCATCAATATCGCGATCGGCAAAGTCGTTTATCACGCAGCCCGCCGAGCGCATCAGGATGCAGCCGAGAATAAAAATAACCAGGTTTTTGATATCTGGTGCGCCCTTGGCGGCCAGCCATAAGCTCCACAACGTTGGCCACAAAACCAGATAGATACCGATCGGCCGGTTCAGGCGGGTCAATTGAAGGTAGGTGCCGAGAGTGGATGACCGGTTGCTGTTCATGGTGGCGCTGACTGAAAATTTGTCAGCAGCATACACGGTGACTTATTGAATATGAAGGTTTGCCCCCGTGCGAGACCACACGTACGGGCTCGCCCGTTCATCCGTGATTAGGGCATTGCATCGCAATTAGATGAGCATTGTTGAGCAAATTCAGGTATGGTGCGCCACCTGGAGCAGGCCAGCTCATGTCCGATAGCCCGGTAACGCCGGCGTCCGATGTCATCCCATTCATATGCCGGCACCCACCTTCCTTGGCCTACCTGCATGGCCGGGGCGCAGTAAACACTGCGTTGCGGACGCTCGGCACCAGGAAACTCAATATGCTGTTTGAAAATCTCGGCTTGCGCGCGGAAATTCTGCGTGCCGTCGCTGAACAAGGTTATACCTCTCCCACTCCAATCCAAGCCCAGGCAATCCCCGCCGTTCTTAAAGGTGGTGATCTGCTCGCCGG
>DJFQ01000138.1:289-3118 GCA_002432095.1 Marinagarivorans sp. UBA5868 | reverse complement strand
AGACTGCTGGATCTGGTGAATCAACGGGCTTTGTCGCTGAGCCAGATTGAAGTACTGGTGCTGGATGAAGCCGACCGTATGCTTGATATGGGTTTTATTCATGACATTCGCAAAATTCTGGCGATGTTGCCGGCGCGTCGGCAAAACTTATTGTTTTCCGCCACTTTCTCCGCCGAAATCAAAGCGCTGGCCGACCGTCTGCTGCACCAGCCGGTGCTGATCGAAGTAGCCCGTCGCAACGCAGCTGCGGACACGGTGACCCAACTGGTTCACCCGGTGGATCGCAATCGCAAACGCGAGCTGCTCTCCCACCTTATTGGCGCGGGCGACTGGCGCCAGGTGTTGATCTTCACCCGTACCAAACACGGCGCAAACCGATTGGTGGAGCAGTTGTTGCAGGATGGCATCACCGCTGCGGCGATTCACGGCAATAAAAGTCAGGGCGCACGCACCAAAGCGTTGGAGGATTTCAAGCGTGGCGCTGTGCGAGCGCTAGTGGCAACGGACATCGCCGCTCGTGGTATCGACATCGACCAGTTGCCGCGAGTGGTTAATTACGAACTGCCCAATGTGCCGGAAGATTACGTACACCGTATCGGGCGCACCGGCAGAGCGCAAAGTGAGGGCATCGCGGTATCTCTGGTGTGCGTAGACGAGCACAAGTTCCTGCGCGACATTGAGCGTTTGGTTAAACGCAGCATTGAAAAAGTGGTGGTTGACGGTTTTGAGCCTGATCCCTCTATACGTGCCGAGCCGATTCAGTTGCGCCAACCTAGAGGGGCGCACCCGGCAAAAGCTCCTCGCAATGGCAATGCGCCAGCTGGGCAGAAGAGACGGGAAGGCAGCCCTGGAAACGGGCGACATGGAGGTGGACAAAAGTCTTCTGAACGCCGCAACGATGGCAATTTACCACCCCGCGCCAATCGTAGCGGACAGCGCCGTAGTACAGCTGCTCGCGGCTCCGCCGGGCGCGGTTGAGCACTTTCGGGGGTTTACCTTCCTTCACCGGATTGTTCTAATGGGCGCTCTTTGCGCCCCCCCTTCGTTCACCGACCATTTCTAAAGGAGCTTTTTATGCGTAAACCAGAACTCGTTAAAGCCGTGGCGGAAATTGCCGACCTTTCGGAACGCCAAGCAGATGCTGTGCTGGCGGCAGTCCTTGAGCAAATAACCAACGCGTTGAGTAAAGGGGAAACCGTGAACCTGGTGGGATTTGGTTCCTTCTCCGTCAAAGCCCGTCCCGCTCGCCAAGGTCGTAATCCCAAAAGTGGCGAACCCATCCAAATACCCGCCAGTAATAATCCCGTATTTAAAGCAGGCAAAGCGCTCAAAGATGCGCTGGTCTGAACCGTTAATTGATTCTCTAGGTTAGTCCTTTGAAACTGCACTGGCAGATATTGCTGGCAATTGTGCTGGCAGTAGTCGTGGGAGCTCTAATTGAGCCGCACCACGGTATTGGGCAGTTTACCTTTGTCGCCCTCTTTGATTTCCTCGGAACACTCTTTCTCAATGCGTTAAAAATGATCGTCGTACCGCTGATCGTGTCGTCGATCATTTGCGGTGTGGCGAGTGCCGGTAGTGGTGACAACCTTGGGCGCATGGGTGCTAAAACCATTGGCCTTTATATGGCCTCAAGTCTTCTGGCAATTCTTATGGGATTGATGCTCGTCAATCTCACCGCGCCAGGACTCATCGATGGCGAACCCGCGGGTGAGCGCCTCAATCTTTCCTCCGACGAAGAGCTGCAAGAAAATCTCAGCAAGGTTGAAGGGCGCGGTACTGGTGACATCGCCGGTATTTTCCTACGGATGGTACCGACCAATGTTGTGGAGTCCGCGGCTAGTGGCGATATGCTCGGGCTGATCGTCTTCACCCTGCTGTTTGGTGTGTTCATGCTGCGGATTGCGGCAAAACAGGCGGAAACCCTCAAATCGTTCTGGCAAGGCGTGTTCGATGTCATGATGGCCATGACGATGTTCGTCATGCGCTTCGCCCCCATTGGCGTATTTGGCCTGGTGGCTAAAACGGTGGTGTCCACTGGTTTTGCGGCGTTCGGTCCGTTGATCATTTTCTTTTTTACGGTGGTTGCCGCGCTGGCGTTGCACACTTTTGTCACGTTGGCACTAATGCTTCGATTTCTCGCCAAGGTCAATCCGCTACTGCATTACCGCGCCATGATTCCGGCCATGCTCACCGCGTTTTCCACCGCCAGCTCTTCCGCCACCCTGCCAATCACTATCGAATGCCTTGAAAAGAACGCCAAGGTTTCCAATCGCACGTCGTCTTTTGTACTGCCCCTCGGCGCNNGCTCAGGCCTATGGTCTGGATCTCAGCTTTAGCCAACAATTTCTGGTCGTCCTAATCGCTCTGCTTACCTCCGTCGGTGTCGCCGGCATCCCCGCCGCCAGCCTCGTCGCCATCAGCGTAATACTCACCGCCATTGGCCTCCCCCTCGAAGGCATAGGCCTGCTCCTCGTCACCGACCGCATCCTCGACATGATGCGCACTGCCGTGAATGTGTTCAGCGACAGTTGCTGCGCGGTGATAGTCGCGAGTTCGGAAGGGGAGACGGGGTTGTATGGGAAGGTACCGGTGTAGGGGGTTGGCGGCAGCTTGTCAGCGACGCCAAGTGCTTATGGGCCGCGTTGCGAAACTCCTTGTCGGTCATCACGCGAGAATATTTCCTCGGCCGCGTACAGCGGTTAGCGATCTCCCAAATGTGGCTTTTGAGTTGTTCGTGGAGCTGCAAATTCATGTACGTATAAGCCATAGCGGTTCGGGAACCGAACCGGCGTTTGGGGATGTTAAGTCGATTATTGTGTGGCGCTG
>DJFQ01000138.1:0-276 GCA_002432095.1 Marinagarivorans sp. UBA5868 | reverse complement strand
GCGTGCTCAGCCTTGAATCTTTTCCGCGATGGCCTGCAGGTCGTTGGCGGATTCTAGGATATTTTCCACGGTGATCCTGGCTGTGGCCGGATCTAGGTGGAGTTCTTCGTAGACTTTATCGGGAATGTCTTGATAGGCGCCGTTGCCAAACCCGCGGTTCGCCAGCAGTTGGCGGGCGACGTAGACGAGTTTGGGGTAGGCGCTGTGTTCGCCTTGGTAGTAGGGATTGTTTTGGTGGCGCATGGCGATGACCACTTCTTCTGGCATATGCCAGGC
>DJFQ01000184.1:8337-8521 GCA_002432095.1 Marinagarivorans sp. UBA5868 | reverse complement strand
CATCCACTCCGGCTTGTTGCCAGACTGCAGGAACGCCTCAATCAGCTTCAAGCGCTTGGAGAGCTTTTTGATTTTGGTTTCAGAATTGGTTTCTGGAATTTCCTCGCGCAGCTTTTGCGCTTCGGCATCCAGGTCCAAATCGCGCATCAAAGCTTGTATGGCTTCCGCGCCCATCTTGGCTTCG
>DJFQ01000184.1:4466-8319 GCA_002432095.1 Marinagarivorans sp. UBA5868 | reverse complement strand
TCCAAAGTGGTCATACCGGGATCGACAACCACGTAGGATTCGAAATAGAGCACGCGCTCAATACTGCGCAGAGTCATGTCCAACAACAGACCGATACGACTTGGCAATGACTTCAAAAACCAGATATGAGCGACAGGACTTGCCAGCTCGATATGACCCATGCGATCGCGACGCACTTTGGCCAGAGTGACTTCAACACCACACTTTTCACAAATGATGCCGCGATGTTTCATGCGCTTGTACTTGCCGNNNNCGGTAGTTGATGGTTTCCGGCTTTTTCACTTCGCCGAACGACCAGGACCGAATCATCTCGGGTGATGCCAAGCCGATACGGATGCCGTCAAACTCATCAGGCTGGCCCTGGTTCTTCAGTAGATTCAATATGTCTTTCAAGATCTTGCCTCCAGTGGGTGCAGTGCACAGTGGGCGCCGACAGGCAGCCCACCACCCTTAATGACCAAATCGCTTACTTGTCGTGTTCCAGCTCGATATTGATACCGAGCGAGCGGATTTCCTTCACCAATACATTGAAGGATTCCGGCATGCCTGGCTCCATACGGTGATCGCCATCGACAATGTTTTTATACATTTTGGTGCGACCGGCCACGTCATCGGATTTGACCGTGAGCATTTCCTGCAGGGTATAGGCGGCGCCGTAAGCTTCGAGCGCCCACACTTCCATCTCCCCGAAACGCTGACCGCCGAACTGCGCTTTACCACCCAACGGCTGCTGAGTGACCAAGCTATACGAGCCGGTGGAACGGGCGTGCATCTTGTCGTCCACCAAGTGGTTCAGCTTCAACATGTACATGTAGCCGACTGTGACGGGGCGCTGGAATGTATCGCCAGTACGACCGTCAATCAGCGTCATCTGTCCGGATTCCGGTAAATCCGCCAAACGCAAGAGCGCTTTGATTTCCGCCTCTTGTGCCCCATCGAATACCGGCGTGGCCATTGGCACACCCGCGCGAAGGTTGTGTGACATGTCGATCAGCTCGGCATCGCTCATGGTGTCGAGTAACGTTTTGGCTTTTGAATTACCGGTGCGATTGTAGACCTGCTCCAGGAAATCCCGAACCTCAGCCACTTTGCGTTGCTCCTGCAACATGCGGTCGATCTTCTGACCCAACCCTTTGGCCGCCAAGCCCAAGTGAGTTTCCAAAATCTGACCAACATTCATCCGCGAAGGCACACCCAGCGGATTGAGGACGATATCGACAGGCTCACCATGTTCGTCGTGAGGCATATCCTCGATGGGCATAATCACGGAAATAACACCTTTGTTTCCGTGACGACCCGCCATCTTGTCGCCGGGCTGAATGCGACGTTTGACCGCTAAGTAAACCTTCACGATTTTCAGTACGCCAGGAGCCAAATCGTCACCAGTGGCGAGCTTGCGCTTCTTATCTTCAAATCGCTCGTCCAGTTCTTTACGACGCTCCGCCAATTGTGCTTCGGCTTTTTCCAACTGCTCGTTCAGGCTCTCTTCCGCCATGCGGATTTTGAACCATTCCTTTTTGTCCATTTCGGCCAGCAGTTCCGGAGTGATCTCAGTACCTTTTTTCAGGCCTTTGCCACCAACTGCTTTCTGACCGACCAATGCAGCGCTCAAACGCTCGAAGGTTGCCGCTTCAACGATGCGGTATTCTTCGTTCAGGTCTTTACGCACTTTGTCCAACTGGATTTTTTCGATTTCCAGTGAGCGCTGATCTTTTTCCAGACCGTCGCGGGTGAAAACCTGTACGTCGATGACGGTACCGCGAGTGGATGTAGGAACACGCAGCGAGGTGTCCTTAACGTCGGACGCCTTCTCACCGAAAATCGCACGCAGCAGTTTTTCTTCCGGAGTCAGCTGGGTTTCGCCTTTCGGCGTCACCTTACCGACAAGGATGTCGCCCGGACCGACTTCTGCACCTATATAAACGATGCCGGATTCGTCGAGCTTCGCCAGCGCGCCTTCACCTACGTTGGGAATATCCGCCGTGATTTCTTCGGAACCGAGCTTGGTATCGCGAGCGATACAGGTCAGCTCCTGAATGTGAATGGTGGTGAAACGATCTTCTTGAACCACTCTTTCGGAAACCAGAATTGAGTCTTCGAAGTTGTAACCATTCCAGGGCATGAACGCGATGCGCATGTTCTGTCCCAAGGCCAACTCACCCAGATCGACTGAAGGTCCATCTGCCAGGATGTCACCACGGGCAATGGCATCACCAATGCGTACGATGGGTCGCTGGTTGATACAGGTGTTTTGGTTGGAGCGTGTGTATTTGGTCAGGTTGTAAATGTCCACACCCGCTTCGCCTGCCACCACTTCATCGTTGGCCACGCGGATTACGATTCGGGCGGCATCGACACGTTCAACCACACCACCGCGCTTGGCCACCACACAGACACCCGAGTCGGATGCTACGTGACGCTCCATACCGGTACCCACCAGAGGTTTTTCCGCCCGCAGGGTCGGAACGGCCTGACGCTGCATATTCGAACCCATCAATGCGCGGTTGGCGTCATCGTGTTCGAGGAACGGAATCAGCGACGCTGCGACGGAAACCACCTGGCGAGGCGACACGTCCATATACTGAACATCTTCCGGCGTTTTCAAGGTGAACTCGTTTTGGTAACGCACAGACACCAGATCGTCCACCAATCGTCCTTCGCCATCGAGCTTGGCAGATGCCTGAGCGATGACAAATTGCGATTCGTTGATCGCCGACAAGTATTCAATTTGATCGGTCACTTTGCGATCGACCACTTTACGCACCGGGCTCTCAAGGAAGCCGTAGTGGTTGGTGCGAGCATAAGTCGCCAAAGAATTGATCAGACCGATGTTCGGACCTTCAGGAGTCTCAATCGGGCACACGCGACCATAGTGAGTTGGATGCACGTCGCGCACCTCAAAGCCGGCGCGCTCACGGGTCAACCCACCTGGGCCCAAAGCCGAAACACGGCGCTTATGAGTAATTTCCGACAGCGGGTTGTTTTGGTCCATGAACTGTGAAAGCTGACTGGAGCCGAAGAATTCTTTGACCGCTGCAGCAACAGGTTTAGCGTTTACCAGATCCTGCGGCATCAGGCCTTCGCTCTCTGCCATAGACAGTCGCTCTTTCACCGCCCGCTCAACACGTACCAAGCCAACGCGGAACTGGTTCTCCGCCATTTCGCCCACGGAACGCACACGACGATTACCCAAGTGATCGATGTCATCCACAGTACCTTTACCGTTGCGGATATCGATCAGGGTTTTGATAACGTCGACGATGTCTTCATTAGACAGGGTGCCTTCGCCGGTTTCAGCATCCCGGCCCAAGCGTCGGTTGAACTTCATTCGACCCACTGCCGATAGGTCATAGCGCTCGTGACTAAAGAACAGGTTCTGAAACAGGGTTTCCGCGGATTCTTTGGTTGGTGGTTCGCCGGGGCGCATCATGCGATAGATTTCGACAAGAGCCTCCAGCTGTGTGCGGGAAGGATCTATTCGCAAGGTTTCCGCGATAAACGGCCCGCAGTCGAGCTCGTTAGTGTAAATCGTCTGAATTTCAGTGATACCCGCTTTGGCAAATGCCTTAAAGGTATCTTCACTGATTTCGGTATTACACTCCAAAATCACTTCGCCAGTGGCGGGATCAACAATGTCTTTTGCCAGAGCGCGTCCGAGCAGATATTCGCGCGGAACGGACAATTCTTTGACGCCGGCTTTTTCCATCTGCCTAATATGACGTGCGGTAATACGACGGCCGTCTTCAACTATGACGTTGCCATTTTCATCAGTAATGGTGAACGTTGCGACATCACCGCGCAGACGTGCAGGAACCAATTCCAGCTTGACAGTTTTGTCATCCACCAGGCGATA
>DJFQ01000184.1:0-4404 GCA_002432095.1 Marinagarivorans sp. UBA5868 | reverse complement strand
TCAAAATCCAACCAAGAACCACGGTAGGGAATAATTCTGGCGGAATACAGCAGTTTGCCTGACGAATGTGTTTTGCCTTTGTCGTGCTCAAAGAACACACCGGGGGAACGGTGGAGCTGAGACACGATGACACGCTCGGTACCATTGATGACAAAGGTTCCGTTGTCAGTCATGAGCGGAATCTCGCCCATGTAAACTTCCTGTTCCTTGATATCTTTAATCGTTTTTGTCGACGATTCTTTATCGTAAATAATCAAGCGCACTTTAACGCGCAACGGCACCGCATAGGTGGCGCCGCGCAACACACATTCATTAACATCAAAAACAGCCTTACCCAAGGTATAACTAACATATTCCAAAGCCGCGTTGCCGGAATAACTTACGATGGGAAATACTGACTTGAAAGCCGCGTGCAATCCCATATCAAGTCTTTTATTGGGAGCGACGTCAGCCTGAGTGAATTTTCGGTAGGAATCCAATTGAATTGCCAAAAGGTAAGGCACGTGCATCACAGTGGGCAGCTTGCCAAAGTCCTTGCGGATACGTTTTTTCTCAGTGTACGAGTAAGCCATCAGTATTCCTCAGCTTGTTCACGGGGCATTGTCCGGGTAAGACGTTGGAAGTGGCGAACTTCCAGATTCCGTGGTTATGACACGGGTAAATCAACTACTCGACCGTAAATTGAACACCACATCGGCCAGCATGGCCGTAAACAGAAAAAGGCCAGCAGGCGTAAACACCTGCCAGCCCCTCGCCAAATCAAGATTTGGCATAAAGTAGAACCAACTTATTTCAGCTCGACAGTAGCGCCAGCTTCTTCCAGTTGTTTCTTGGCATCGTCGGCTTCCGCTTTGGATGCAGCTTCTTTCAACGTCTTGGGAGCGCCGTCAACCAAGTCTTTGGCTTCTTTAAGGCCCAGACCGGTCAAAGCACGTACCACTTTGATCACGTTGACTTTCTTCTCGCCAGCGGCTTTCAGAATGATGTCAAACTCGGTTTTCTCTTCTGCAGCAGGAGCAGCAGCAGCGGCCGCAGGGGCAGCAGCAACAGCAGCAGCAGCGGAAACACCGAACTTGTCTTCCATGGCCTTAACCAGTTCAACAACATCCATTACGGACATTTCAGCGATTGCATTCAAAATATCTTCTTTAGACAGAGCCATTACTCAATCTCCAGATCATTAAATAAAAAGTTTTACGTTTAAGCGGCCAATTCCAAAGAATTAGGCTGCGTCCTGTTTTTGATCGCGCACAGCTGCGACAACGCGGGTAATTTTGCTCGGTACTTCGTTGAATGTGCGAGCCAGTTTGGTTACTGGAGCGATCATGACGCTCATCAGCATTGCCAAAGCCTGATCTCGGGTTGGCAAAGTTGCCAGCGCGTCGAGTTGCGACGCAGGCAGCATTTGCCCACCAACAGCAAGAGCTTTTACTTCAAATTTTTCGTTTTCTTTGGCGAAATCTTTGAACAAACGGGCAGCTGCACCTGGATCTTCCATGGAAAATCCAAAAATGCTCGGGCCTTTTAAAGCTTCTTTAACACACTCGAACTCTGTGCCTTCAAAAGCGCGGCGAGCCAATGTGTTGCGCACTACCTGCAACCGCACATTGTTCTCACGCGCTAATTTACGCAAAGCGTCCATTTTATTGACCGTCACACCACGTGCGTCGGCAATTACCAGTGACAACGCGTTGACCGCAGTCTCGTTAACATCAGCGACGATCGCTACTTTGTCTTCGAGTCTAATAGCCACAATAACTATCTCCTGGACTTGATGATCGGACAATTAGGCAAACTGCAGCCAAATCGTCCAGCCTCGGTGATCACTTCCAGTTAAATAACTGAGTTGGGTCACACCGTCTGCGTAGGATCAACTTCTGAGTGGTATAAATTAATACACAACTAATCCGTCGGATTAAGCCATCGCTTGCACGACAACTCCTACGGTCTTTGACAGTCCGGCCGAAGCCGAACCCCAAAGCCTGTTGCTCCCTTAAATTTCCAGGGAGGATAAATCGAGAGTCAAACCCGGACCCATAGTGGTACTCAATGCAACTTTCCTCAGGTAAATACCCTTGGAAGTCGAGGGTTTGATTTTTTTCAAATCGGCAATTAATGCTTCAAGATTTTCTTTGAGCGCTTTTGCATCGAATGAGAGCTTGCCAATACCGCCGTGGATAATGCCGCCCTTGTCTGCACGGAATCGCACTTGACCAGCTTTGGCATTTTTTACTGCGGTCACAACATCTGGAGTGACAGTACCAGTCTTGGGATTGGGCATAAGGCCACGTGGGCCGAGCACTTGTCCCAACTGACCGACAACGCGCATGGCAGCCGGATCGGCGATGACTACATCAAAATCCATCATGCCGCCTTTGATTTGTTCGGATAGATCTTCCATACCCACAAACTCAGCACCTGCAGCCTTCGCCGCTTCTGCATTAGCGCCCTGGGTGAAGACTGCAACGC
Organism: Marinagarivorans sp. UBA5868; assembly: GCA_002432095.1. Taxonomy (GTDB): domain Bacteria; phylum Pseudomonadota; class Gammaproteobacteria; order Pseudomonadales; family Cellvibrionaceae; genus UBA5868. Next base: position 1,935 of record DJFQ01000184.1, on the reverse strand, counting down.
GCACACTTTTACCAGTTCCGTGGGGCAGAGTAGTAGCGCCACGTACCGACTGATCAGATTTACGCGGATCGATACCGAGATTAATAGCAACATCAACGGTTTCAGCGAATTTGACTTTGGAGAGCTCTTTCAACAGAGTTATTGCTTCTTCGATACCGTATTGTTTGGTGGAATCCACTTTTTCACGGATCGCTTTTTGACGCTTGGATAATTTTGCCATCTTACAGACCCTCGACTTCCAGACCCATTGAACGAGCAGAACCAGCAATAGTTCGCACGGCCGCATCCATTCCCGCAGCAGTCAGATCAGGTGCCTTGGCTTTGGCGATTTCTTCCAACTGCGCTCGGGTTACCTTGCCGACTTTTTCGGTATTTGGACGTCCACTGCCAGACTTTATGCCCGCTGCTTTTTTCAGCAGGTGAGTGGCTGGAGGGGTCTTCATGGTGAAAGTAAAGCTGCGATCGCTGTATACGCTGATCACCACCGGCACAGGAGAACCCGGCTCAAGACCTTGCGTTTGCGCGTTGAACGCTTTACAGAATTCCATGATGTTTACACCGCGCTGACCCAAAGCTGGACCGACCGGTGGACTTGGGTTTGCTTGACCCGCTTTTACTTGTAACTTAACGTAAGCTTCAATTTTCTTTGCCATGATGAATTACCTATCCTCTTTCAGAATGGGTGTTAACGCCTCCTGGTGGCGGCAAACCACCTATCGCCGGCTCCCCCTCTACGACCGGATCGGTCCGCAGAGACGCAAAAACCTCCCCTGGCAAATGCACCAGCGAAGGTTTGTTTTTGTGTTGTGTGGTTTAAATCAGCTCTTTTCCACCTGACTGAATTCGAGTTCAACAGGTGTTGAACGCCCGAATATCAATACCGCAACACGCAATCTACTTTTCTCGTAATTGACTTCTTCAACAACCCCGTTGAAATCATTAAAAGGGCCGTCGGTGACGCGAACCATTTCACCTGGTTCGAATAATGTTTTGGGTTTTGGCTTATCTTGCGAGTCGTCAACCCGCTGTAAAATCGCCAGGGCTTCTTTCTCAGTAATCGGTGCAGGTTTATCCGCTTTGCCGCCGATAAAACCCATAACTCTTGGCGTTTCTTTCACCAAGTGCCACGTATCATCATTAAGCTCCATCTGCACCAGGACATACCCCGGAAAAAACTTGCGCTCAGACTTACGCTTTTGCCCACCACGCATTTCCACCACTTCTTCAGTGGGCACCAACACATCACCGAAAAGATCTTGCATACCGTGCAATTCGATGCGCTCTTTCAGTGCAGCCGCGACTTTTTTTTCATAGCCGGAGTATGCATGTACAACGTACCAACGCTTCGCCATGTTATCTCCTAGCCAATCACTAATTTAGCGATTTGACCAATCGCCCAATCCAACACCCACAGAATAATAGCGGTTACAACCACGACCAACGCCACCAACAATGTGGTTTGATTAGTTTCGGCATTGGTTGGCCACACGACTTTACGAACTTCAATTTGAGCCTCTTTGAATAGAGTCCAAAATGCAAAGCCTTTGGAAGTATTGAAGGCGACAAAACAACAAACGCCGGCCAACACCACCATTGCCAGAACCCGATACAGCAGCTTGACTTCTTCTGCATAATAACTGTTGGCAAACACACCTACGCCGATCAGCAGAAAAACAACCAGCCATTTGAAGCCGTCGAAGCGGTATTCACCTGGTTCAACTTTTGTATTCATGCATTGACCAACAAATACTTATAAAAAAGTGGCAGGCCAGGAGGGACTCGAACCCCCGACATTCGGTTTTGGAGACCGACGCTCTACCAACTGAACTACTGGCCTGTATCTAATTTCATTCCCTTGCAATAGAAAAAGGTTGGTTCACGCAGAACCAACCTTCGCTCCATTTTCCAAATATTACTCAATGATTTTGGCAACGA
>DJFQ01000256.1:286-2905 GCA_002432095.1 Marinagarivorans sp. UBA5868 | reverse complement strand
CCTGTCTGCCCAGTTGAACAGCCTGCGCACCTTATCTCTACACAACTCCATTACCCGCGACCGCAGCATCGCTAAGGAAATTGACCGCGCACGCCAGAACAGCGCTGGTATTCGCACCGATAATTTACAGGTGCAACTGCAAGGTCAAACCCTTGCCGCCGGCAATTTGTTAGGGGGTGCCGCGGGAGATGCGGAGAATTTCGGCCGCTGGGGCGCTTTTGTCACAGGCAATGTGGATCTCGGCAAGCAAGAAAAAAATTCCGCTATCGAATCCGATTTCCAGACCAACATGCTGATTGCCGGCGTGGACTATAAAGTTTCCGATGGTGTCGTGCTGGGTGCTGCAATTACGCATTCCGATACCGACGCGGGAGACGATGAAACAGCCAATACCGATTTCCGCCGCTACAGCCTTTCGCTGTTCGGCAGCATTTATTCCGGTGACCGATTTTATCTGGACGGTATGCTCACCTACGGCACAAGTGCTTATGATCTGGACCGCCGGATTGCGCTGGATGGTGGCGGTGCGGACGTCAGCTCCGCCGACACCGATGGCGACGAATTATCGACATCAATCGGCGCCGGCTACAACTGGCACCGCAATAATGTGAACGCCCGCCTCTTTACCTTTATCAACTATATTGATGCAAATATCGACGGCTACGCAGAATCGGTAGCTGGCAATTCATCCGCCGCCGTAGTGGATGGCATGGATCTGCAATCGCTTATTGCGAACCTTGGGGCAGAATTGTCTTGGAACATCAATACCAGCGCCGGCGTATTTACCCCAATGTTATCCATTGCACAGGAGCGCCAATACGCGGATGACTCGGTATATGTTACAGGCCGGTTTGTTGGCGGGCTGGACGAGGGCAATTTTGCCTTCAGTGCGCCGGACCGTGATGACAACTACTTAAATGCACAGTTGGGTCTTAATGCCGTATTGAAAAACGGCGTTTCCACCTTTGTGTCCTACGATACTTTCATCGACCGCAAAGATTTTGCTTCAGGGCAATTTTCTGTGGGAGCTCGCTGGGAGTTTTAATCCATAAGACGGCACAAGGATGTGCCTTCTTTTTTAACAACATGTAAATCCTATGGCCAGAATCGTTCTAATTTGGGAGATGGGCGCTGATCTAGGGCACATTACTCGCATGAATATGTTAGCGAGCAACCTCAGCATACGGGGGCATAAGGTCACTGCCATATTCAGCGACCTAAGTTACCTTACGCAATTTTATCCCGGTCCAAATTCCGCCTCCTACCAGATACTACAAGGCCCCTGCTGGCCTGATCGACGACTGCGCTTATCCCGTTCACCTGCTAATCTTTCCGAGGTTCTGCTATCCGTCGGCTTCTATCAACCACAGACCATTGCCGACAAATTGGTACAGTGGCAAGCACTGTTCTCTCAACTGCAAGCGGACGTTATTATTTATGATTACGCACCTACTGCACTGCTTGCCACACGTAAAATTTCTTGCCATAAAATTAATTTAAGCGATCCTTTTTCAAATCCGCCTGTGTGCTCACCCTTACCTCTTTTTGACCGCCACGCTAAGGTGAGCGAGACCAACTTGGCCATATCTGAAAGCAAGCTCGTTAGTTGTATTAACCAGGCAGCGCATAAAACGGGATTGACAGGCATCCAATATGCGCATGAGCTTTTTGCAGCTGACACAACATTTCTTTTGAGCATCCCTGAACTCGATCCGTTTGCGCATCTACGACGTTCGGAAAAATACATCGGCCCTTTTACCAACCCGCAAACCGGCAAATTACCACTGGCTTGGAACAACACGACCAAGAAAAAAGTGTTTGCCTATTTAAAACCGACGTGGCCAAGCCTGGAGGTATTTCTTGATGTCGCCTCTCAACTGCCAATTCAAGGTCGCTTTTTTATTCCGAACGCGCCAGACACGCTATTAAGCCGACATCAAAAAGCCGACATTGAAATTGTGACGACACCGTACGATTTATCCAGCGTGCGAGATTGTGATCTAGCAGTCTGTCATGGAGGTCACTCCACTTTGTTGCAGAGTTCCCTTGGCGGTGTACCCACTCTATTAATTCCATTACAACAAGAACAGCAGTGCATTGCTTTAAAGGCTGTCGACAGCGCACTAGCTCTAACTTTAGGGAGCGATATTACCAGCCCGGAGGTCATAGGCTCCTGCATTAATAATGTGCTGTTGAGTGAACATCTTCGACAAAAGACAAAGAGCTGTGCGCAACAATATCAGCAGCAATTCGCCAAACCTGCACTCGAATTTGTGACGGAATATGTGGAGTCTGTTTTATGAAAGTCGCGGTAATCACCCCGTACCATGAGCCGAACAGTCCCTACTTAAAGGACTGCGTCGCCAGTGTAAAGACACAGACCCATTTGGATTTGATTCACGTGATGATCGGCGATGGCTGCACCCTTCCATCCGAATTAATCCACCCTTCCCTCCACAATATTTCATTACCGCAGCGGCTCAATAATTATGGCGATTCTCCGAGATCGATCGGCGTTGTTTATGCTTTTTCGCTGGGAGTAGATGCAGTAGCCTTTTTGGACTCCGATAACTGGTACGCTGAAAACCATATCGAACGAATGGCAAAGCACTGCCTTGC
>DJFQ01000256.1:0-239 GCA_002432095.1 Marinagarivorans sp. UBA5868 | reverse complement strand
CTCGCGGAAGAAGCCGGTGTATGGTGGCTAATTCCTGAAGATATGCACGTTATCGACGACCGCGTTATTTGGGACACAATCATTCACGCTACCGACCGGATTTCTTCCACTGGAACACCGAGCGTTTTTTACCGCAGCTCTTTTGAAGTTCATTACCGCATGTTTAATGTTCCGACACCCCCGGAAACCAAATTCGGTATGGATATCTACGCCTTGCACCCTACCATTCACACCCTTCA
>DJFQ01000177.1:219-8698 GCA_002432095.1 Marinagarivorans sp. UBA5868 | reverse complement strand
TGCAGTATGTCGGCATTCCATATGTCCACCAGGCCAGTAAAGCGGGCGGTACCGCTCACAGCACTGGTTTCGTCGGCGTTAATACACGTCCAGGTTTCGCCGAAACTGTCTTCAAATGCGGCCGGCAAGGTTGCAGGTTTGTCGAAGGTAGTCGGAGTTTTTTTGCTGCTGTTTTTACAGCCGCTTATGCCGAATACGCCAATCAGCGCCAGCAAAACGATGGGGTAGAATCGCATCATCAGAATTCCTTGATCAACCACCTGTAACCGGAGGGAAAAAGGCGATTTCGTCGCCTGGTTTTAATGGGTGGTCCATTTTGACGATTTCCTGGTTCACCGCGCAGCGAAGTTGATCACTCCTTAACGCATTCCAGGTTTCGCCATATTGCTCAATTAGGGTGTCGCGAAGGTCAGCAGCAGACAGTTGGGAGTCTGGAAAAGGCATCACCAGGGAGCGGCATTTAAGTTGATCGGCCAAAGACGCAAAAAACAATACGCGCAGTTCGCCGCTCATGATTGATGCCCCTCTGGCGCAGCCTGCCATTCGCCGGAGCGGCCGCCAGTTTTATTCAACAGCCGGGTTGGCCCTATGGTCATGCCTTTATCCACCGCTTTGCACATGTCATAAAGCGTCAATGCCGCGACGGAAACCGCTGTCAGGGCTTCCATTTCCACGCCGGTTTGCCCGGCCAGTCCACAGGTGGCTTGAATACGCACCCGGGATAACTCCGGTTGCGCTTCCAGTTCCACAGAAATTTTGCTCAGCATCAACGGGTGGCAGAGGGGAATTAAATCGCTGCATTTTTTTGCCGCCTGAATGCCGGCGATGCGCGCCACGGCGAAGACGTCGCCTTTTTTGTGACCGCCCTGCTGAATCAGTTCAAGGGTGGCCGGCAGCATGATGACGAAGGACTCCGCCGTGGCGCTGCGCTGGGTGGTTGCCTTGCCACCCACATCCACCATATGAGCTTCGCCCTTGCTGTTGAGGTGACTCAGCTGATCGCTCATGGGTTTGATTCTCCGTTCAGGATGCCAGCAGCTCGCGCATTATGTGTTCATACATATCGCTGAGCAGATCCAGGTCCGTTGCTCTCACACATTCATCAATCTGGTGAATGGTGGCGTTGACGGGGCCGAGTTCCACCACTTGGGCTCCCGTAGGGGCGATAAATCGACCATCGGAAGTGCCGCCGGCGGTGGACAGTTCAGTTTCGCGACCTGTCACCGTGCGAATCGCGTTTTGCGCCGCGGCGACAAGAGCTCCGCTGGACGTCAGAAATGGCTGGCCGGAGAGCTTCCAGGTCAGCTCATAGTCAAGACCGTGTTTCCGCAAAATCGCCTCGGTGCGCTGACGCAGATCGGCTTCGGTCAATTCGGTAGAAAAGCGGAAATTGAAGACGATATGCGCTTCACCGGGAATCACGTTAGTGGCGCCGGTGCCGCTGTTGAAGTTGGATATCTGGAAGCTGGTGGCGGGGAAGAAGTCGTTGCCTTTATCCCATTCCTCAGCCGCCAATTCCGCCAGTGCAGGAGCAACAAGATGAATCGGATTGCGCGCCAGATGGGGATAGGCCACATGACCTTGTTTCCCCTTCACCACCAACTCCGCACCCAGAGATCCACGCCGGCCATTTTTAATTACGTCGCCAACGGACGTTGTGCTGGAGGGTTCGCCCACTAGACACCAGGTAATTTTCTCGTTGCGGCTTTCTAGCCATTCGACGACTTTAACGGTGCCATCGATCGCAATACCTTCCTCGTCGCTGGTGATCAGAAATGCAATGCGTCCGGAATGGTTGGGGTGCTGGCCAACAAAACGCTCGCAGGCGGTGACCATGGCGGCGAGGCTACCTTTCATATCTGCAGCACCGCGGCCGTAGAGCATGCCGTCACGAATGATCGGTTCAAAAGGCGGCACCTGCCATTTCTGCTCGGGGCCGCTGGGCACCACGTCGGTATGCCCCGCAAAGGCGAGAATCGGTCCCGCCTGACCCCGCACCGCCCAGAAATTATCCACATCGCCGAAGCGCAGGTGTTCCACCTGGAAGCCGATGGCTGCAAGGCGCTGGATCATGACGATCTGGCAATCCGCATCCTCCGGCGTTACGGAGCGCCGACGGATCAGCTCCATGGTGAGCTGTAGTGTGGGGGAAAGCGTTGGCATGCCGGCAGAAGGTGCAGTCATCAGTTATTCGCGTGCAGTTCGTTGTTGAGGGCAACCGCGCTGCGATTGGTTTTGCATTCCACCGTGCCGGTCACCGAGTTGCGGCGGAACAGCAGGTCGTTTTTGCCCGCCATATCGCGCGCTTTTACCTGTTTGACCAGTTGATTTTGATCGTCCAACAGTGCCACTTTCGTTCCAGCGGTGATGTATAAGCCGGATTCCACCGTGCAACGATCGCCGAGGGGAATGCCGATGCCGGCGTTGGCGCCGATCAAGCATTTTTCGCCCACCGAAATAACGATATTGCCGCCACCAGAGAGCGTGCCCATAGTCGAACAGCCGCCGCCCAGGTCTGACCCTTCACCGATAACAACGCCAGCGGAAATACGACCTTCCACCATGCTTGTGCCGAGGGTGCCCGCATTAAAGTTGACGAAGCCCTCGTGCATGATGGTGGTGCCTTCGCCTAAATAGGCACCCAGACGCACTCGCGCGGTATCGGCGATGCGCACACCTTTGGGTAATACGTAGTCGGTCATTTTGGGGAATTTATCAACACTGTCGACCGAGAGCAGTTCACCTTTCAATCGCGCCGCCAATTGCGCTTTAGGCAAATCGGCAAGATCCATTGCGCCTTTATTGGTCCAGGCAACATTCGGTAGCACGCCAAAAATGCCATCCAGTTTGGTGCCGTGTGGTTTTACCAGGCGGTGACTGAGCAGGTGCAGTTTTAAATAGGCTTCGGGAACACTTTTAGGGCCATCGTTATTGGCGAGCAACACGGCAACCAGGGGTTTCCGACTTTCCTGAAACGCTTGGATCACCTCATCAAGTTCACCGGCTTTACCATTTAAGCGGTTGAGCATTTCGGGTGTTAGCGTAACGACGGTGTTGCCACCTTGGTAACCGACGGCTTCAGCGACTAATTCTGCCGTTGTGGCATTGGGGTTGAGCAGGGGGCGGGGATAGAAGACTTCGAGCCATTCACCTTTGCTGTTCTGGGTTCCTACGCCCAGGCCGAGCGCATAAAGTGTGGTCATAGCAATACCTTTTTTTGATTCGAATGAAATGAATTACGGCGCCGCGGGACTGAGGATCGACAGGCGCAAGATGGGACTTGTTTTGCCTCGGATAGTGTGGCGCGCTGGGTTAAAGCAGTTTTTCGTATTCCTCTGGCTTATAACCCACCAGCAGTTGGCCTTTCATTTCCACCACAGGTCGTTTGATCAAAGTGGGGTTGGCCAATACCACCGCCGCGGCGGTTTTTCCCAATGCGAGTTTTTGATCTTTGTCGTTCAGCTGTTTCCAGGTGGTGCTGCGATTATTGATCAGCGTTTCCGCGCCGACCCGGTCAAGCCATTTCTGCAGCAGGTCTTTGCTGAGGCCGTCCACACGAAAATCGTGAAATTCGTAAGCGACTCCCCGTTCCTCAAACCAATCGCGCGCTTTTTTGACACTGTCACAATTCTTGATGCCGAATAACACTGTCTTATCTGACATACTCGCTCCTATTAACAGGTGCTGCAGGATAGCACAGGGCAATAAGTTGAAGAAAACCCGCGCGGCGTTGGCCTCGACAAAGGGCGATGGCCTCGACAAAGGGCATTAGCTTCGGCAAAGGGCGATGGCCTCCGGTAAAGGGCATTAGCTTCGGCAAAGGGCGTGGCCCCCGCAAAGATAGTACGGATTTGATCCACCCATCAAACTGACGATGCGGTGAGGTCAGCGGTTTGCGGGGTGGCATTCAAGCATGCAATTTTTGAAGAGGACAAAATATGAGTGACTGCAGCACGTCCACCAGCTTGGTGGATATCAGTGGATTGCGGCTTTCCGAATTAATGTCCTCCGAAGTGTTGACTGCCTATGAAGGGTGGTCGATTAAGCGCTTGGCTGCGTTTTTTGTACGTCACAATATTTCCGGCGCGCCGGTGGTTGCATCCGATGATTCTCTCGTGGGCGTGGTGAGTCAGTCGGATGTGATTCGCTTTGAAAGTCGCACACCGTCAGATGCGGAAATGCAGAAAGTTGTGCATTTCTATCACGGCCCTAATTCTCCGGGGCTGACGCGGGCGGATATTCAACATTTGAAGGAGCGGGCGATCGAAACCTGTACCGTCAACGCCATCATGTCACCCACCGTGCATTCGCTCGATGTCAGTGTGCAAGCAAGTCAGGCCTGTCGCTTTATGGTCGGGGCGGGAATTCATCGTTTGTTTGTGACCTCGCAAGGCCGTGTGGTCGGCGTGGTGACCGCCATGGATTTTCTTCGGCACATGGTGAACGGATAGCCCGCCTTGCGTGGTAGCTTTTTTTTTGGCTCAATGCGCCGCCTCTGACTCTAAGAGATTAGCCCTTGTCCTCTTCCCCGATTGCCAGCGCAAAAAAAACCGGCCTGTTGCGTTCGAGCGCTGTCGTCAGCGTAATGACATTATTGTCGCGAGTTCTGGGGCTGGTCCGCGATGTAGTGTTTGCTTGGTTCATCGGTGCAAGCGGCGGTGCGGATGCGTTTTTCGTCGCTTTCAAAATCCCTAATTTTTTGCGTCGCTTGTTTGCGGAAGGTGCGTTTGCCCAGGCCTTTGTGCCGGTGTTGTCGGAATATCGGCAGAAAGGCGATATTGCCAATGTCCGGCATCTGGTAGATCGCATCGCCGGGTGCCTCGGCGTGGCGGTGATCGGAGTATCGATCCTCGCCGTCGTTGGAGCGCCGGTGCTAACATTTATTTTTGCGCCCGGTTTCTACCTGAATGCGCCGGAGAAATTCGCGCTGACGGCGGACATGATCCGCATCACTTTTCCTTATCTCGCGTTGATCTCACTTGCCGGATTCGCCGGTGCCATTCTCAACAGCTACGATCGTTTTGCGGTACCGGCGCTGACGCCGGTGGTGCTCAATTTGGTGCTGATTGGGGCGGCGGTATGGGTATCGCCGATGTTGGATACTCCGGTGATGGCATTAGCTTGGGGGGTACTGGTTGCCGGTGTTTTTCAGTTGATGGTGCAATTGCCGTTCTTGGCGCGCATTCATCTGATGCCGCGTCCTAAAGTGGACTGGCGCGACCCGGCGGTAAAAAAGGTGCTCACACTTATGGCGCCAGCGATGTTTGGTGTATCGGTTTCGCAGATCAATCTGCTATTGGATACCGTGCTTGCATCGCTGATCTCCGACGGCAGTGTGTCCTGGCTGTATTACTCCGACCGCTTGATTGAGCTACCACTGGGGGTATTCGGCATCGCCATCGCCACTGTGATTTTGCCGACCTTGTCGCGCCAATTCAGCTCGGCCTGTGAGTATTACAGCCACACACTCGATTGGGCATTGCGCACGGTTTTGTTGATTGGCTTTCCGGCGACGGTAGCGTTAATGGTGCTTGCGGAGCCGATTATCGTGGCCCTGTTTCAGCATGGCGAACGTTTCTCGGAATTCGATGCGCGCATGGCTTCCTACAGTTTGACGGCCTATGCACTGGGGCTCAGTGCCTTTATGTTGATCAAAGTGCTGGCCACCGGCTACTTCTCCCGTCAGGACACCCGCACGCCGGTGCGTATCGGCATTCGCGCCATGCTGGCGAATATGGTTTTCAATATCGTATTGGTTGTGCCGTTTCATTTTTTTTGGCAGATCGGCCATGTCGGTCTGGCACTCGCCACCTCGGCATCGGCATTTCTCAATGCCGGCTGGTTATTGACCGGTTTGCGCCGCAACGGTGTTTTTCTTGCGCGTCCTGGCTGGCTGCGGTTTCTCGTGCTGCTGGGCCTGGCTAGCGGATTGATGGGTGCCTATCTGGCGATATGCCTTTATTTCTTGCCAGATTTTGTGGCGCTGGACTGGTGGATGCGCCTGCTTCATGTGGGTTGGTTGTGTGCCAGTGGATTTATCCTTTATGTACTGGTGTTGATCGCTGGCGGCTGGCGACCCCGGCACCTGCGCCCGGATTTCGTGCTCGCGGGTTAATAGGCCCGGAGCAGCATATCCCGGCCTTGCGGCAAACTTCATACCCGGCGGCCCCTGCGTTATACTCGCGCCCTCGCGTTTCCAGCAGGTTGGCCACGATTTGAACGACTCTCATCACGAATTTATCGCCGGTATCGGGGGACTGGAACCCCGCCATCGCGGTTGTGTGGCCACCATTGGATCCTTTGACGGCGTTCACCGTGGCCATCAGGCGATTCTTGCCCGTCTGCGGGAAGAGGGGCAAAAGCTCGGATTGCCGACCCTAGTGATGGTATTCGAGCCCCAGCCCCATGAATACTTTTCCCGCGAAAGCGCGCCAGCGCGGCTTATGCGCTTGCGTGAAAAAGTGAACGCACTTTTTGCTCTCGGCGTTGACTGGGTTTTGTGTCTGCGATTTAACGAGCATCTGCGCAGCCTGTCCGCCCAGGCTTTTATCGATGACATTCTCGTGCGACGGCTGGCGGTAGCGCACTTGGAAATCGGCGATGATTTTCGTTTTGGATGTGATCGTGCCGGCGATTTTTCCCTACTGCAGCAGGCAGGGAAAAAATACGGTTTCGCGGTACGCGACACCCGCACGTTTTTGCTCAACGGCGAGCGTGTCAGCAGCACCCGCGTACGCCAACTGCTGGAAGAAGATGGATTAACAGAGGCCGCCACTTTGTTGGGACACCCATTTGGCGTGGGCGGTCGTGTGGTATATGGCAAACGTTTGGGACGCACCCTGGGTGTTCCCACCGCGAACATTGGTTTGGGCCGCTATCGGTCGCCGGTGCGCGGCGTCTATGTCGTGGACGCCTGTTTATCTCACAGCGAGCAACGCTGGCCGGCGGTGGCGAATGTGGGCGTGAGGCCCACCGTGGACGGCAACGCAAAACCGCTGCTGGAGGTGCATCTGCTGGATTTTTCCGGCGAACTTTACGGCGAATGGCTGTGTGTGGAATTTCGCCAAAAATTGCGCAACGAAAAAAAATTCAATTCACTGGATGAATTGAAACAACAGATTCAACAAGACATCAAAGCGGCGCGCCAGTATTTTGCCGATGCAAAATAGCACGGCGCCGCAGACATTCATTTTTCGACCAGGCGTAAAACAGAAGCGAAAGCAATGACCGATTACAAAGGCACACTGAACCTACCGGCGACCGAATTCGCCATGAAAGCAAATTTGGCACAGCGCGAGCCCCAGGCGCTCACCCGCTGGCAGCAGGAGAATCTGTATCAGGCGATTCGCAGCGCCCGCGCAGGCCGCCCAAAATTTATTCTGCATGACGGCCCACCCTACGCAAATGGCGATATTCATATCGGTCACGCGGTCAATAAAATCCTTAAAGACATCATCATCAAAGCGCGCACATTAAGTGGCTTCGACGCACCCTACGTACCGGGCTGGGATTGCCACGGATTGCCGATTGAACACAATGTGGAGAAAAAAATCGGCAAGGCTGGAGTGAAGGTTGATCACGCCACCTTTCGCGCGAAATGCCGCGATTATGCAGCGCAACAGGTGGCGGGACAAAAGCAGGATTTTATTCGTTTAGGCGTGCTGGGCGAATGGGATAATCCCTACCTGACGATGGATTTTAAGACCGAGGCCGATACCATCCGCGCCCTTGGGCGCATCGCTGAAAATGGTCATTTACAGCGCGGCTTCAAACCCGTTTATTGGAGCGTGGTAGGTGGCTCAGCCCTCGCAGAAGCGGAAGTGGAATATCACGAGAAAACATCATTCTCCATTGATGTGCGTTTTCCTGTGGCGATGGAAAGTGATTTGGCGAAACGCTTAGCTGTGGATTCAATACCTGGCAGCGGCGCCGTTTCCGTGGTGATATGGACCACCACACCTTGGACGCTGCCCGCAAACCAGGCAGTAAGCGTTAATCCGGAAGTGGATTACGTACTGGTGCAATCCGGTAATGAACGTTTATTGCTGGCGGAGCCATTGCTTGCTGCAGTCAGCAAACGCGCCGGTTTGGAGTCGCCACAAATATTGGTGCAATTTAAAGGAAAGGTGCTGGAAAAACTCGCGCTGCAACATCCTTTTTACGACAAACAAGTCCCTATTCTGTTGGGTGAACACGTGACTGTCGAAGCGGGAACAGGCTGCGTTCACACCGCGCCTGATCACGGTATGGATGACTTCGTGGTAGGCCGGAAATACGGCTTGGGTACGCTGAATTATATAGACGACAACGGCAATTACCGGGATTTTGTGGAATTTTTTGCCGGCGATCACGTGTACAAAGTCGATGAAAAAGTCGTGGCACTCTTGGAAGAAAAAGGTCATCTCCTGCATCAAGGTAAAATTACTCATAGCTACCCCCACTGCTGGCGAACCAAAACCCCGTTGATTTTCCGTGCGAC
>DJFQ01000177.1:0-147 GCA_002432095.1 Marinagarivorans sp. UBA5868 | reverse complement strand
ATCACTTTATTTATCCATAAAGAAACTCAAGAACTGCACCCCCGCACCGCAGAGCTTGTGGAATTGGTTGCGCAAAAAGTCGAAGCGCAGGGAATTGATGCCTGGTTTGCGATGAACGCTAGCGAATTGCTCGGCGATGACGCCGCG
>DJFQ01000231.1 GCA_002432095.1 Marinagarivorans sp. UBA5868 | reverse complement strand
ACAAGGCAAACCGTTTCAGGTATTTACGCCTTATTACAAACACTGCCAGAAAATTCTTACCCTGCCTTCCGCTACCAAAGTGCCAAAGCCCCGCTGGTACAGCGAGTCGCTGAAAAGTGAATCGTTGGAAAGCTGGGATTTGCTGCCCACTCAACCAAACTGGGCTAAAGGCTTTGAGCAGTGGCAACCGGGGGAGGCTGGTGCCCATCAAGCGCTGAACGAGGCGGTTGCAAGCCGTATTACCGACTACGCGACCCATCGGGATATCCCCGCCCTCGAAGGCACATCGCGGCTATCTCCGCATTTGCATTTCGGCGAGATCAGCCCGCGGCAGATTTGGCACACAGTGAGTCATCAGCAGTCCATTTCCAACGGCGCGAGTGAACCATTTTTGCGTCAGTTGATATGGCGCGAGTTCAGTTTCTATCTCCTCCATCATTGGCCGCAGATTCCAGAGCACGCCTTCAAGCCCGCTTTCGAACATTTTCCGTGGGGAAAAAACCGCAAGGCACTTAAAGCGTGGCAGCGTGGTATGACCGGATACCCCATCGTCGACGCCGGAATGCGCGAGCTTTGGCACACTGGCTGGATGCACAATCGCGTGCGCATGATCGTCGCGTCTTTTCTCACCAAACATTTACAGATTCACTGGCGCGAAGGCGCTGACTGGTTTTGGGATACGCTGGTGGATGCAGATCTCGCCAACAATACAGCGGGCTGGCAGTGGGTGGCGGGCTCGGGGGCGGACGCGGCACCGTACTTTCGCATCTTCAATCCCGTGCTGCAGGGAGAAAAATTCGATACGAATGGCGACTACGTGCGTGCGTGGGTACCCGAACTTGCGCGACTACCATCTAAACATATTCACAAGCCCTGGCTCGCGCCCGAGGCAGTGCTACAGCAGGCAGGGGTGGAACTGGGCAAGACCTATCCGCTACCCATCGTCGATCATAATTGCGCGCGGCAAGCGGCTTTGGAGGCTTACGCGCACATCAAAGCGGGCGGTAGCTGATATCCAAGTACGACTGCATGGCGCCGCGCAGTCGAATCAGATGGGACTGTAATGCCAGAATTTCCCGCTCCGCATTTACCGGTGAATCGTTCGCCAGACGCACCTCAAGTTCACCGAGAAAGGCAGGTAGAGCTCTGGCACCAAGGTTTGCCGATGAGCCTTTCAGACTATGAATTTGCCGTTTGGCGAAGCTGCGATCACCCGTATGTAGAGCCTGAACAATCTCCTTTTCCACCACATCCAGACCTGCCAGGAACGACTGCAATAGCTTCACCACTCGCTCCTCCTTCTGTCGTACCAATTTCAACAATGCCGAAACATCCCAGACCAGAGTGCCGGAAGGACGAAAAACACCAGCCGGCTCTGCGCCTCTCGATTTTCCCTCCGCCGCGGGACGTAACCATTGATTTAGCTTGTTTTGCAGAACCTCCAATTGCACCGGCTTACTTAAGTAATCGTTCATACCCGCGGCCAGGCACTTTTCCCGGTCGCCTTCCATGGCGTGCGCGGTCATGGCGATAATGATTGCCGGCTTGATTCCATTTTCGCGTTCCCATTGGCGGATCCGGCGGGTCGCCTCATAACCGTCCATCAACGGCATCTGACAATCCATTAATACCAATACGTAAGGCCTGTCCTGCTGCCAAGCTCGAACAATTTGGGGGACGGCTTCCTGACCATCGAAGGCCATATCAACGGCATGCCCAAGGGTTTCCAGTGCCACTTCGGCAACGTCTCGATTAATGGCGTTATCCTCCACCAAAAGTAGACGCGCTTCCTGATTGACCCTCTGTAACGGTGCAGCCGGGCGGCGCGATGACTCGTCATCAAGCGGCGGTGCGCTATCGGACAAGACGTCCAGGAGCCCGGCCTGCACCACCTTGCCGCGATTGCTCAGCGCCAGTGCAAGAGCGCGAAACAACCGTCGAGGCGGTACCGGCTTGTACAGGCAAGCACTGATTCCCAACGTGCGCAGCAAGCTGAATTCCAAATCCTGCAAACCCGAACTCAACAGCACCAATGCAATATCCCGCCGTTTTGGCAGGGCGCGAATACGTTCCGCCAACATCACACCGTCGACCTTCGGCATCTGCATGTCCATCAGTGCGATATCGACGGGTTCATTACCCGCCAGCAATGCCAGTGCTTCGTCTGCATCCTCGGCTTCCATAACACGAGCACCTTGATGCTCCAGTTGCTTGCGTAATACCAGACGATTGGTCGCGTTGTCATCCACCACCAGAACGTCTTTGCCGAACAACGCATTCAGGTCGACGGGTTTACGGGCACCGACTGGCTCGGTCTGCGCCCGCTCGACCGGCAGCGTAAAAAAGAACCGGCTGCCGCGACCCAGTTCGCTGTCGACGCCGATGCTGCCACCCATCAACTGACACAGTTGCTTACAGATAGCCAAACCCAGTCCGGTGCCCCCGTACAGGCGCGTCGTCGAAGCATCTGCTTGGGTGAAGCTCGCGAAAAGTTCGAGCTGCTTTTCTTTAGCAATGCCGATCCCCGAATCTTTCACGGACCACAACAATTCCAATGCGCCTTGGGATTGGCGGGGCTCAACCGCCACCACGATCTCACCCCGCTCCGTAAATTTCAGCGCATTGGCCACTAAATTATTGAGAATCTGTCGCAACCGTACCGGATCAGCTCTGACTTGCAGCGGTGTTTCCGGCGCCATATCCAGGATTAATTCGAGGTTTTTCGCTTCCGCCTTTGCAGTGAACGCTGTTATTACCTCGTTCACCAATTGCTCTAAATCGAAATCCACCGGTTCGATACGCAACTTGCCGGCTTCCATCTTCGAAAAATCCAAAATGTCGTTGATAATGGTGAGCAAAGCGTTGGCACTGGACTGGGCTATGCCCAAATAACGGCGCGCATCGTCTGGAAGATGGGTGTGCTGCGCCAGGTCCAGCATGCCAATGACGCCATTCATTGGAGTGCGAATCTCATGACTCATATTGGCGAGAAAGTAGCTTTTAGCTTGGAGCGCCTCTTTTAGTTCCTGATTTTGCTCACGCAGCCGATTGCGTAATTTCACGATGGCTTGGCACAGCCGCGTAAGGGTCACCGCACAAAAACTGAAAACCAGCCATTGCATCATGGTGTCCCAGGACAAGGCGTCGGGCTTCCACACTGCGCGCAGCCAGTGCATCAGCAACAGAACGACAATCACGTAAGCGCATAACGCGTTAAACTGCCGCTCGGTCGCTCGGAATATGCCAAAAACCACTGTAATCAAAATCATTAAATAGAGAACAAGATCAAGATTGGTGGAGATGGCGATAGCGCCCATGGCGCAAGTCGTCGCCCAATACATTTGCGGCAAACTCAGAGCGGGATCGCTGAAGCGGAGATTAAATCCGCTTTTGATGGCGACGATAAACGCGCCATTCACCAGCCAAAAAAGAGAAATCGCCGCTGCCAATCCGGCGGCAGGCAACGCTAGATAAGCATTGACGTAACCGAAGATCAGCACCAGCGTCAGCACCAGGCCTCCGGCCGCGGCGAGTAGAGTATTGGACAGGCGAATCGCCTGCTGACGCGCCAGATCAGTCACGCTAGAGAGACCTTCCTTCTGCAATCGAAAGTATCGGCAGTCTTGATCGAATGTAGCAGCGGCATCGGCGCTCGGCCGACGATTGGGCATATGGGAATTTGGACTGCCGCATGGGTGTTTAACTGCTTGACAACACTCCGGTATCAGACCAGAGCATCGCCCAGGGTTATAGTTGATTAGCGCGCTAACTTTATCCTTCATTCGCCACCGCGTCGATGGTTAACCGCAGCCGATATGCAAATTGAAGTGATCACCCCCTTACGGGTGCGCCGGTAAAAACCAAGTAACTAACCTTTGCCAGAGACGGATCACCAGTCCCTGGTACAACGCTAATGCCACCATAATCACCGCGACCCCAACCAGGGTCCAAAGCGAAAACCGCTCGCCGGCTAGCATGCCCCAATTGATCGCCATAACCGGCGTGATCAACGTAATCAACGATACATTGATCACGCTACATGCCCGCAATACAAAAAACCACAAAACATGCCCCAAAACAGATCCAGCAAGAACCAAATAGCTCACGCCAACCAGGGATTTGTGATCAATCGTGGTGGGAAGCTCGCCATCAATCCACAACCAAGCCACCATAAAAAATGGTGTTGACACAATGAGGCTACCAGAACCCATTCGCAGTGGGCTCACCGCCGCTCCAAGCTTTTTTACCATAACGGAGCTGAAACCCCAGATGACACATGCCAATACCATGGCGCCCACGCCCCACAAATCCTCGACACCGGCCATTACCTGAGCCTGTTGCACCACCCAAAGTCCAAACACGGCCAATAACAACGCCAGGATCTTGGTCGCTGAAAACGGATTCTCACGCAAAATAACAACCGAAAAAATGCCCACAAAAAAAGGATAGGTCCCCATAATCACAGACATTAAACCCGATGGAACAGTTTGCGCCGCCCAGTACACCAATACCATGTTCGGAAACAGGCCCAGCGCACTCGCCGCATAAATCAGCCAGTCGCGTTTATTCACAATAAGGGGTTCGCGCATTATTTTTAGCAAGACATAAACCAGCAGTGTCGCCATCATCATCCGCAGAGTAATAGCGGCAATAAACGATAGGCTGCTGTTGCTCCAATGAATTGCCAAAGGAGTGGTGGACCAAATTAAAACAACCAATAAATACGCACCGGCGACCTGCATTTCATACTCCTTGAAAGATTCATAAGCAGCATCTGCGGCGCATAAAAAAAGCCGCAGTTATTGCTGCGGCTTTTTGGAAATTTCAGTGTTGCTTCACCCTATCCACCTTTTTCCATCAGCCGCCACCGCACCGGTAGTGCACGCACCCAAACCACACGTGCAGCACGCAGCGCAGATTTGGCCGCAGCAGCAAAGGCAAATGAATGCAGGGTGGATGGATGGCTCATAAAAATAAAAGGTGATTAAGGGAAAGGTTTCGCGACAAGATGATTTGATCATCGGGTGACGAATTCGCTAGAGTGTGTCGAAACATTCCCAGAGCGTCAACAGAAATTATGGAAATATTTTTAGTCGGTGGCGCCGTGCGTGACAAATTACTCGGACGCGCGGTAACAGAAAAAGATTGGGTGGTGGTGGGCGCTACGCCAGAGAAGATGATTGAGCTCGGCTACCAACCCGTTGGTAAAGATTTCCCCGTATTTCTTCATCCGCAAACAAAAGAGGAATATGCCCTCGCTCGCACCGAACGTAAAACCGCTCCCGGGTACACCGGCTTTCAATTTTATGCTGCAGAAGACGTGACACTGGAACAGGACTTAATTCGCCGGGATTTAACCATCAACGCCATGGCTGAAAATACGGCGGGAGAGTTGATTGATCCTTTTGGCGGCCAAATCGATCTTAACCATCGTGTGTTGCGCCATGTATCTCCCGCATTCACCGAAGATCCGGTGCGCATCCTGCGCATCGCACGTTTTGCGGCCCGCTATCACCATCTTGGGTTTTCCGTCGCCAGCGAAACTTTGGAGTTAATGCGTGCCATGGTGGAAAGCGGCGAGGTCGACCACCTTGTAGCTGAGCGCGTCTGGAAGGAAATGAGCCGGGCGCTACTGGAAGTCACACCTAGCGTATTTTTTTCTACCCTGCGCGACTGCGGCGCGCTCGCGCGAATATTGCCAGAAGTCGACGCTCTGTTTGGCGTGCCCCAGCGACCGGAATATCACCCAGAAGTGGACACTGGCATACACACGCTCATGTCATTAGAACAAGCTTGTCGTCTCAGCGAATCGGTGGATGTGCGTTTTGCCGTTTTGCTACACGACCTCGGAAAAGGTACCACGCCGGTTGACGAATGGCCGCGCCATCACGACCACGAGCAACGCAGTCTGCCGTTAGTAAAGGCTGCCTGTCAGCGTCTCGCCGTTCCCAAGACCGCACGCGATCTGGCTCTCGCCGTGGCGGAATTTCATACCCATTGCCACAAAGTATTGGAGCTTAATCCCACAACACTGGTGAAAACATTGGAAAAACTCGACGCGTTTCGCCGTCCTCAGCGTTTCGCCGAATTCCTGTTGTGCTGCGAAGCCGACGCCCGCGGCCGCACCGGGTTAGAACAACGCGATTATCCGCAGAGCCAATATTTTGCCGGCGCGCTGAGTGCCTGCATGCAAGTCAACATTGCCGAGCTGATGGAAAAGGGCTTTATCGGCGCCGCACTCGGTCAGGAACTGCATCGGCAACGTATCCATGCCGTCAAACAATTTCAGGGAAAAATGCAGGCCAATTTATGACTTCACTCGCTCATCCTAAAGTCGCCTTGGTAACCGGCGCAGCGCGACGTATCGGCGCCGCCATTTGCCGCACACTTCACGCCGAAGGTTGGAATTTAATTATTCACTGCCATCAATCACTCGCAGCGGCTGAAGCATTGGCTACTACCCTGAATCAGGAACGTCCTAAAAGTGCTCAGGTAATTCAGGCGGATCTCAATAAAATGATGGATGTCCAATTTCTTGCCTCCGCAGCGCCTGCCGTCTGGGGCCGCCTGGACGCATTGGTCAACAACGCATCCACGTTCTACCCGACACCTATCCCAGACGCCACCGAAAACCAGTGGGACGATTTAGTGGGTAGCAATCTGAAAGCGCCCTTTTTTTTGAGTCAAGCGCTCTACCCCGAGCTTTCTCAACAGCACGGCTGCATTATCAATATCAGCGATATTTTTGCGGTTCGTCCCATGCCGCGCCACACCATCTACTCCATCGCCAAAGCGGGCAACGCAATGATGACAAAAAGCCTCGCATTGGAAATGGCGCCTAACGTCCGCGTGAATGGGATCGCGCCCGGTGCGATTTTATGGCCGGAAAACGAAATGGGCGAAGAGGTCATTAGCGTCGATAAATTGCAACAGATACCTCTCGGAAAGCTTGGCGGAACACAAGCCATCGCTGGCTCTGTAAAGTTTCTTATTATGGAATCGCCTTATATAACCGGACAGATTATTTCAGTCGATGGCGGCCGCTCGTTGCAACAATAAGCGCAAGGACTTTTTAGATTTTTTGGATTTACCGCAACGTAAATTGCGCTTGATTGAGCACAATCATTCGTCGACTGGGGGTGTCCAATCGAATGTCACTGGCCACAAACGCTGGCGGCTTTTATCGTATTTCTGCCACAGCTCAGCCATGGTGAGTTTGATTTGTGGATGGACCAGATCCGGCGCCAGATCGGCCAGGGGCCAAAGCACAAATGCATTTTCGAGGATTTCCTCGCGCGGCAATTTTACGCCGTCCACCACGCCTACCGCATTGCCGTATAAAAGAATATCGATATCCAGTGTTCTGCCGCTAAAGCGCGGGGCTGCGCGATTCCTACCGTTTTGATTTTCGATATTACGCAGTGTTTGCAGCAGCTCACCAACCGACAACTCTGCCGTTATCTCGGCCACCAGATTTAAAAAATTGTCGCCACTAAAACCCACCGCGGCGCTTTCATAAACAGGCGAAATCCGTAGAACCCCAAATTGCTGATACAGCGCGTCGAGGGCCTGGTGAATATGGAACTCGGGCTTTTGATTACTGCCAAGCCCCAAATACACCTTCATACCACACTGCCCCGTTCAATCCGCACACCTACGCTGTGTGCTCCACGCAACGCGCCGGGTTTGTACAACGTCAAGCGAAGCCAAGGCACCTGAAATTCCGTCATGATCATACGCGCCGCTTCTTCCGCCAGGGTTTCAACCAGCAAAAAACGGCTGTCCTCGACCATGGTGATCAAACGTTTGCTCACGGCCTTATAATTCAGCGCGTATTGGATGTCATCGGTGGTGGCCGCTTGGCGAATATCATGGGCCATCTCCAAATCAAAACTCACGGTTTGCCGAACCTGCCTCTCCCAGTCATAAATACCAATAATGGTGTCGATACGCAGATCGTTGATGAAGACTATATCCATGGGATTTCCTGACGAAATGCGATCAAGGGAGAAGGGGCGGAAGCGTTTCCATATTCCAACGCGGAAACACGTCCACCGAGAATGNNGATCATGGCGCCGTTGTCGGTACAAAACTCATGCCTTGCGTAAAACACCTTGCCGCGGATTTTCTCCAAGCCAGCAGTGAGTTTTTCCCGCAAACGCCGGTTGGCTGAGACACCTCCGGCAATAACCAATGTTTTCTTGCCGGTTTGCTCAAGAGCTCGGCGGCATTTAATGACCAGCGTATCCACCACTGCTTCCTGAAAAGCCCAGGCAATATCTGCACAGGTCTGGTCATCAGGCAACCCGTCTGCTCCGGCGTGTTGTGCGATGGTATTGAGGGTAAAAGTCTTCAACCCGCTGAAACTGAAATCCAATCCAGGGCGATCAGTCATTGGCCGCGGAAATTCAAACCGGCCCGGCGTACCGCGCTCCGCCAATTTTGCCACCAGAGGGCCGCCCGGATAATCCAAGTCCAGCATTTTGGCGGTTTTATCAAACGCTTCTCCGGCAGCATCGTCAACCGATTCGCCAAGCATCTTATAACGGCCAATACCTTCTACATCGACCAGCTGCGTATGGCCACCGGAAACCAGCAGCGCGACAAACGGAAATTCTGGTGGATCTGCTTCTAGCAGCGGTGCCAATAAATGTCCCTCCATATGATGAACACCAATGGCTGGAACGTTCCATGCGAAAGCGAGGCTGCGACCAAAACATGCACCCACCAGAAGAGCGCCGATCAAACCGGGGCCGGCGGTAAACGCCACCGCATCTATTTGCTCAGACTTTGTATTCGCCGCCGCCATGACTTCTTCAATCAGCGGGAGCAGCTTGCGCACGTGATCGCGNNTACAAACGATGAGCCAATAGTCCCTTATCGGTGTCGTATATCGCAACCCCCGTTTCGTCACAGGATGTTTCTATACCCAAAACCCGCATAACTTATTCTCGCTAAACCCGGACACACTGCTTATCATCTGCGCCAAACAAGAGCCTGTCCGCAAAACCCGGCAATATTACCCACTGACAGACATGCGTCCAAATCTTTTCCGCCCGGTCTTCACGCCCTACTAGACTTGTGTACTACACGAAAGCGGCAATGGCCTTGCGAGCCGCCGCCGATGGGTATAAAATCCCGGCCCCTAAAAGTACGGTCTGGCCTAAACGGCCGAACCAAAGCCAAACCCAACAGGTAGATATATGCCTTCAGTAAAACTGAAAGAAAACGAACCCTTTGATGTCGCCCTGCGCCGCTTCAAGCGCTCTTGCGAAAAAGCCGGCGTTCTTGCTGAAGTTCGTCGTCGCGAGTTCTACGAAAAGCCCACTTCTGTTCGCAAGCGCAAAGCCGCCGCTGCCGTTAAGCGCCACGCCAAGAAGCTGCTGCGCGAAAACCGCAAATTCCAGCGCATGTATTAATTGACTACCAGGGGCAACCCTGGCCGGTCTTGCAATATTCGTCTTTTCGCACCCCCACCAAAGTTTTTGCCTTGGTGTGTTTGCTATTGAAGTGCCGACTATGAGCAGCGCAATACAACAAGCCATTAACGAAGCCGTTAAAGATGCTATGCGTGCCAGAGCTAAAGAACGCCTGACGACGCTGCGTCTCATCACCGCCGAGTTCAAACGCATCGAAGTGGATGAGCGCATTGAGCTTGATGATGCGAGAGTGCTGGCGGTACTGGACAAAATGGTCAAGCAGCGGCGCGAATCTGCACGACAGTTCAGCGAGAATGGCCGCCCGGAACTGGCCGAACAGGAACAGTTCGAAATCGGAGTCATTCAAGAGTATCTGCCACAGCAGATGAGCGAAGTTGAGCTGCGCACTTTAGTACAAGAAACGGCCGCTGAACTAGGTGTAAGCGGCATGGCCGACATGGGCAAGCTCATGGGAGCCGTCAAACCGAAGGTTCAGGGCCGTGCCGACATGGGCCTTGTCAGCCAGCTGGTGAAAGCCCAACTGCAGTAACATCTCTCACTCCGGTGAAATCATTTGCGTCCCCGCGCAGGTTTTGACATAAGCTTGCTGCGTTGGCGTTCACCTCCCAGATTTCATCCATGAGCCGCATCCCTCAATATTTTATTGACGATTTACTGAGTCGCCTCGACATCGTCGAGGTGATCGACAGCCGCGTCAAACTGCGCAAAACCGGCAAAAACTACAGCGCCTGCTGCCCTTTCCATAAAGAAAAGACACCCTCGTTTACGGTCAGCCCGGAAAAGCAGTTCTACTATTGCTTCGGCTGCGGCGCATCGGGCACTGCTCTCGGATTCCTGATGGAATACGAGCACCTCGGATTTGTGGATGCAGTGGAAAGCCTCGCCGGCAGCGCTGGCCTTAGCGTGCCTCGTGAAGAGCAGGCATCGACCCCACAGAAAACCCACCAAAATCTCTATAGCATCCTCACCCGCGCGCAAAAATATTACGAACAACAGCTGGTAGAGCATCCTCAGCGCAAAGAGGCCGTCGCTTATTTAAAAAATCGCGGACTGACCGGTGCTATCGCCAGAGACTTTGGCCTGGGGTACGCGCCTCCAGGATGGGACAACCTGCTGATCAAACTCGGTCTCAATGAAGAGGACAGACAACTGCTCGCCGAGAGCGGCATGGCGATCACCAACGAAGAAAGCGGGCGCCTGTATGACCGCTTTCGCCATCGCATCATGTTCCCAATTCTCGACCTGCGTGGCCGAGTAATTGGCTTCGGTGGACGAATTCTCAGCTCCGACAAGGAGCCTCAGTCGCCCGGCGGCAAACAGCGCGGCGCGGGGCCAAAGTATCTCAACTCACCGGAAACACCAATCTTTCACAAAGGTCGCGAACTCTACGGCCTCTACCAAGCGCTACAGCAGGAGCGCCGACCGGAAAACCTGCTGGTGGTTGAAGGCTACATGGACGTGATCGCCCTGGCGCAATTTGGCATCCGCAATGCGGTGGCAACCTTGGGTACCGCTTGCGGTGAAGAACATCTCAAGCTCGCCTTCAGGCACACCAGCGCCATCGTATTTTGTTTTGATGGGGATAACGCGGGACGCAAAGCCGCCAAACGCGCCCTGGAAAATGCCCTACCGGTGATGACCGACGGGCGCAAAATTCAGTTTCTGTTTCTTCCCGAAGGCCAGGATCCAGACTCCTTGGTACGTCAAGTAGGCCCCGAGCGTTTCACTCAGCAATTAAACACTGCTCTGCCACTGGAAGAATTTTTCTTCACCGCAGTGGCGGAAAACATCGATACACGAACGATGGAAGGCCGAGCGCGCATGAGCAAGCTGGCGGCCCCGTTGCTAAACCGCCTGCCTACCGGTGTATTTCGCGAACTCATGTTTGCGCAACTCGCACAACGTACCGGCCTCAGCCTTGATGTACTAATCGAACTGATTCACGAACCGGCAAGCTTAGTCGACTCGCCACCTCAAAGCCCACCCAGACAAAATGATCACCAGCCTTCTATAAAGGACGAAAGAGCCTTTATAAAAGAAGAGAGAGTGGCCTCAAGAGCGATGTCAGAACCGCCGCGCGCGCAGCAAATCGTTGCACGGTCTCGCGACGGCGGCCGCATCAAACTTAGCCCGGCCCGCCTCGCACTGACGATACTTCTGGAGAGTCCGGATGTGTTACACAAACACGAGATCAATTGCAGCCTGCCGGACGATACATCAAGCAATAGCGAGTTGACGCAGCTAAAGACGTTGATCAATCTGTTGCGCGACCGCCCCAACGCCAGCTTTCACAGCATTCTTGGATACTGGGGGGGGGTTTATGGCATGGAAGCACAGAAGCAACTCACCAGTCTGGTAGCAAATCAGCTTCTCAGCGAGGCCCGGCGGCGCTCACCCTACGACAGCTTACAGGAGCTAAAAGATGCCCTCGCTCGCATTCGACAGGAGGAACAACTGCGCAAGCAGGAACAGGAACTTGGCGAGCTTAACGGGCTCCAACTGCACGAGCTTGATGATGCGCAAAAACAGCGTCTGCGCGAATTGCTGATTCTCAAACAGCAAACTAGACTCACCAAACATTAGGCAGCCCCGTTATTCCCCAGCAAGCCAAACGACTTTCTTATGTAATCCGAAAAGTCATAAATACAGCATTTTCTGTAGCCAGAAGCAGACCCATGGCGCTTTTCTGCGTTGTATTTTATGGATTGACCCTCCATAAAACGCTATAATCGCCGCCTTTTTCTTTAGCCCCCCACCGTTTCGCAGGATACTGAATGAGCGATCAACAACAGTCTCGCATCAAAGACTTGATCAACCGTGGCCGAGAACAAGGCTACCTGACCTACGACGAAGTCAATGACCACCTGCCGGACGACATCTCCGACCCTGATCAGGTCGAAGATATTATTCAGATGATCAACGATATGGGTATTCGGGTGTACGAAGTTGCCCCCGATGCCGATGAGCTGTTGATGAATGACAGCGACAACACTGACGAAATCGCCGCCGCTGAAGCCGCCGCCGCATTGGCTGCGGTGGAAACCGAGGCCGGCCGCACCACCGATCCCGTGCGCATGTATATGCGCGAAATGGGCACAGTGGAGCTGTTGACCCGTGAAGGTGAAATCGCCATCGCCAAACGCATCGAAGAAGGCTTGCGCGAATTGATGCACGCCATCGCCTTTTGGCCCGGCTCAGTCAAAAATGTTCTTGATGAATATGACCTGATCGAAAAAGGCGAACGCCGCATGTCGGACGTCATCAGCGGCTGGCTCGACCCCTTCGAAGCAGTAGTCCAGGAAGCGGATATTGAGCTGCCGGTCGCAACAAAAGATCCCGCCGCCACAACGGATGACGATGATTCCGAAGAGAACAGTGACAGCGATGACGACGAAACCAATACCGGCATAGACCCCGAAGTCGCCAAACTGCGTTTCGATGAGCTGCGCGCGCAGATGGAAAAAATGCTGGCCGTTGTTGCCAAACATGGCCGCGACAGCAAGCAAGCTGGCAAAGAGCTTGAAGCACTGGGTGAAATATTCCGCTTTTTCAAATTACCACCGCGGCAATTCGACCCTATCTACAATAAAGCCCGTGACGTACTCGCGATGGTCCGCGAGTGCGAAAAAGAAATCATGGCATTGTGTGTTCGCAACGCCAAAATGCCGCGCAAAACCTTTATTAAGGA
The DNA here is from genome assembly GCA_002432095.1 of Marinagarivorans sp. UBA5868. Classification (GTDB taxonomy): domain Bacteria; phylum Pseudomonadota; class Gammaproteobacteria; order Pseudomonadales; family Cellvibrionaceae; genus UBA5868. The sequence goes on along the minus strand of DJFQ01000231.1, from coordinate 312 downwards.
ATTCCCAGGCAACGAGACCAACGACGATTGGATCCCCGGCATCGTTAAGAAAAAGCGCGACTACTCTGATGCACTGCGCGCTGTCGCCGATGACATTACGCAAGTACAACGCCGCCTTGCGGCCATCGAAGAAGAAACCGGCATCACATTGTCGATGGTGAAAGAGATCAACCGCCGCATGTCCATCGGCGAAGCTCAGGCGCGCCGCGCCAAGAAAGAAATGGTGGAAGCTAACCTACGTCTTGTAATTTCCATCGCCAAAAAATACACCAACCGAGGCCTGCAATTCCTCGACCTGATCCAGGAAGGCAA
>DJFQ01000173.1:5475-5628 GCA_002432095.1 Marinagarivorans sp. UBA5868 | reverse complement strand
GGGTAGATGTATTCTTTATCTCTGACTTGTAAACCGGCGGGAATGCCGAGTATGCGCGTACCGCGATTGGTGATGCGCGCGGTGATCGGGTCGGGCGTGATGTAACCCGCTTTGCTTGGATCGCCAACAGTCATCTCGCCAAAAAAGGAAACG
>DJFQ01000173.1:0-5430 GCA_002432095.1 Marinagarivorans sp. UBA5868 | reverse complement strand
GGATTAATGGTGTCGCTGATATTGCCCGCGCCGTACGAGGTAATATCGGCCAGGCTTGAGTGGGATACAAAAAGTGCAGACAAACAGAGTAAGGTTTTAGGAAATCGAAACATGGATGGCCCTCTAGGGTGCCTTGGTTTTCTGGCTATCGATGTGCGAAGGAGAGCGACGGATAGAGAAACGCGCAAGACTCGTTATTAAAGTTATATGTATGGCCTGGCTAACGTATTTCCCTATTGATCATCGGCTCAGGTGGGGCCTATCTTGCGGAAAATGGTTCCTCGTGTCGTCCCACTTCAGCGACTTGCTCAGCATGGGATAGCAACCAGTAGTGCGCCTGTGTCCCACTAATGTGTCCCACCTTTGTGAACGCCAGTCGGGGCAATGCTTGGGTTAATATCTTGCCTTGATTGGTGGTATCTTCTTTGCGTATAAGAAGATTCACTTTTATTATGAATAATGTCTTGTTGTTAGGCTTGACAAGTGTCATTGTAGACTGCGTTCATGCAGGCAAGGCATATCCCAAAATCAACTCCAACCCTCCTGTTCCGCCATTTCTCTACATTTTGATTATTAAACACGTCTGATTAGCAGCAAAATTCGATTCCCCTGGCGTCATATGTTGTTGTTCGCGCATCGAGGCGCAATTTATGCAAGCAGCTCTGTTAAGCCTGGTTGCAGCGGGTGCAAGTTCCAGTCAAATTGCTGAGGCAGCCGTAAACGAATGGTGTGAAATTGATGCTGTTTTATCGCCGATCATTGGTCCGCATGGCGTAGCGGCGCTTTACAAGCGCGCGCTTCATCTAATACGTGACGATTACCCCTGGTTGATTGCTGCGCATGAACATGAGGGTGAGCTTCTATTTAACAATTTTATTCAGTTAAAAACAGCGTTAGCGAAACGGACCACTGCCGAGGCAAGCGCTGCGAATCTGTCGCTGTATCAATCCTTCCATACGACGTTAGTTAGTCTGATTGGTGAATCACTCACTCACCGTCTTCTTACCTCCATTTTGGACAACTCTTTGCGCGGCGATGCCGTACAGGACACTTCGTCATGACAATCGGTAGCAACAATGTGAATAAAGCCAATATCAATCAACTCAGTACAGGCGTGCCCGGATTGGACGAGGTGTTGGGTGGCGGGTTGCCTGAGTATTCATTTAATGTTCTGGCCGGACCACCGGGATGCGGTAAAACAACCTTGGCGCATCAAATGATGTTTGCCCTGGCAACACCGGAGCGCCCGGCAATTTATTTCACGGTACTCGGAGAGCCACCGCTAAAGATGTTGCGTTATCAACAACAGTTTAATTTTTTTGATAATGAAAAAATCAAGGACTCGATCCACTTTATTAACCTTGCGGATGAAACGGCCACGGGTGATCTCGATAAAGTCCTGAAACGCATTGTGATGGAAGTCGAAACTCATTCACCGGGGATGGTGTTCGTTGATTCATTCCGCTCGGTTGTACTTGCCAGCCGCCCTGAGAACAGTTCGTTTTTAACACTGCAACAGTTTATCCAACAGTTGGGTATTCAGATGACCAGTTGGCAGGCTACTACCTTCCTTATTGGTGAGTATTTTACCGAGAGCGAACCCAATCCCGTTTTCACGGTCGCCGATGGTCTTATCTGGCTGCGCCAAAGCGTGCAGCGTAATTCTGTGGTGCGAAAATTGGAAATCATGAAGATGCGTGGCCAACCCACCTTGTCCGGTCTACATACATTTCGTATCAGCCTTGAAGGTATTAAGGTATTTGCACCACCACAACTCGCTTCGGCGGATCAAGCCAATACGGAATGGCCTGTTAAAAAACGCCTGTGCATGGGAATACCGGAGCTGGATGCGATGATGGGAGGTGGTTTGCCGAGCGGGTATTCTGTACTTGTCGCTGGTCCATCCGGTTCAGGAAAAAGTATCCTGGCGGCTGCTTTTTTGGAAGAGGGGGCTCGTAACGGTGAGACGGGTGTTATTGCCGCATTCGAGCAGCGAGCTAATCGGACGCGCGGATCGGCAATTGCCAAACTGATTGAAAAAGATCTCATCGGAGTGGTCGATACGCGTGTGTCTGCCTTATCAGTTGACGAAATTTCAGCATTACTTATTGCAGAAGTCCGACGGCTCAATGCCACGCGTGTGGTCATCGATTCACTGTCAGGTTTTGAATTAACACTGGCGCCGACATTTCGTGAAGACTTTCGTGAGTCTATGGCGCAGATGGTATCAGCGCTGGCCAGTACCGGCGTCACCCTACTGATGACATCGGAATTGGAAGACCGCTATACCGATTTGCGGTTCAGTCCATACGGCACGGCGTTTCTTACAGATGCCATTATTGTGCAACGCTACATTGAAGTGCAAAGTCATTTGGAGCGCATGATCGCCGTGGTGAAAATGCGGGGCAGCGCGCACTCCAATGAATTACGTTTGTTCACGATTGACGAGGAGGGTATTCACATTGGTACGATGTTGAGAGATCACGAAGGCTTGCTGGGTGGTTCTCCGACACGACGTTCAAGTGTGGATTACGTTGATGGTTGAGCATGACTATAAAGTTGCTGCCGCAACCCGTGAGCTGGCTGTGCTCACTGGGCAGGTAGGCCAGCTGCGTACAGAGTTAATACGCTTAAGGCGCGATGTCACGCTTGCCCACCGTGAACTTGCTGGTGCCAAACGGAAACTCGTCACGGTGCAACTGGAGTTAACACCAGCATTGCGGGAATTAACGCAGCTTGAAGAGCGCGCTTCAAGCCTGCTAAGCCAAAAAAATGAATCACAAACAGCCGTGTTGCGTGAGGCTAATGAGCAACTGGTACTGGCCACGCTACGTGCTGAAACCTCGGCTGAAACCGCCATTGGTCATTTAAACGAAGTAACTCAGGCAAGTCAGCGCGATGCATTAACCGATACACCCAACCGTACCCTGATGTTTGATCGTTTGAATAGCGCGATTGCCATGGCGCGTCGTAATGGAACGCACATTGCTGTGCTGTTTCTCGATCTCGATCACTTCAAACAAATCAATGACACGCTAGGACATGGCATCGGTGATGAAGTTTTGCAATTGGTTGCTCGACGCCTCGAAGCAGTGGTGCGTGATTCCGATACGGTTAGCCGTCATAGCGGGGATGAGTTTCTGGTGTTGCTGACGGAAGTTGCTCAAGCGTCGGATGCCGCATTAATTGCCGCGAAAATGTTGTATGTGCTAAGTTCTGCCAGTCACGTTGGGATTCATGTATTGCATTTATCTACCAGTATCGGCATTGCGATCTATCCTGAAGACGGTGAGGATGCGGAAACCCTCATCGCAAAGGCGGATACAGCCATGTACTCGTCCAAACGGAGTGGACGTAGTGGTTTTGAGTTTTATCGCGAAGATACCAGTAATTTTCAAAAAGATGCGCCTTTCCAAAAAATTAAAAAAATTGTTTATGAAGAATCCGCTGCTATTGAAGGTGAGCGAATGATGAATTTACGCGAGGCCAATACCCAATTGATTATTGCTGCGTTAACAGCGCAGGAACTTGAAGCCAAAGCAAGAAAGGCGCATGAGCAACAGCTTAACATCATGGCAACCATTGCCCATGAACTGCGCAATCCCTTGAACCCGATTCGTACTGCCGCTGGTTTGCTGAATCATGCGCGTACTAATGAATCCATACATTTACGTTTGCAAGGTATCATCGAGCGTCAGGTTATTCATATGTCGCGTCTTGTCGATGATCTTCTTGACGGTTCGCGCATGACAATGGGAAAACTCCGGCTTGAGCTTCAGAGGTTGGATCTCATTGATGTTCTCAACGATGCTGTTGATTGCTGCCGACCCGCCATTAACAACCGGCACCAGCATTTTACATTTAAACGGTTGATGGATTCAGTGAGTATCCAAGGCGATCCGATGCGTCTTACTCAAGTCTTTAGCAATCTGTTAGACAACGCCTCCAAATATACACCGGAAGGCGGAAGGCTCAGTATTGCGGTGGAGATCAAGGGAAGCGAAGTAAACATTACCTTTTCGGACAATGGGATTGGCATTACCGAAGCCGCTCTGCCGCACATTTTTGAGTTGTTTGTGCAGGACACCTACGGACTGGTGCACCACAACGGTGGGCTCGGTATCGGGTTGGCAGTAGTACGTAATTTGGTGGAAGCTCACCAAGGAACCGTGAATGTACAAAGTGCCGGTGTAGACTGCGGCAGTGAGTTTGTAGTGACGCTACCTATTGCCCGGTTGATTACTCATTAGGAGAACTATCATGCGCATCATTACGTCCATCTTCACGTTATTTTTTTTGTTGCCAGGCTTTGCTATTGCAGTTGATCCCACGACTGATGAAAGCGTCGAAACAACAATCAGGCGACTGGACCTCGCTGAAGCCAGTGCAGTGCTCACGGCGGACTTTGATGCTGTTGGTAGGCTCTGGGCGCAGGATATGATCGTCAACAATCCCTTCAATCAGGTCGTCAAGGCCAGTAGCGGCCGGGTAAGAACGGGCGCAGTCACATACTCCTCGTTTACGCGCAATATCGAGTCGGTCCAGATTCACGATAACACTGCCATAGTCATGGGCAACGAGGTCGTCGTACCAAGCGGAAAATCGATTGGTGCTGGGACCACGATTCATCGGCGCTACACGAACATCTGGATGAAGCGTGACGGTCAATGGTTGTTGACTGCACGGCATGCGAACGTTATTTGCTCGGAAAGGTGAAAGATTAATAGGAGGGAGCATGAGAGAGACCATTATCCGAAACATTGAAAAGCGGATTAGTTCTTACTCGGATTTCATCACAGCAATTGATTCCGACGATTTAAGTAGAAAAATGGATATTCCAAAGAACAAGTCAGTCGCTGAGCACCTCTGGTGCATAGTGGGATCGCGAGAAAGTTACGCCAGGGCGCTGGCTGCTGGCGAGTGGCAAGGCTTTTCGTGTTCCATGAAAACCTATGATCGTGAGAGTTTCGAGCTTGCGCTGGAGTCGTCTGGTCAAGCACTTATCGCAGCGATAGACGCTCTATCTGATTGGACATCGGAACATGATGGGCTACTCGCGGCTGTTGCAGAACATGAGGTGATGCACGAAGGGCAACTTATTCGCCATATGTACGGATTGGGTCGTGAGCTACCGGCTTCGTGGAGATGGGCTTGAGCCGAGGATATTTGATTTGAACAATAAACTACCGAATCGCATCAAAACCCGTTTGAATTGCGCTAAGCGCTGTTACTGCGAACCTGTCGGCGTCACTCGCCAAATCGTATTGGAAAGATCGTCCGCAATAATCAGTGCACCTCGCGGATCTACCGTGACGCCCACCGGGCGGCCGCGGGTTTTACCGTCGTCGCTGCGAAAGCCGGTAACGAAATCCACCGGCTGGCCGTCGGGGCGGCCGTTGCGAAAGAGCACAAAGACCACCTTATACCCCA
>DJFQ01000050.1:4628-10169 GCA_002432095.1 Marinagarivorans sp. UBA5868 | reverse complement strand
AGCATTGCGATGCTGACAATCGCTGCTGCGAGTGCGACGGGATAGGCCCGTAACAAAAGACAAATGCAGACCACCGCCAGCACCGCAGCAATTTGCAGCGGTATCCAGGAGTTGCCCGGCAGACGGATCAGTTCGCGCACCTCCGCTTGCGTGGCGCTGGTGCCGAGCACTTCACGGTCCTCACCATTTGCGCGGGCGAGTAGGCCTCGACCTTCACCGATGGCGGTTGCAAGTTCCGGCTGATCCCAGAGGGGATGGCGGCTGGAAACCTCCGGCAGCGCCATAAAGTTGTAGGGTGCCGGCGGCGTGGAAGTTGCCCACTCCAATGTGTCGGCTTTCCAGGGATTAGCGGGGGCCGCCACGCCAAAGCGGAAATGCAGCAGAAAATCCAAAATGATGACCGCAATGCCGGCGGCCATCACAAAGCCGCCAACCGACGACAGCAGGTTCAGCCAATCCCAGCCCAACCCCGCCTCGTAGGTGTAAATCCGGCGCGGCATGCCGAACAACCCGGTGAGATGCATCAATAAGAAAGTGGCGTTAAATCCGATAAACGTCAGCCAGAACCCCCAGCCACCTAAAGTGCGGGATGGCATACGCCCGGAAAAGTGAGGCAGCCAGTAGTAAAAGCCGGCAATAAGCGGGAACAACATGCCGCCCACCAGAACGTAGTGCATATGCGCCACCACAAAATGGGTGTCGTGCACCTGCCAGTCGAACGGCACCAGTGCCAGCATCACTCCGGTAAGTCCGCCGCAGACAAAAATCATTAAAAAACCAAAGATCCACAGCATCGGCAGACTGAATGTGACCCGCCCGCTCCATAAGGTCGCCATCCAGACGAAGATTTGAATACCGGTAGGAATCGCCACCAGCATACTGGCCGCCGAGAAAAAAGCCTGGGCGAGATGCGGAATGCCCACGGTGAACATGTGATGCACCCACAGTCCAAAGCTGATAAACCCCATGGTGATAATCGCCAGCACAATCCAGCCATATCCCACCAAAGGGCGACCGGCCGCCACCGGAATAATGGTGGAAACGATTCCTGCCGCCGGCAGAAAGAGGATGTAAACCTCCGGGTGGCCGAACAGCCAGAACAGGTGCTGCCATAACAACGCGTCACCGCCGCGCAGGCTGTCGAAAAAGATAAAGCCGGCAGCGCGTTCCAGTTCCAGCATGATGCTGCCGAGAATCAGCGGTGGAAACCCGAACAGGATCATCAACGCCATGGCCAGAATGTACCAGCAGAAGATGGGCATGCGTTGCAGCGTCATACCGGGTGCGCGCATACGCAGAATGGTCACCACCAGTTCGACGCCGGCGGACAGGGCGGAGATCTCCACAAAGGTGATGCCCAGCAGCCAAAAGTCTGGGCCGCGACCGGGGCTGAAGGTGGCGTCGCTCAGGGGCGTGTACATAAACCAGCCCGAACTGGGTGCGATCTGCCACAGCATGCTGGAGCAGAGGATGATGCCGCCGAACAAATAACAGAAGTAACCAAAAGCGCCCAGACGTGGAAACGCCAGATCGCGGGTGCCAATCATCTTGGGAATCAGATACATCGCCAGCCCTTCCAGCACTGGGATGGCAAACAGGAACATCATCAAAGTGCCGTGCATGGTGAACAGCTGGTTGTAGAGTTCCGGGCCGATCAAACGCTGGTCCGGCAATGCCAGCTGGGTGCGAATCAGCATCGCCAGAACGCCGCCGATCAAAAAGAACACCAGACCGGTGACAATAAATCGCAGGCCTACCGAGGTGTGGTTGACGGCGGACAGGCTGCCCAGGCCCGGCGGGTTGCCCCAAATGCGCGCCAGGTCGCTGTGCAATTTCGCGGGATCAGTCATTCGCGGAGGTCTCGGTCAGCCATTGTCGAAAAGCCGCGGGCTCATAGGCCGTCACGCGGAACTGCATATGCGCGTGGTGCAACCCACAGAATTCGGCGCACTGGCCTCGGTAAACTCCGGGTTGTTCGGCTTGTAGTCGCAGAATATTGGTGCGCCCCGGAATGGCGTCGAGCTTGCCGCCCAAGCGCGGCACCCAAAACGCGTGAATAACGTCGGCGGTAGTTAGATGAATATCCACGGGCGCTCCGGCGGGAATATGCAATTCATTACGCAGGCGTATGCCGGTGTCAGGATAGTGAATCTCCCACCACCATTGGTGCCCGGTGACATGAATGCGCAGCACATCTTCCGGTGTGGGCAGTGGCAACATGCGATGACCTGCGGGTATGCCCACGGCGAGCAATCCTGCGATGCTCAGCAGCGGCAGTAATACTCCGCCGCCGATGATTAACCGGTTATTGCGGCGGGGGTCGTCGGAGATGGTGGGTCGCCGCATGGCATAACACCAAAGCGCAATTACAACCACCAGCACCACGCCGAATGAGCCAAACATGATCCACCAGAGGGTAGCGGCGGATTGCGCTGCCGGGCCGGCGGGGTCGAGTGTGGAGAGTGGGCCGCCGCAACCGACCGACATAAGTGCCGACAACCACACGCTGGTGAGGGCGAGCAGTTTTTTTGACCGACGAGGGGAAATTTCATGGACCACGAAGCCATCATCAGCCGTATGTCCCTGGCCGGGCATCCCATACATCCCATGCTTATTCATTTCCCGGTGGCGGCGCTGATCGCCCTCATAGGCGTCGATCTCGCCTATATCACCACCGACGATTATTTTTGGGCACGGGCAGGCGTTTGGTTGAGCGGCGTTGGCGCATTTGGCGGCTGGTTGTCTGGGCTGGTCGGTCTGATTGATTTGGTCACAGTAGCGCGTATTCGGCGACTCATCACCGCATGGTGCCACGCCACCCTCGCGGTCATGCTGCTGTCGTTGGCCTCGCTCAACTGGCTGTTGCGTTTTGGCGAGCCGGATGCCCATGTTTGGCCGTGGGGACTTTATGTGTCCGGACTTACTGGGCTGTTGATCGGTGTGACCAGCTATCTCGGTGGCCAACTTGTCTATGAACGTGCGGTTGGCGTAGACATTGAAATTGCCGTGGAGCATTCGAAAAAACATTGAGCGCACATTCGCAGTCCAGCGATAGGGGCGTCCTATCTTGGCATTATTTGTTGTCATCGGTTTTGTTATGGCAACACGTGTCATGGCAATAGGAGTCACGGGGATACCTGTCATGGCAATATCTCCGCCGCCGGTTTGGCAAGCACGATCACCAAAATTCCGATCATCAAAAACCACGTCACCGCACTGAGAATTCGGCACCAGCGCGCTATGGGCTTGTCACTGCGCACCTGGGTTTGCAGTAACAAAAGGCCGGCAAAGGTGTGTGTTACCGCCAAACCGGTTACCAGAGTTAATTTACCGATTAACCAAACTTCCACCGTGCGATTTAGCAGAAACACCAGGGTGCCGCTGGTAATGGCGATTAATGCCGCTGGCGTGGCGATAGTGGTAAATACAAAACGAGCGACGGAGCCATAGCGGTGAGCAGGTTCAACAATTGCGGTATTGCGGGAATGCACACCCGCGATCAGCGGCGGCAAATAAAGAAGTGCCGCGCACCAAAATATCAACGTGACAATGTGCAGCACGAGAAACCAAATCAACGTGGACTCCGAAACAGATGGCGGGAATTCCTATGCTGCAACTTAACGCTGTGGGCCTTCATGTTCCGTTCGTTAGCCCACAGCTAAACCCGTGCGCAGAGTTGCGCAGGGCGATGAGCCTCAATCCGCAGAGTAGCTGCTGGTCAGCCCTTCTACATTGTCGCCGGACAGTTCGATCACCACACGGCGGTTTTCGCTGCGGCCCTGAGCGTCGTCATTGGAAGCAACCGGACTCTCTTCACCGCGTCCTTCCACTTCCCAGGAACCGGCATTTACACCCTGATCACGCAGATAATTGCGCACACTTTCCGCGCGGCTCTGGGATAACTGTTCGTTGTAAGTATCCGGACCCATCGCGTCCGCATAACCACGAATGGTAATGCTCTCAACCGCGTCTCCTTGGCCTTCCAATACTTCGGCAATCTCGTCCAGAGATTCCTTGGCCTCACTGGTCAAGTCGGCGGAGTCAAATTCAAACAACACCGTGCTGCTCTCATCAATTGAACTTACTTGGCGAGACTGGCGCTGTGTATTTTGTTGGTCGTCCAGACTGGGATAATCCTCCTGCATTGAGTATTCGTTGTCAGTCTCTGCTTCTGACTGATCGCGAGGTAAAACAGATGCTTTGTCTGCGCTGCGATTTTCAATATCAGTGTCGGTTTTCATTGACACCATTTCTGTATCTTCACGCTCGGTTGTGCTGGCTCGCTCTGGATTGCTGCTACAACCAGCAGTGATTCCCGCTGCTAATGCGATAGCGATTGCCAATTGGGCTTTAGGAAAATTTTTCATAAAAATAGCTCCTCAATTGCTTCAGCAATATAGTTTTCGGTTACTACAGTGGGAGCGATTGCGAATACTGTGCCAGCGCTTTAAATGCAGCGCATTTGGCGGGAATGAGCCTGTCGTAAAGAAAAATTCATGTCAATTGCGGAACCTTTACAAACAATTTTGTCCGCTTTACATCACGAGGGNNGGGTGTAGGGAAATAGGGATTAGGGAAGTTTAAAAGATTAAGAGAGCAGCTGCTTCAGGGCATACCCACCGCCACTAATAAGAATGCCAAAATAAATCAGCGTTGCCAGATTGGTTAAGTGGCCAAATAAAACCGCCACACCGTCCCGCTGCGCAAGCCCGATGGAATAAAACAGCAGCGCGATGCCCGGTAATGTATTGCTAAAGGGAACAAACCCAAAAGGCGACATCAATAAAAGTGCGGCCAGAATAAAGGCAGTATTGTTGATCGCATCGATCACGCGCCCTTCCGCCAGAGAGGAAAGCCGCAAAGGACGGCTGATCTTTTCCAGTCGGTGCACCCATTTCAGTCCGCGCGACAATGCAGGACGCAGCTTTTTTACCGGAACGTCATACCGCTTGACCCGCGCCGGTAACCACAAAGCCCGTCCACGTAAACGACTGATACCAATTAACAAAATAACCGCACCAAATACTGTGCTCACTCCGGGAATGGATACCGGAATTAAAAATACCAGAGTAAGCAGCGCACTCACCAACAACAATCCTTCCTCACCGCAACGATCAATCAACTCTTCAATGCTCAGATGATCATCTGGTAGATCCTGGATAAGACCTTCAAGTTGATTGCTAAGAACAGCTTCATTCTGCTGTGAATTTTCAATCATCATCAATTCCCCAAAAAACTGGCAAGCCGAGCGGTGCGGATAGTATCTGACGAGAAGTGGTGAATGTTTTGTGCTGTAGCGCGCTTAATTGCTGGGGCAGGAGGGCTCAAACCGTGGGAGTAGGGTCAGCATCTGCTGGCGCATTTCTTTTTGCATTCGCGGCATTGGGACTAGGCTGGCGCTGAGGTGCGGCGGTTATGCCGATGATGTGACTCAGTAGGCGGAAGGGGACTTGGCCCTAGGCGGGCGGGGGGTTTTCTGGGAGAATGCGCGGCCTGCATAGTTTTTGTCCAATTTGTCACCCGTTGCGATCCGCTTTTTTT
>DJFQ01000050.1:0-4505 GCA_002432095.1 Marinagarivorans sp. UBA5868 | reverse complement strand
GCGGATCCGTTCAAGATTCTCGGCAAGCCCAACCTGTTCTTCGGCGTTTCCGCCGGCAATATGGATTCCATGATCAACCGCTACACGGCGGATTTGCGCCTGCGTTCCGACGATGCCTATACGCCCAATAATGAAGGTGGCAAGCGGCCGGATCGGGCGGTGATTGTGTATAGCCAGCGCTGCCGCGAGGCCTATTACGACGTGCCGATCGTTATCGGTGGCATCGAAGCGAGTCTGCGACGAATCGCGCAATACGATTATTGGAGCGATCAGGTACGCAAGTCGGTATTGATCGATTCCGACGCGGATATTTTGCTCTACGGTAATGCGGAGCGCGCAGTGGTAGATGTGGCTCATGCGTTTGCCGCGGGTAGAACGGTAGACGATATGCAGTTTATTCGCGGTACCGCGGTGTTGCGCGACGCAGTGCCGGACGGTTGGGATGTAATTGACTCGTCGCGGGTGGATTGGCCGAAAAATGTTGATGCCATACCGAACCCTTATGAGTGGAAGGATCAGACCACGCAGTCGTGTAAAACGGAAGATAAAACCGATCCCAATGAAGAACAGGCGGTGCGTATTATTCCTATGCCGGTGCATCGCCAGTTCGCGTTGCACGAAGACAAAACCTGTATCCGCTTGCCATCCTACGAAAAAGTGCGCAACGACAGAGTTTTGTATTCTCATGCTTCGCGGGTTTTGCATCTGGAGTCCAATCCGCACAATGCCCGCACGTTAGTGCAAAAACACGGCACCAAAGAAGTGTGGATTAGTCCACCGCCGATTCCGCTGGAGACAGAGGAAATGGACGCGGTGTTCGGTCTGCCTTATGCGCGAGTTCCGCATCCGGTTTACGGTAAAGCGACTATTCCCGCATACGACATGATTAAAACCTCCGTGAATATCATGCGTGGCTGCTTTGGCGGTTGTACCTTCTGTTCCATCACCGAGCACGAAGGCCGGATTATTCAAAGCCGTTCGGAAGAATCGATCCTTAAAGAAATTGAAGATATTCGCGATAAAGTTCCGGGCTTTACCGGCACCATTTCCGATCTCGGTGGCCCGACCGCGAATATGTACAAACTGACCTGCAAAGACCCGAATATTCTGGCCAATTGCCGACGTTTGTCCTGTGTGTTTCCGGGGATTTGCAAAAACTTAATTACCGATCATTCGCCGACGACGCAGTTATATCGCAAAGCGCGCGCGATTCCGGGTGTAAAGCGCGTGGCGATTGCCTCCGGCCTGCGTTACGACCTGGCGGTGGAAGACCCGGAATATGTTAAAGAGCTGGTGACCCACCACGTGGGCGGTTATCTAAAAATCGCCCCCGAACATACCGAAGACGGCCCGCTCAACCAGATGATGAAGCCGGGTATCGGCACTTATGATCGCTTTAAGGAGATGTTCGAGAAGTTTTCCCGTGAAGCTGGCAAAAAACAGTATTTGATTCCGTATTTCATTGCAGCTCATCCCGGCTGCGCCGATGAAGACATGATCAATCTGGCGTTTTGGTTAAAGAAAAACAATTACCGTCTCGATCAGGTGCAAACCTTTTATCCATCGCCCATGGCCATGGCGACCGCCATGTATTATTCGGAAAAAGACCCCCTGCATAAGGTCTCTTATAAAAGCCGCAGCGTGCGCACGCCGCGCACCATCGACCAGCGTCGTTTCCAAAAAGCGTTATTGCGTTTCCATGATGAAAAAAACTGGCCCATGCTGCGCGAGCAATTCCGCAAAATGGGCCGGGCAGATTTAATTGGAGATGGCCCCCAAGCGTTAATTCCTGATGATCAACCGAAATTCAAACGCTTGGCGGCGAATAATCAGAGCAAATTGCGCAGTAAGGTCACTGCTGCCGCAAGAGGCGCGAGAGGGAAGGGAAGGCGGCGGTAGAGCCGCCGCGAGCGATGATTTAATTAAAGGCGGACTCCATCTCCCTCGCTCGCAATTTACGGATGTGCCGCTCACAAACCCACACTCCCAGCACAGCTACAATGGCGGCGCCGATAAATACACCCCAGTAAACCCCCAAAGGCCCGCCCCACATGCCACCGAAATAAGCAAACGGCATGGTGCCCACTGTCGCTTTGCCAAAATTAAATTGCGTCGCGTAGGTAGCGGCACGCAGGTTATTGAATAGGGCGTTAGTGACGAAGGTGATGCCGTTGAAAATAAAAATCAAACTAAAGCCGTAGCAAAACCAACGCACCATATCCGCCGTTAATCCCTCCACTTTAAATGCGTCGATCAATAATGGCGTGGCGCTAAATAATAGGCCGCTGGCGACAGCGCAGTAAGCGACCACAAAAATCAGGCTTTTGTGCAACGTCTCGAAGATGCGCGGAAATTGCTGAGCACCGAGATTTTGTGCAGCGATGGGGCCGACGGCGCCCGATAAAGCAAAAAGTCCGGCGAATGCCACCGGCTGCAAGCGTCCGACAATGGCCTGTCCGGCAACCGCTTCATCACCAAAACTTGCCATTACATAGGTGACATAGGCCAAACCAATAGGTGTCGACAAATTGGTGAGCACCGCGGGAAAAGCGATGGAAAAGTAGTGTTTGATATCTGCCGATAATTTTTGAACTTGAATTTTGCCTAGCAGCTGATGATGTTGGATAACAATCCAAAGACCAAACCCCGCCATCGCTAAACGGGCGCAAACGGTGGCGACCGCAGCGCCCCGAATTTCCCACCCTAGAACGAAAATGAAAATCGGGTCGAGTACTGCGTTTACCGCGGCGGCGAGCAAGGTCAGATTCATGGCATTTTTGGCTTCACCGAGGGCGCGCAGCACTCCGCCACACGCCATTGCCACCCCCATTATCGGCATGCTCGGCAGGATAATGATCATGTAATCCATGGCCAATTCCTTTGCAGTACCTGTGGCGCCGAGCCATTCTAGAATCTTCTCCATGCCGAGCAGCAACAGGATAATCGTGGGAATTGTAGTAGCGAGAATGGCGACGAAAATATGGGTGATCTGCCGTTTTGCGGTGAGCTTGTCGCCCTTGCCTACAACCTGAGCGATCAAGGCACCGCAACCAATGGAAAGGCCAATGCACAGCGACAAGGTGAAGAACAAAACCGAGCCGGCGTAACCGATGGCGGCGTTGATTTCCACCTGGCCGAGCAGGCTGAGGAAATACATATCCACCAGATCCACCAGAAATAAAGCAACCAATCCTATGGTGCCGGAGAGAGTCATCACGTTGATATGACGGAAGATGGAACCCTGAGTGAACTTTGCCTGCATGGATGACAGCCTGAGAATCCAAATTGAGAGACAAACCAGGAGTAAATCCTGTTCAAAAAACAGTCGCTTAAGTACAATGCGCGGCCTGTTGGATAGGGGGCGCCATGAGCCAGATTGTTATAGCAGCACTTTATAAATTTGTCGGCTTGCCGGATTTTCGCGATCTGCAGCAGCCCTTGCTCGACTTTTGTCAGAAGCACGATATAAAAGGCACTTTGCTGCTGGCCCATGAGGGCATCAATGGTACCGTTTCGGGTACGCGCGACGCCATCAATGCCTTGCTGATCTATCTAAAAAAAGATCCGCGCCTGGCGGACCTGGAACACAAGGAATCCTTCGATCAGGGCCAGCCTTTTTACCGCATGAAGGTCAAGCTGAAAAAAGAAATCGTCACCATGGGTGTTGAAGATATAGATCCGAATAAAACCGTCGGCACCTATGTCGAACCCAAGGACTGGAACAATTTGATCAGCGACCCAGATGTGGTGTTGGTAGACACCCGCAACGATTACGAATTCCAAATCGGCACCTTTGCCGGCGCGCTAAATCCCCATACCGATTCTTTCCGCGAATTACCGAAGTATGTTGCGGAAAATCTCGATCCCGCCAAACACAAAAAGGTCGCCATGTTTTGCACCGGCGGCATTCGTTGCGAGAAATCCACCGCCTATTTAAAGCAGCAAGGTTTTGCCGAGGTGTATCACCTTAAAGGCGGCATCTTGAAGTATCTGGAAGATGTGCCGGAAGAGCAGAGCCTTTGGCAAGGTGAGTGTTTTGTTTTTGACAATCGTGTGGCGGTGAACCACAAACTGGAGAAAGGCACCTACGACTTGTGCCACGGCTGCCGGATGCCCATCAGTGAAGAGGACAAGCAGTCAGATCAGTATTTGGAGGGCATTGCCTGCCCGTATTGTTTTGACAAGCAGACGCCGGATCAGCGCATGCGTTTTATGGAGCGGCAAAAACAAATCCAGTTGGCGAAAGCGCGCAACGAGCCCCATATAGGCGCGCGGCGCCGGCAGCACCAGTTGCCCAACGAAGAGTCATAACGCGTATCGCATCCACCCCGCCAATAAAGGAAGGCTCTGTGCAATTCAACGCGGGGCATTTCACGATTGGTGTAATTCAGTGCCCTCCCTTGCAAGGGAGGGCTGGGTTTAGGGAAGGGTCAATCCAGCAGTTTTTTCTCTTTGATGCGCTCGATACTCAAAATTGTATCGGTGTCGATCAGGTCTTTCAGTCG
>DJFQ01000012.1:14762-17457 GCA_002432095.1 Marinagarivorans sp. UBA5868 | reverse complement strand
ATTCCAAGAGATTCGATGGAAACGAGCACACAGCCATTTTCATCGACGCGGCCCTCACGCAGCTGTTTGGCGTACTCGATGCGCAACACCAAAACTAGGGCGACTTCCATTTGGTTTAAGCGGGCGCGCATGCCGCCGTTAAACGGTTGCTGATCTTCATCCTGCAGTCCAGGTACTCGCGCACCAGGAGGAAATACCCGAACAAAGCCGAAACGCCGATTGTGGTCGATGCGCAGTGCCAGCACACTGAGGTAATCCTCTACCAATTCTTCACATTGCAGAAATCGGTCGTAGAATTTTTGTTCCACGGCACTTTCATCACGGCACAGAACGCCGTAATCCAACAGACGAATCAATAGTTCGGTGAACTCATCGCTGTTTATGTGTTTATTTTTGAGCTGATCGCTCAGCCAGTCTTTAAGCATTGAGAATATTTCCTGATCTTTCCCGTAGCTCGATAACAAAATCGTCGGCTTGAGCAAAATATCGGTTGGCGAAGGGATCTTTGTTGGCATAACTCACGTGAAATTCAAAATCACTGCTGAGCTGATTAATTGCGCCCAATTCAATAATATGAGCGGCCGCAAGCAGTTCCCGCGCATTCTGGATCGGTAAATCGCGCGAGCTTACCCGTCGACCATCCATCAGCACTTTCTGGATGTACTCGGCCAGCGTCTGATTGTTCAGCACAAATGCCTGATCCAACAATGCCTGGATCATAATTTCTTTTTGCGCTTCAGGATCGAGAGCACTTTGTTCTTGGAGTCCGGATTCTAGGTGCGGGGGTTGTTTGCGCGGGTTGAGCTTGATTTGCGCGGGATCAATCAACGCGACAGTCACCGCCGCAAGTCGATCACCAATGCACTCAAGGTAGGCGTTGCGTTCGTCGTCGCCCAGAGATACTAAATGATCACAGGCGAGTAGGGCGGCGTCGTCGCGGCCGGCGGATATATAGCTCAATTGACGGATAATAATATCTGCTCGTTTGGTAAAGCTTTGCAGCGCTATTCGTAGAGCGGGCAGCATAATATCCGAGGCGTTGCGCATGCGGGTTTCAATGGTGTCGAGAATATTCCACAACACCGATTGATTGGACTCCACCAGGTCCGGCGCCATGGTACGCAGTCGCTGTTCGGATTCGCGCAGGAAGTTTTTGTCTTTACGGCGTATTTTTTGAATCACCTGGGAAATGCGATCACGGTGCTTTTCCACACTATCGGCGGATAACCGGATCGATAAATCCGGCTGAAAGCGCTTTTCCATAAATTCAAAAAATTGATCCGTCGCCTGCTGCACCAACAGCTGGGATTCCACTTGCTTAACCAAGTCCCGTTTGCGCTCCTCCAGCTCACTGATGACATCCGTAAAATCGGCGATGATGCGTTCGGAATATTCCAGCGCGTCTAGCAGGTCGTGCACCTCACCGCGACCGGTGAACGCCTCCAGAGAATTAAGTGTATTGCGGGTGTTGCGATGGCGGGTGCGAACCCGGCGGCGGTCCATTTCCTCAAGCGGCAGAGCAAACAGCCGGCCAGCGCGGGTAAGGGGATAAGTGGTTTGTAACGTTGCGGTATCCACCTTGCGCTCGATCCAGCCGTAATCAAGCAGCAATTTGAGAATCCAATTGGCCTGTTCCCTATTGCTTTTGAATCGCTGTTCGACTTCTTCACCGTCCGCCTCCAAAAGAGGCGCTCGTGCGAGCGCTTCTTCAAAGATATCGATGACCTGCTCACGACTAAGCGATTGTCCATACTCCGCGGTAGCACCGTATAACCGCTGGTGTAGAAGGCACAAGCATTCCACCACCTGCTCGCGATATTTGGTGGTGAGAGGCTTAAAAAACTGGTGCCGCTGATCGGTAAAAAACATGAGTATCCGGGCTATTTAAAGACCCGGCATTATAGCAACAGGCGGCCCTATCAAAGGGAGATAGACTGGTACAGACGGCAGGGAAAGCTTTCGCGGATCAAGATGACAGGTTTGCTGCCGCGGGTGATTCGATAAGTTCGATGGACACGCAGATCCAGATCCTCGACCGAATCACCAGTAGCGCCAACGACGAGGATTTCCCGATAGGTTTCGAGGCCGGATTCGCGTAACAGAACACCAATTCCAACGCTGCCGCGTACCAGAGCCTCACGCAACGGAGGATCGAATGCCGCCAAGGTCACCACGGAAAAGGCCTCGGCATAAGCCCGCTGGCTGCGGACACCGCGCAATTCCACCCGGCGCGTGAGAACCTCCTGGCCGGCAGCCAGTGTTAACCAAGGCACTTCACGGCTTGTGCGGGCAACGTCCAAATGCAGTGCCTTCACTTCGACCGGTTCCCAAAAGTACGCTTCAAGGACCTTAGTCACAGTGCCGTCGGTGACCAGAAGGGTACGCAGTAGTGGCGGCAGATCTTCCAGTCTCAACCAGTCGCCTCCTGGCAAGCGAATGCGCGCGTCGCCGAGATAACCTTCACTGCGCAATGCGCGCCAGTCGGATATTTCTTCCGGGGTTTGATAAAAGTCATCAAGCATACGCTGCAGTCCGGAAATCAGGGTTTTTGACAAAACATAAAAAATTCGCGATTACCATCACCGCCTTCAAACGCAGATAAGAAATAGGAGATCACCTTAAAACCTGCTCGACGAGCACAGTCTGTGATTTTCTCTTGCACCTCAATATAGAGACCCTCATCTTTGACGATGCC
>DJFQ01000012.1:12935-14589 GCA_002432095.1 Marinagarivorans sp. UBA5868 | reverse complement strand
TCAACCAACTGGTCCCGACCTACATCAATCCCCACAATTTTGTTCACCCCACGTTGCAGCAAACAGTCGGTGAATCCGCCCGTCGATTGACCTATATCAAGCGCCGAGGCGTTTGCCAGCAATTGCGAGAGGGGAACGTGCGCGAGGAGATTCTTCTCTTCGATATATTGCAGAGCGAGATCCAATTTTAATCCTGCGCGGGAAACAAAACGCAGCTCCGCTATATCTCCCGCGCGCAGCAGGGTGTCGATAGCAATCTTCTGCGCGGGTTTACGGAGCGGCTGCCACTGTCCATAAAGTTTTGCCTGGACCGCGCCGGCTTCAATCAGCTTTTGTGCCTGCGTTCGGGATTGTGCCAGGCCCTGATCCACCAATATTTTGTCTAATCGCTCTAACATGATCAGATATTAAAAGCCGCAACTCCGTCGATAAGGCGACGCAAGCCGTCGCCCCAATAGCGGCGCATATCGTTAAAGTCCTGATCTTCACGCTCGATGCGACGGGTGTGGTCGAGATCGAAAGTGTCGCGGTGATATACGAGAACATCAAGCGGCATATCCACCGTCAAATTACTTTTCATGGTGGAATCCAAAGAGAGAAGGGCGCAAATCAACGCACGGTCGATGGGTGTCTCGGGTGTAATAATCCGGTCAAGAATCGGTTTGCCGTATTTCTCCTCGCCGATTTGCATAAAGGGAGTTTCGACACTGGTTTCAATAAAATTGCCCTGCGGGTAAATATGAAACAGCCGCGGCTCTTCGCCCGCCACTTGACCGCCCAAAATTAAATTGCACCCAAAATCGATGCCCTGATTCGCAGGTCTAGACTGCGCCTCCGCGATCAAATCCACCAGAATATTTCCCACACGTCGCGCAGTATCAAATAGGGATACGTCGCTAAACAAACCATCCTGCTGCTGACAACTCCGTCCCAGCATTTCCACCAGTGCCTGGGTAGTGGCGAGATTGCCCGAACACATCACGGCCAAGGAATGAGTTTTGCCATTACCAAAAGTAAACAATTTGCGGTAAGAGGCGACGCGATCGACCCCCGCATTAGTGCGTGTATCGCCGGCAAATACCAGGCCGCTATTGAGTTTTATGGCAAGACAGTACGTCATACTAGATATTCTTGATCAATGATAAAAGGGCTGGCTGGGCGTTAAAACCGGCTCCAGTGCGCGGGAGTCGTCCGTGATATGGGCACAGTAATAGGTTTCCTGACCTTCCACCACTTCCGCCACGTACATGGTATTGGCCGGGTCGAAACTGTCCGGGTCATAAAAGCCATCGCGAGATTGAAAATAAGGCACATAGAGGCCAGTTTTCAGTGCGTCCAACAGCCAGGCCGGGCCGGCTTCTTCCTTGATCACGCGAATTTGCTCATTCAAATCGTAACGGCTGTAGACCAAGAATAGGGAGGTTTTGCCATCTTTCGCTTTTAAGCGATAACGCGGAGGGTTGGTCAAAAAATAATATTCGCTGATGTGGCGCGACTTAACAATATTGCTGAAATGTTCAGACAGCTTTGCATCATTAAATAGCGACTTTTTATTATCAATTGCACGGATTTTGATATAAGCCGAAATATCGATGAAATAGCGATTTTGCATTTCCTGAATCGCGCGGCTAAGCGTTTCAAAAAGATCATCGTC
>DJFQ01000012.1:12334-12806 GCA_002432095.1 Marinagarivorans sp. UBA5868 | reverse complement strand
TTGGAGTGGTTTAGGGCTCGTATGGGGTCATTGAAGGTGATGCAGGTGAAGCGGCTGGACATTGCCAGCTCCACCGCGGACAGGAAACTCTGACTGTCGTCAATAAATGCCACCGCCGTCGGGTAATAACACAAGGCCAACTCCGGTTTCACTTTTTCACCTCTCAACTTCTAACGATCAATGCCCAGCCGGCAACTCACTCCACCGTCACCGACTTGGCCAGATTGCGCGGCTGGTCAACATCTGTGCCGCGAATCACGGCAACATAATACGACAGGAGCTGTAATGGCAAAGTGTAGATGATGGGCGTCAACCAATCGTGACAATGGGGTAGATTGATTACTTTCATATCCGAAGACGGTTGAAAATGCGCTTTCTGGTCGGCGAAGACGTACAACATGCCGCCACGTGCGCGAACTTCCTCCACATTGGAAGTAAGTTTCTCCAGCAGATCATTGTTTGGTGCCACCAC
>DJFQ01000012.1:0-12325 GCA_002432095.1 Marinagarivorans sp. UBA5868 | reverse complement strand
TAGGAAATTTCTTTGAGCTTGAGCGCACCTTCCATGGCGATGGGATATTCCTCACCACGTCCCAAAAACAACGCGTGTTGTTTTTCCGCAAAGTCTTCCGCCAACGATTCGATCACCGGAGCCAGCTTCAGAGTTTCTTCCAGCATAGACGGCAAGCTTTTCAACGCGGCGGTTAATTCTTTTTGTCGTTCGGAACTTAAATTGCGATTTTTACCAAGGGCGAGGACCAACATCGCCAGCCCGACCAGCTGAGTGGTGAACGCTTTGGTGGAGGCGACGCCGATTTCGGTTCCGGCGCGGGTCATAAATGCCAAGTCTGATTCGCGCACCAGCGATGAGCCTGCGGCGTTACAAATCGCCAGACTGGTAACGTAGCCTAACGTTTTACCCAACCGCAGCGCGGCCAGGGTGTCCGCGGTTTCGCCAGACTGGGAGATGGTCACCAAAAGGCTGTTGGGCCGCACGACGGATTTGCGATAACGGAATTCGGATGCAATTTCCACACTGCAGGAAACGCCGGCCAGTGCCTCCATCCAATAACGCGCCACCAGTCCCGAGTGATAGCTGGTACCGCAGGCGATGATTTGCACGTGTTCGATTTTTTTCAGCAGATCAACAGCGCCGTTGCCAAAGGTTTCATCGAGAACGCCCGCGTCATTCAAACGGCCCTCCAGCGTGTTACTTACCGCCAGCGGTTGTTCGAAAATTTCCTTCAACATGAAATGACGATAGGGACCTTTGTCGCCAGCGTCATAAGTGGCGCTGCTTTCCCTTATCTCGCGGGTCACTGGGCTGCCGTCGCTTGCATAGATATGCACATCGCGTCGGGTGATTTCGGCGACGTCGCCTTCTTCCAAATAGATAAATCGGCGAGTTACCGGCAGCAGGGCGAGGGGATCAGACGCAACAAAGGTTTCCCCTATACCCAGGCCGATCACCATAGGACTGCCAGAACGAGCAAGCAGCAAACGTTCGGAATCGTTTTGATCGAGTATGACCATGCCGTATGCGCCGTGGAGTTTTGCCACCGCTCGCTGCACAGCCTGCAGCAAACTGTCGGCGGATTTCAGCTCCAACTCCACTTGATGGGCAATCACCTCGGTGTCTGTGTCCGAGGTAAATACAAATCCCTCCGCCTGCAACCGGGTGCGTAATTTCGCGTGATTTTCGATGATGCCATTGTGGACCACGGCGATGCGTTCGCTGGACACATGGGGATGGGCATTGCGTTCGCTCGGTTGGCCGTGGGTAGCCCAACGGGTGTGAGCAATACCAGTGCCGCCTTGCAGCGGTTCACGTGCCACCGTATCAGCGAGGATTTTTACTTTGCCCAGACAACGCACCCGCTGCAATTGCTGCTGCGGGTCCAGTACCGCAATACCCGCTGAATCGTAGCCGCGATATTCGAGCCGTCGCAGACCCTCCAAAAGAATTTCACTTACATCGCGTTGCGCTACAGCGCCGACGATTCCACACATATTTTGGTCTCCGCCAATGGGTCAAGGTTGGACAAAAGCTGGAGCGTACACTCAACCACCTTAACCCCGAATGAATTTATTTTTTGGGTCTTTGCCAACCGTCAATATTGCGTTGACGTTCACGCGCAACGCCGAGTTGTTGCGCCTGAATATTCTGTGTGATGGTCGACCCAGCGGCGATGGTTGCACCCTCACCAATCTCCACCGGCGCCACCAGCGCGGAATTAGAACCGACAAAAACGTGATCGTGAATGCGGGTTTTATGTTTATTAACGCCATCGTAATTACAGGTGATGGTGCCGGCGCCGATATTCACATTTGCACCAATTTCCGCATCGCCAACATAACTAAGGTGATTAATTTTGCTACCTTCACCGAGCAGCGTTTTTTTTGTTTCCACAAAATTGCCGACACGCGCACCGCGAGAGAAATTGGAGCCAGGGCGGATTCGCGCGAATGGTCCGATATGGCAATCCGCACCGATCTCCGCTTCTTCAATAACGGTATTTGCGTGTATATGCACACCATCACCAATGGTCGCATCGCGAATCATGCAATTGGCTTCTATATGCACGTTGTTGCCCAGACGGACCGTTCCCTCAAACACGCAATTGACGTCCACAACACAATCACTGCCCGCCGTTAGTTGTCCCCGACAATCGAAACGGGTCGGATCCAGCAGCGTCAGTCCCTCATCCATAAGACGGTTAGCGAGAAGCATTTGATACTGCCGCTCCAACTGCGCCTGCTGGCGACGGTTATTGATACCTTGAACCTCATAGGTGAACGCAGTTTCCACAGACTTGACGGTAAGACCGGAGGAACGCGCCAGCGCGATAACATCCGTCAGATAATATTCGCCTTGAGCATTGCGATTGTTAAGCTGCGGCAAACACTGCCGCAGAAAATCCGCGGATATAGCCATAAAGCCGGTGTTCACTTCGTTTATCGCGAGCTGTTCGGGTGATGCGTCTTTTTGTTCGACGATGGCGGCGACCTCTCCTTGAGCATCGCGCACAATCCGGCCGTAACCACTCGGATCGGGCAGGCGTACTGTCAGCAGCGCCACGGTTTTAGTATCTGCCAAACCCGCCAGGCGTTTGAGGGTATCGGCGCGGATCAACGGCACATCGCCGTAGAGAATTAGAGCGGTGGAATCTGGAGCAAGCTTGGGCAGTACCTGCATGACCGCATGTCCGGTGCCGAGTTGTTGCTCCTGCAGCGTGATGGCGAGACTTGCATGACCAATGTGCTCGCGAATAAATTCGGCACCGTGACCCAGCACCAAATGAATCTTTTCTGGTGATAGCTCTGCTGTACTGTCCAGTACGTGCTGCAACATCGGTTTGCCCGCGATCGGGTGCATAACCTTGGGCAGGTTGGATTTCATGCGGGTGCCCTTTCCCGCGGCGAGGATAATCGCTTCCAACATGGAATTTCCTGCAGTCTGAAAAAGGACGGTATTTTAGCCGCTTGTGCCCGTTAATAGTGAAACGGCAGAGTGATGTTGAAAAGAATAATAAGAATTTAAAAACAAAAAAGGCAGCCGAAGCTGCCTTTTCAACATCCTGTCGTCATTTACCCATTTTCTTGCGGATCGCCTGCAACGTTCGCAGCTGAGCGGCCGCTTCGGCCAGTTGAACCGCTGCCCGTGAGTAATCCAATTCACCGCTGGTATTGTGCAGTGTCTGCATGGCTTCTTTTTTCGCCTCCAGGGCTGCCGCTTCGTCCATATCACCGGCGCGCAATGCAGTGTCGGCGAGAACAGTTATCGTGTGCGGCTGCACTTCGAGAAAACCGCCGGAAACGTAGTAAATTTCCTCTTCACCACCCTGTTTTTTGATTCTCACCGGACCAGGTTGCAAGCTGGTGAGAAGTGGGGCGTGGCCGTAGCAGATACCGAGATCACCTTCGGCACCCGCTGCAACCAGCAGCTCGACGAGACCGGAAAATATCTCGGTCTCTGCACTGACGATGTCGCAATGGATTGTCATTGCCATAACCCTTCCTCGTGATTCACCCGACGCGGGTCTTTACTTCAGTTTTGCGGCTTTTTCGATGGCCTCATCGATGGTGCCAACCATGTAGAAAGCCTGCTCCGGCAGATGGTCATAGTCACCGTTCAACAAGCCTTTGAAGCCCGCAATCGTGTCTTTCAACGATACATATTTACCCGGTGCACCGGTAAAGACTTCCGCCACGTGGAAAGGCTGCGACAGGAAACGCTCAATTTTACGCGCTCGATAAACGGTGAGCTTGTCGTCTTCAGACAATTCGTCCATGCCCAAAATCGCAATGATGTCTTTCAACTCCTTATAGCGCTGCAGCACGGTTTGCACACCGCGGGCAATCTCGTAATGCTCTTGACCGATGATCAGCGGGTCCAACTGACGCGACGTGGAATCGAGCGGGTCGATTGCCGGATAAATACCTTTCGCGGCGATATCACGGGAAAGAACGACAGTAGAATCCAAGTGCGCAAAAGTCGTTGCGGGTGATGGGTCAGTCAAGTCATCCGCTGGAACGTAAACAGCCTGAATAGAAGTGATCGAGCCGGTCTTGGTGGAGGTGATGCGCTCTTGCAGCACGCCCATTTCTTCCGCCAAAGTTGGCTGATAACCCACCGCCGACGGCATACGGCCGAGCAGTGCGGACACTTCGGTACCAGCCAAGGTGTAGCGGTAGATATTGTCGACGAACAAGAGAACGTCTTTGCCTTCGTCACGGAATTTTTCCGCCATCGTCAGGCCGGTCAAAGCCACGCGCAAACGGTTGCCCGGCGGCTCGTTCATCTGACCGTAAACCATCGCCACTTTGGACTTTTTGAATTCCTGCACGTTAACAACGCCGGCTTCCTGCATCTCGTGGTAGAAGTCGTTACCCTCACGAGTCCGCTCACCCACCCCAGCAAATACGGACAGACCGGAGTGCTCGGTAGCGATATTGTTGATCAATTCCATCATATTGACGGTTTTGCCCACGCCGGCTCCACCAAACAGACCGACTTTACCGCCTTTGGCAAAGGGACAAACCAGGTCAATTACTTTGATTCCGGTTTCTAGCAGCTCTTCCGACGCTGCCAATTCATCATACGCAGGTGCTTTACGGTGAATCGCCGCGCGCTCCTGCTCACCGATGGGACCTTTTTCATCGATAGGATTGCCGAGCACATCCATGATCCGTCCCAAGGTTTCGATACCCACAGGAACCGATATAGGATTACTGGTGTTCTGCACTTCCAAACCGCGACTAAGTCCCTCGGAAGAACCCATGGCAATGGCGCGGACTATTCCGTCGCCCAACTGCTGTTGGACTTCCATGGTCAAGCCATTACCGGCAACCGTTAATGCGTCGTAAACCTTGGGAACGGCATCACGCGGGAATTCCACGTCGATCACCGCACCGATAATTTGCACGATACGTCCGCTACTCATTGGAGTTTCCTCTAACTTAAATTCAAAAAATAAAATCCGGTCGCAACATCAAACCGCAGCGGCGCCGCTGACGATTTCAGACAGCTCCTGGGTGATGGCTGCCTGCCGCGCTTTGTTATAAGCAAGCTGCAACTCGCCGATGATATTGCCGGCATTGTCGGTGGCGTTTTTCATCGCGATCATACGCGCCGCCTGTTCACTAGCGGCATTTTCCACCACTGCCTGATATACCTGAGATTCGATGTAACGCACCAATAGACCGTCGAGCAGTTCGCGCGCGTCCGGTTCGTAGATGTAATCCCATTGGTGTTTAATCTTGTGATCTTCTTCCGGCGGAATCGGCAACAATTGCAGAGCGTACGGCCGCTGCGTCATGGTGTTGACGAATTCGTTGCCCACCAACAGTAATTTGTCGATGGCACCATTAGAGAACGCGTCAAGCATGACTTTAACGCTGCCAATCAAATGGTTTAGCGAGGGCTCTTCGCCAATATCACGAACGGACGCCACCACTTTACCGCCGACACTTTTGAAAAAAGCCGCCGCTTTCGCGCCGATCAAACAAAACTCAACCTCGACACCAGCATCCGCCCAGAATTTGCTTTCGACGATAGCTTTTTTGAACGCGTTGATATTCAAACCGCCACACAATCCGCGATCCGTCGATACCACAATGATACCGACCCGCTTGACTTCGCGCTCCTGCAGATAGGTGTGTTTATATTCTGGATTTGCGTGGGCAAGATGCCCGACCACAGCGCGAATACGCTGGGAGTAGGGTTTGCCTTTTTGCATGCGCTCCTGCGCGCGACGCATTTTGCTCGCCGCTACCATCTCCATGGCACTGGTGATCTTTTGCGTATTTTTGATGCTACGGATCTGGGTGCGTATCTCTTTTCCGCTGGCCATTGTTCACTCTCTGTCAGATCTTGGCCGCCCGGCGGGCGACCAACAGTCACTTACCAGGTTTGAGTCGACTTAAAACGGCTCAACGCGGTTTTGATGGTGTTTTCGATATCCGCACTGTAGTTGCCGGTTGCCACAATTTCAGCCATGAATTGGCCATACTCGGCACGCATAAACGACAGCAGTGAATCTTCGAACGAACCGACCTTATCCACCGGCACATCCTTCAGATAACCTTCGTTGGCGGCATACAACAACACACCCATTTCAGCAATCGAGAGGGGTGCGTATTGTTTCTGCTTCATCAACTCGGTGACCCGCTGACCATGTTCAAGCTGGGCCTTGGTGGCCTCGTCGAGATCGGAAGCGAACTGAGAGAATGCGGCAAGTTCACGATATTGCGCGAGAGCGGTACGAATACCACCAGACAACTTTTTGATGATCTTCGTCTGCGCGGCACCACCGACCCGGGAAACCGAAATACCTGCGTTCATTGCCGGACGGATACCGGAGTTAAACAGGCTGGTTTCAAGGAAAATCTGACCATCGGTGATCGAAATAACGTTGGTCGGAACAAACGCCGAGACGTCGCCCGCCTGAGTTTCAATAATTGGTAATGCGGTCAGAGAACCCGTCTTACCTTTTACCTCGCCTTTGGTAAATTCCTCCACATACTCAGGATTGACCCGCGCAGCGCGCTCCAGCAGGCGAGAATGCAGATAAAAAACGTCACCTGGATAGGCCTCTCGACCGGGTGGACGGCGCAACAACAAGGAGATCTGACGATATGCCCAAGCCTGTTTGGTCAAATCGTCATAAATGATCAGCGCGTCTTGACCACGGTCGCGGAAGTACTCACCCATGGTGCAACCGGCAAAAGGCGCAATAAATTGCATAGCCGCCGGATCAGACGCGGCAGCGGCAACGATAATGGTGTGCTCAAGCGCGCCGTGTTCCTGAAGTTTGCGTACCACGCCAGCGATAGAAGAAGCTTTCTGACCTATCGCCACATAAATACACTTAATTCCGGTGCCTTTCTGGTTGATGATGGCGTCCACCGCAATAGCAGTTTTCCCGGTCTGACGGTCACCAATAATCAGTTCGCGCTGACCGCGACCGATCGGCACCATCGCATCAATGGCTTTCAAACCAATCTGTACCGGTTGGTCCACGGATTGACGGGCAATAACGCCAGGGGCGATTTTTTCGATGGCATCTGTCGCTTTCGCGTTAATTGGACCTTTACCATCGATCGGATTACCCAGAGCGTCGACGACGCGACCGAGAAGCTCGGTGCCGACCGGCACTTCGAGAATGCGACCGGTGCATTTGCAGTTCTGGCCTTCGGCGATGGTTTTATAATCGCCAAGAATCACCGCACCCACAGAGTCGCGCTCGAGGTTAAGAGCGATACCAAATACATTACCCTCAAACTCAATCATCTCGCCGTACATAACATCGGCAAGACCGTGAATTCGAATGATACCGTCGGTGACAGAAACCACAGTGCCTTCGTTGCGGTGTTCGACCGTAACGTTCAGCTTTTCTATACGTTGTTTAATAATTTCACTAATTTCTGAAGGATTCAGCTGTTGCATGCGCAATTCCTCAAACCTAATTAAATTAGGCGTTCATGGCCTTAGCCAACTTATCCAAGCGGCCTCTTACGGAGCCATCAATTACGGTATCACCGGCGCGAATCAACGCGCCGCCCAATAAGCCCCTGTCGACGCTGGATGCAATTTTCACCTGCCGTCCGAGCCTGTCACTCAACGCTGTGCCGAGCTGCTGCAACACTTCATCATTCATCGGGAATGCGGTAGTGATGGCAACATCCACTGCGTTTTCCTGTTGCGCTTTCATCAACTGGAATAGCTCGCGAATTTCCGGCATTAGCAGCAGACGTTTGTTCTCTGCGAGGACAGCGACGAATCTGCCAAGACTGGAGTCAGGCAACTCTCCCAATATATCCGTGAGCAACGCGGCCTTATGCGTACTACCCAAAGTTGGTGATACGAGCAGTTCCTGCAATTCCGGCGTTGCGGCTAGTGCCGCCAACTGATTCATGGCTTCCATCCATGTCTGCAATTTCCCCTCGCTTACTGCCACCTCGAATGCGGCACGCGCATAAGGTCGCGCCAAGGTTAAACGTTCGGCCATGAGTGGACTCCGCTTACAGTTCGGCAGCGAGCTGATTCAGCATCGCGTTATGGGACGACAGATCAATAGATGTTCCCAGGATTTTTTCAGCACCTACCAGAGCCAGAGCTGCCACCTGCGCACGAAGTTGCTCGCGCGCGCGCGCTACTTCCCGCTCCAGATCGGCCTGCGCCGCAGATTTGAGGCGATCACTCTCCTCTTGAGCCTGAAGCTTGGCTTCTTCGACAATTTTACCGGCCCGTTTATTGGCCTGTTCAACAATCAGCGCTGCTTGCTCTTTGGCTTCTTTAAGTTGCTGAGCGGCTTTCTGCTTTGCCAGCTCTAAATCTTTATCAGCTCGGTCGGCCATGTCCAGACCTTCTGCGATACGTTTTTCCCGGGCCTGCATAACAGAAAGCAGAGGGGGCCAAACGTATTTCATACAGAAGAGTACGAACACGATAAAGGCGATCGACTGGCCAATAAGGGTTGCGTTTATATTCACACCAACACCTCTCGCGTTTGTCGTGGAGTAATTCGGTGTCGGTATTAACCGGTGATACCAGGAGCCACCACGAAGATGAGATACATAGCCATACCAACGCCGATCATCGGGATAGCGTCAAGCAGACCAGCAATCAGGAACATTTTGGCTTGCAGGGTAGGACCTTGCTCCGGTTGACGGGCAGTGCCTTCCAACAGTTTTCCGCCGAGCGCGCTGAATCCCAGCGCGGTTCCCAATGCGCCCAAACCAATCAGAAGAGCTGCTGAGAAGTAAACGAGTGCTTGTGCCATTTTGATCTCCAATTATTGAGGTAGTTGAAAAAGAAAGGTTTAGAAATTCGTTTATCAGTGCTGCTCGTCCGCCACATCAAACGCCATGGCGAGGTAGACGATGGTGAGCACCATGAAAACAAAAGCCTGCAAAGGAATAACGAGCAGGTGAAACACTGCCCAAGCCCACTGCAGAACGCCCGCAAGGCTGCCCAGAACAAGACCCGCACCGAACATGATTGCAATCAGGATGAAGATAATTTCGCCTGCATACATATTGCCGAAAAGCCGCAGCCCCAAAGAAACTGGTTTGGCTACAAGAGAAATAACTTCCAAGGTGAAGTTAAAGGGAATTAACAGAGCGTTGACGTACCATTTATTGGTATGAAACGGATGAAGCGTGTATTCCTTAACAAATCCGAGAAACCCTTTTTCGCGAATACTAAAGGCGATAATCAATAAAAAAACAGTAAAAGACATTCCCAGCGTGGCATTGGGATCGGTGGTGGGCACCACTTTGAAATACAAATGTTCGTCGCCCGCCGTTAACGCCGCCGTCATCGGCAGCCAGTCAATCGGCAGAAATTTCATGGAGTTCATCAAAAACACCCAGCAAAACACCGTCAACGACAAGGGCGCGATAAACCTGCTTTTATGGTGAAAAATGTCCGTTACAGTTTGGTTTACAAAGTCGACAACCAACTCTACGAAACTTTGCAATCCTCGGGGGCTTGTTACGGCCGCCCGGCGAGCGGCGAGCCAAAACACGGCACAAAATACAATACCCATGACCACACTCCAGCCGAGAGTGTCTAGATGGAACGTCCAGAAACCCATGTCCATGGCTTCCTTAGAACTGTGCGCTAAAGTCCAAACCGGCTGGTCAAGCACTGTTCCGTCATAACGGACATAACCCGCCGGTAACTGGCCGAAAGCCATGTTTTGTAAGTGGTGCTGGATATAGTCGATCGAGGTAGTAGCTTCGCTTGCCATTGAGAGATGCTTCTCGCGTCAAATAAAAATCAAGTCGTTACTTACGGTCTATCGCGTTTTGCCATCCAGCCACGACCAATACGTGTATAAGCAGGAGTACGCTATAAACCACGAAAAAACTGGGTACATGAAGCGGCGAAACAAAGCGAAACACCAATGCAAACCCCACGGCTGTTAAAACCAACTTCCCGATTTGACCCTTAAAGAAAGAGACAAGAAACCAGGATGAACCGCTCCGAAAAGGGCGGGGGAGTGCGCTTAAGGTGAAATAAGCAGAGGGAAGAATAAACACCAAGCATCCGGCGGCAGCTGAAACAGCCCGAGCCGGGTCAAACCACCATATTGCAATCACAATAGCCACGCACACCGCAGCTTCCGCCGCGAGCGTTTGCATATAGAGCTTGATTGGCGCTTTCATCTGTGATGCGACGGTTCCGCTTGGGCTTTATCAACAACATTCCGCAAACGGTTCATCACCCGACGCAACAGTTCAAAATAGACGCCTTCTTGATGTACCGGAACCCTGTTTACCAAGGGCCGGTCGACTACCTTTGTTACACCCGCTTCGCCCACTGATTGTTTTTTGTACCCCCTGGGGGGCAGGGCGACGCGGATTATAGGTTTAAACCCTATGCGGGTTCAAGAATGGATTACCTCCTTTTACTCTCCTTTGACGATGCTTAGATGGACTATCGACTTCACTTTTTGAATGCGCGACTTTCGTATGAGTTTTGAAAAATGCGCACCCAACTTTAATCCACATCACAAAATCAATGAAAGATGCTTCGTCGTGTTGATTTATGCGCCAACGGACGAGCGTTTTTTGAATCCCTACCGCTTTTTACCTAAGAGCGCCTCCTATACTGACTGAACCCTTGTCAATAAAGGCGCCCGGCAACAACTCACAACAATAATGAGGACGCATCTGTCTGGCCTTGAAGTAGGGTATTCGCGTTGACTAAGTGATTTTTCAAAGGACATTGCCAACCGAAATAACCAGCGTGAAGGTAATAATTCAACATTAAGTTGTCGTTGATTGACTGCATCTATACTGATGTAGAGATTTTTAATGCCTGCACAGCTAATACTTAAGCATTAAGTCATTGTTCAAACTTTTGTTTAAGCATTAATTTTTATGAAGATGTATGAAAAAGAAGATTCAAGGGTGACTAAAAAATGAAAAATACGAAAACTACAATGAAAGCGCTTAGCGCTGCCGTTGTTGCTGTGCTGGTCACCGCGTGTGGAAGTGGTGGTACCTCCAAGTCCAGCAATAACCAAAACTCGGCTCCGCCGTCTAACCGTCCCGCGGAAAATAACCTGCAGCAGGTTACTTTAACGCAAGATAATTTCACCAACGTTGCCAGCCAATCGTTGAAGTCGTTGCTGCTAAACGAAGCGGGCACAAACGCGTTAAATAAATCCGTCGTTATCACCACGGATCGCATTAACCCATTTTCACACGACTCCGTTACCGGACTGGTGTTAACTATCGCTCCGTTCCCCTGCAGCAACTCGGGGACAATTAAAGGAACCTTGTCGCTGAACAACGCCGATGGCGGATTAGTACTCGACCCTTCGCGGGATGTGGTCGGAACAATTAACGCTGAATTTGCTTCCTGTGATCATGGCGGGTTTGGACTGGATGGCAACATCAATGGAACATTGAACGGGAACCTTGCAAAAAATAACTTCGCCTCTGCTTTAAACGTTGCCAACCTCACAGTACAACAACCTAACTTTCCAACGTTCCTTTTTAATGGTGAATTTAGCTACAACGCTGTAAGCCACGATTTTGTTTCTGTTCAGATCGATGTTTCATCTCACAGCTCTGTGTATTTTGCTGACGACGCCTATCAACAGTTTGATTTAACGATGAGCAAAGTCGTTAACAACAGCACTGGTGATTATTCATATCAGATTGCCAGCGAATTCACTGATTCGATGCACCCAGACGCTTATGTTTCCTATCAAACTCTTGCCCCTTTAACGGGCAACGGTTTCTCATTGCCAACTGGCGGTGAACTGGCAGTGCAAGGTAGCAACGGTACTGTTTATGCGTACCCGCAGAGCGAAGGAAGATTACTGCTGGAGCTCGATTTGAATGATGATGGAATCATCGATGATGTTACAGAAAGTACTTGGGAAGAGCTGGTTCTAAGTTCTTTGCGAACCGAGTAATGAGTGTATCTAAAAAAATTTAACGTAAAGGTCCTACATGGACCTTTTTTCGTTTTTTACCAGCAGAATTTCAATGAATATCTATCGATTAATCATCCCTGTATTGGCGTTTTTCGTTTTGGAATGTCGTCCTGTACACGCACAGGAGCGGAGCTATCTTCGATTTCTCAACCTGAATTCCGAATATTCCAATCTCCATTTTGTGGAGTTGGACGGTGAAGGTGAGCCCCTCCTTGAAGAGAAAGGCAATATGGCGTTTGCCGGCGCTGGAATTTATTGGCAATTGCCATCAGGACTTTTTGCGGAGATCTCTTATCAAGAGACTTCTGAAGTTTTGGATTATGAGGGATGGTCGCAACAGGGCCGTTTCTTGGAAACGCAAACAGAGCTGTATATCCAAAATGCGAATTTTTTGGTGGG
>DJFQ01000044.1 GCA_002432095.1 Marinagarivorans sp. UBA5868 | reverse complement strand
CGCACTAAATCCTGCTGGCGTAACCGCTCTCACATTAATGGAGTTGTCATCGGTCAAATTTGCTCCCGACAACACGCAGCCGGTCAACCAACATTCGGATACATCTCTAATTTCTGGTAACCGGGCTGCATTGTTCCGAATGGTTGCCGTAATTATTGGACGGCCGCTGCTCAGATCTGATTGCTCGATAAACCCGGAAAGCACAGGCAACTGATTACGATCATAAACGCCTCCTTGAAGAGGCGAATCTATACCGATCTGCAACGCCTCATACGGATTGGTATTAATTTTCGCAACCGCAGTAATGACCTGATTGGATTCAGAAATAACCAAAGGCACTACATTAGCACCTACCGCAAAAACGCCAGGATCGGTAACGCCAATCACGTCTATACCTTCAACAAGCTGATGTTGTTCACCGTTGGGCTTGTAGCTTTGTTCTGACGCTTCACCTTTTACCTGTTGAATCTCTATACCCATTTGCTGAAAGAATTGCGCTTGGGTAGCTTCCGAGTAGCAATCGGGGCAGGATTGGCTTTCTCCCACGTAGACAACCCGACCACCGGAAGCGGCAAAGTTTTTTACAGCCAGAATTTCTTTTTCATTGAACTCCGCATCAGGAAGAAAAAGAATTAAAACTTTTATGTCAGCCGGAATCTCCGCAAGTGCCGCGCGTTCGACAACCGAAAATTCATACCCGCTTTCTTGATACAACTCACTTAAAACCAGTTTTGCCCGCGCGCAGTGTCCATCCATATCGTCCACAAGCTTACAAGTGGCCTCGGAGGCGACAAACAACACAGCACTTTTTCTTTCACTGTCAAAGTCGGCTTCAAAATTGGCCCAATTTAAAAACCATGGCCGGTTTTCTTCCCGTGCCAAAGCTTCCATATCGTTGACCACCAACAAATCTCCCGCGGGCGTCAGTTCATCACCGGGTTTATAGAAAAATTCCGTTTTCGTTTCTGCTTGTTGTTGAGTCCCTTGATCAAACGCCCGCAGCGAAAGCACGTGACCATCTGCGGACTGGAGAAATTCTGCGGGAATCGTAAAGGCGAATGTTTGATTACCGTTGACAGGGATATTCTCGATAAACGTTCTGCCATTCAGCTCACTATATAAATTCAATGGTCCACGGGCGTTGGTGAAATAACCGTAGACCTGCACATGCCCCGCATGAGTGGTTTCGGTGGCCGGATTGACAATCGTTAGCGAAAAAGCAGATTCAAACGGTACCGTGATCGTTGCAGTACCGACGGCGTCGGGATCGCGCGGATCCACGACCTCGACCAGTATCACGTTGTTTCCTTGCTGCAACCAATCCGAGCTTATGCCAAAGATAAAATCTCCCGGCAATTGGCCAGCAACGGTGTCGACCTCAATTGGCTGCTCATTGACGAACACGCGTATCTCAGGCGATTGGCCAACGTTCAGCGGGCAACCACTAAAGTCGGCGCGGCCATAGATATAAATCCCGCTGCTATCGTTGTTGTTTACTTCCAGACTGACGCTCGGTTGCGGCAAATGAAAATCGAATGCCACCGCTGGCGATAACAATGTTTGTTCTAAGCGATCTGTCATTCGCGCTTGAATGGTATGGGTGCCGGGTGAAAACACATTGCAATCCGCCGTCGCGTTAAATTCCCCACTGGCCATGCTGGAATCAAATTCGAGGCTAACCGGCACCGGACTACCTTCGCCATCAATAATTTCTAAAGCAACTGTCGGAAGAGCATTGCGGTAAGCGCCGGAAATTTCCACGTTGCCACGATAGGTTTCGGCGGTTGGACTTGTAAGCGTCAATGTTCCTTCATGGGGAAGTGTCACAGCGGCGCGTTGAATTAACTCCTGTATTTCTGCTGGCTCGAGGGCGCGTTTGACGATCACCAACTCATCCATGGATCCGTCGAAATAGTTTTCCGGCCAGGATGCATGCTGTCCAACCCAGAGTGGTACATCGTTAGAAAGCGTCTCCGAGTGAGAAGTCGGATCGAATGCACCAACAAGACGACCATCCAAATAAAGTCTCAGCCCGTCGCTCGCATCGCGGTCAACGGTCACCCCCACGTGATGCCAGAGTCCGTCGGCGACAAAGGGAGCCGCATCTACGCCCACGCTTTCAAAGTTAGTCCAGCTAATAGTTCCGTCTGCCATTTGGCTTGTCAGTTGAAGTGATGGTGTGCCGCGGTTGCTGAGATACAGGGTATAGCCGGGGGCAGAAGTCACCTCCAGTGCGCGTTTCTCAACCAGGGACTGAATCAATCCGCCACGCGACGTCTTCACCCAAACGAAAATCGAGAAATTCCCCGTGCCCACATCCACTTCATTCTGGTCAGCGATTTCCACATAACGCTCGGCACCAAATTGAACGGAGCGATCAACCACTCCAACGTTGAAGGCGGCCTCGGCCGAGCCCGTCAATTTTCCGAAATTATTAAAGCCATCCAAGTCCGGTAACGCGCCATCCACTAATTCATCCATTGGCAGATACAGGCCCTGATCTGCCTGGAAGTGCTCGAATTCGAGAACAACCTCTTCCGCTTCGATACCGGCGAGGTCAATCGCCCGAATGATTAACTGATAGCGGCCATCATTGGGCATTAGTGCGTTGTCGACTGTTCCAGCGAACTCAGATTCGCGAATGCTCAAAGGAATCTGTTCCAGCAGTTGCGGCGCATCCGCTAGGTAATAGAGATCCGCCCAAACACGATCGATACCCATTTCCCCCAACAGCACATCCCAGCTAACGCTGCCAGAAATGGAAACATCACCCACTATGGTGGTGGGCAATGGGTCGACGGTGAGTACGGCGGCAGTCGGTTGACGGTAAGTAAAGGCAAGTTCTGCTTCGTCCGTTCGCGCCAAGTTATCTGCGGCGGTCACCCGCAAGACATAATTGCCCGCACCGGTTTCACTCAACGGAATGTTGAAGCGGAAATTGCCCGTCTGCGGATCCCAGGTGTCAGCGCTGAGCAAATCATATTCCGCCACCACTTCATCACTTCGCAGCAATTCCGCTTGCAGCAGATTGGGCGCAGCATCTGGGTCATACGCGAGCACTCCCGCAACGGTTAATTGAGGGAGCACGTGAACGCCGGGTGCTTCCTCAAATGTTGGGGATGTGAGCCTCAAGGCGAGTTCGGTCGGATTGCGGAAGCGGAAAGTGACGGGGTCGGTATCCCACTGAGCGCCAGTGCTGTCGGTTAGGCGCACGAACAACATATACAGTCCAGCGTCCTGCGGCGCGAAGCTGCCGGAAAATCCGCCGTCCTCCACTCCTAAAGGCAATATGCCGGAAAGAGAGTCATTGCCTTCCACTTCCGTCCAACTCCAATGCGCCGCGAGCGTCGGCGCGCCGCGGATTGCATCCCAGCTGACAGAACCACTTACCAGTACCGGCTCTAGGTA
>DJFQ01000069.1 GCA_002432095.1 Marinagarivorans sp. UBA5868 | reverse complement strand
CTGTAATGGGCGGCCATAGCGGGTAAAAGCCCCGTACACTGAGAGGTTAGAAAAATGACGATTGGTATAGTCGGCCGCAAAAGCGGCATGACGCGAATTTTTACAGATAGTGGTGTTTCCGTTCCTGTCACTGTGGTTGAGGTAGAGCCTAACCGCATCACCCAGGTTAAGAATGCAGAAACCGACGGTTATAGTGCTGTTCAAATTACCGTAGGGTCTCGTCGCGCCTCCCGTGTTATCAAACCTGCAAAAGGTCATTTCGAAAAAGCGCAAGCAGAAGCCGGTCGCGGCATCTGGGAATTGCGCAACGATTCCCAGGAGTCGTTTGAAGTTGGCGGCCAGTTAACCGTTGAAGGTTTTCAGGTCGGCCAAAAAGTCGATGTCACCGGTACTTCCAAGGGTAAAGGTTTTGCTGGCGTAATTAAGCGCTGGAACTTTGCTGCTCAGGATGCTACCCACGGTAATTCTCTTTCCCATCGCGCGCCTGGCTCCATTGGTCAAAACCAAAGCCCTGGTCGAGTTTTCAAGGGTAAGAAAATGGCCGGTCATATGGGTGACGAGCGCGTAACCGTGCAAAATCTCGAGATTGTGAAGGTCGACGCACAACGTAATTTGTTGCTTATCAAAGGTGCCATTCCTGGTGCTCCCGGCGGTGATGT
This sequence comes from Marinagarivorans sp. UBA5868, assembly GCA_002432095.1. GTDB lineage: Bacteria > Pseudomonadota > Gammaproteobacteria > Pseudomonadales > Cellvibrionaceae > UBA5868. Next base: position 2,147 of record DJFQ01000069.1, on the reverse strand, counting down.
AATTGTTCGCCCCGCTGTAAAGATGCGTAACAACGGTTAAGGTTCCTGGGGGTCACGATGGAATTAAATATTGCTACACCCGAAGGTTCTAAAGGTACGGTTTCGGTATCGGATCTGACCTTCGGCAGAGAATTCAATCAGGATCTTGTCCATCAGGCGGTTGTTGCTTACATGTCTGCCGGTCGTCAAGGCACTAAAGCGCAAAAAAATCGATCCGATGTATCTGGTGGTGGCCGCAAGCCCTGGAGGCAGAAGGGTACAGGTCGCGCGCGCGCAGGTAGTATTCGTAGCCCATTGTGGCGCTCGGGTGGTACCACATTCGCCGCTCGTCCGCGCGACTATGAGCAAAAGCTCAATAAGAAAATGTATCGCGCCGCGTTGCGCTGCATTTTGTCGGAGCTGAATCGGCAAGATCGATTGGTTATTGTTGAGTCGTTTGATGTTGACTCTCCAAAAACTAAATCACTTGTGCAGAAACTCGCTCAATACAATCTTGATGAGGTGTTAATCATCTCCGAAAGCGTGGGTGAAAATCTTTATTTGGCTGCGCGAAACCTACACAAGGTTGATGTTCGCGATGCACAAGCGTTGGATCCGGTAAGTCTGATCCGGTTTGAGAAAGTGGTTGTAACTGTCTCCGCCCTCAAACAAATTGAGGAGGCCTTAGCGTGAATCAGGAACGTATTTATAAAATTATCTTGGGTCCGGTCATTTCCGAGAAGTCAGCCCAATTGGGTGAGTCTGCCGGTCACGCCGTATTTAAAGTTGTAAAAGACGCGCAGAAGTCAGAGATCAAAGCAGCAGTCGAAAAGCTTTTTAACGTGAAAGTAAAAAGCGTCCAGGTTTTGACAGTAAAAGGCAAAACCAAGCGTACCCGATATGGTATCGGTGTTCGCAACGACTGGAAAAAGGCCTATGTGCGTCTTGAGCAAGGTCAAGACATCGACTTTGCCTTCGCGGAATAAGGAGCGGATACAATGGCTATCGTAAAACGTAAACCCACATCTGCCGGACGTCGATTTGTTATCAGTGTTGTTAATGCTGATTTGCATAAAGGTGCTCCACACGCTCCGTTGCTGGATCGCAAGACAAAGTCGGGCGGACGTAACAATAACGGCCGAGTAACCACTCGCCACATCGGCGGGGGTCACAAACAACATTATCGGATGGTGGATTTCCGTCGCAATAAAGACGGCATTCCGGCAACAGTGGAACGTGTTGAATACGATCCGAATCGCACTGCGCACATTGCATTGGTTTGTTATGCGGACGGTGAGCGTAGATATGTTATCGCTCCCAAAGGTTTGAGTATCGGGGATCGAATTGAATCCGGTGAGGCCGCAGCAATTAAAGTTGGAAATACACTACCAATTCGCAATATCCCTGTTGGTAGCGTTATCCACTGTGTGGAGCTTAAGCCAGGTAAAGGTGCACAGCTGGCGCGTTCGGCCGGAGCGTCTGTTCAGCTGGTTGCTCGCGAAGGTCAGTACGCGACTGTGCGTCTTCGCAGCGGTGAGATGCGCAAGATTTTGACCGACTGTCGTGCGACCATTGGCGAAGTTTCTAATAGTGAGCACAACCTTCGTTCACTCGGTAAGGCTGGCGCAAAACGTTGGCGTGGTGTACGCCCGACAGTTCGCGGCGTGGCCATGAACCCAGTTGACCACCCACATGGTGGTGGTGAGGGCCGTACTTCTGGGGGTCGCCATCCGGTGACGCCGTGGGGTGTGCCTACGAAGGGTTATAAGACGCGTAAGAATAAGCGCACGACCAAAATGATTGTTCGTCGTCGTACCAAATAATTCTTACGAACCATAGATAAAGCGAGGAATTTCCAGTGCCACGTTCACTGAAAAAAGGCCCCTTCATTGATCACCACTTGTTTGCCAAGGTGGAAGCGGCCGTAGCCAAAAATGATCGTCGTCCAATCAAAACTTGGTCACGACGTTCCATGATCTCTCCGCAAATGGTTGGTTTGACTTTGGCGGTGCATAACGGTCGTCAGCACGTCCCCGTTCTGATCAGCGAGGAAATGGTTGGCCACAAACTTGGTGAGTTCGCTGCTACCCGCACCTATCGCGGCCACGCGGCTGACAAAAAAGCGAAGCGTTAATACGCATCAGTTATCGAGGTAGAACGATGGAAGT
>DJFQ01000093.1:8998-11655 GCA_002432095.1 Marinagarivorans sp. UBA5868 | reverse complement strand
TACACAACGAGTTCACGGATTTTATTGTGGATGTGGAAGCGCTTAGCCAAAAAACTTCGGCAATTCCGCATGAAGATATCAAAGCAATTCGCGAACAACTCAACCATCGTATCGGTCGCGCAAAAGCCTCTGTGGAAGCATCCGCCCGATCAGCAGCTGAATCTGTCCAGCAGAACACTAAAAAAATAATGACGGCAGCCAATCAGCAGGTCCATAACAAACCGTTTTATGCCCTAGGCATTGGTGCTGTTATCGCCGCAGCTTTGGGCTTTGCGATAGGGCTGCGCCGCAAATCTGAATGACGTATCCGCGTTCTGGTTCGACACCCAATATGGTCATCATAAACTGATTCGAGGCTTCTTGTTCGCAAGGGAAGCACAAGGGACACAGATGGAGACAATGGAATGTTTGTGTATTTTTCTTATTTGCGTCCAAGGGTTTGTTTATGAAGGGTAAATCAAATATTTCACACCTGTCGTCAAATCGTCGCTCGCCCTCTTGGAAAGATAAATTAGCGGGTTTGTTACCCGGCTTTCCAGAGAACGTGTTTTCCGCTGGTTTTGGCAGTGAGCGCGCGCGAATCACATTGGACTCTATCGCTGATGCGGTATTGACTGCCGATGCTCGCGGTTTGGTTACATACCTCAATCCGGTAGCCGAAGTCATGACCGGCTGGTCATTCAGGGAAGCGATGACCCAACCAGTAGAAACGATTTTTCAAGTGGTTGACAGTCGAACCCGTGAGCCCTTTGTCAGCCCACTGCAGCGACTGCGTCAACCAACGCCGCGGTCGCAGCCCCGCGACAGCGGCACAGCGCTGGAATATACCCTAATACGACGGGATGGCTTTGAATATATTATTGAGGACTCTGTCGCTGTTATGCACGACCCTCAAGGAACAGCTATTGGTGCGGTCATCGTTTTTCATGACATCACCGCCTCCCGCGCCGCGGCGCTGCGCATGGCTCACTTGGCGCAACACGACTCTCTGACAGGACTTCCCAACCGCGTTCTCTTATTCGAGCGCCTCGCATTAGCTGTCGTCCTCGCCCGCCGACATAAAAAACAAGTGGGTGTTCTATTTCTGGACATCGATAACTTCAAGCAGATTAACGATTCCCTGGGACATACCACCGGCGATCGTCTGCTGCAATCGGTCGGTCGAAGGCTGGTTTCGTGCGTTCGCGGCTCCGATACCGTTTGTCGTCAAGGTGGCGATGAATTTGTGGTGTTGCTCACTGAAATTGAAACACCTTTGGATGCCGCGCGTATTTCAGAAAATATCATCGATGCTTTTCTTAATCCGCATTTTATCGACGAACAGGAGCTGCAGGTTACCCTGAGTATCGGCATTAGCGTGTATCCCGACACAGACGACATAGAAGACACCGCACAACACTGCGCCAGTCTTGTTCTGCAAAATGCGGATACCGCCATGTATCACGCAAAATTAACCGGCCGGAATAATTACCAGTTTTTTCAGCCAACCATGAACGTCCGCGCCACCCGCCGATTAATGCAGCAGAATGGGTTACGCCGCGCGTTGAAGCACGATGAGTTTGTGCTTCATTACCAACCCCAAGTCAACCTTGAGTCGGGCTCGATTATCGGTGCTGAAGCGCTTATCCGCTGGCGGGACCCCGAGGCCGGTTTGATTTTTCCCGAGCAATTTATTAGCGCCGCGGAAGAGTGCGGGCTGATTATCCCTCTGGGAAAATGGGTTTTACGCGAAACATGCCGACAAATACGCGACTGGCTGGATGCAGGACTGTCGGCGGTGCCAATTTCCATTAACGTATCTTCCGACGAACTTTGTCACCGGGACTTTTCAAACGGCGTGCGTGCGTGTTTGCGCGAATTTAATCTGCACGAGCGGCATATCGAGCTTGAGTTAACCGAAAGTGTACTGATGCGGGATGTGGCCACTACCGCCTATATTCTTGGTGCTCTCAAAAATTCCGGCATACGTATTGCGCTGGACGATTTTGGCAAGGGTTACTCCAGCCTCAGCTATCTAAAACAGCTTCCTATCAGCACATTAAAAATCGACCATTCTTTTATTCAAGACATCGAAAATGAAAAAGACGGACGATCGATTGTAGGAGCGATCATTAGTATGGGTAAAAATCTGGGCCAGCGAGTGATCGCCGAAGGCGTTACCAACGAGAAGCAACGAGATGTTTTGCTGAATCTGCATTGTGAGGCCGGCCAAGGCACCTTATTCAGTCCACCGCTTCCTGCGAATGAATTCGGCGCGTTGCTCGGAAAAAAATGCAGGTAACCAACCCACCGGCGGGATCTCATCTTCTCAGTGTCCTTGAACCGCTTACCAAAACGGAGCCACTGTTGCGCGCCGAATTGTTTGGCGTCGATGAAATGGAGGCGCACGGCACTCATCTCGCGATGCGGCACACACTCAGCCCGCAGCGCACCACCAACCGGCTGCTGCTGCGACTCGGCGATAACGAACGGGCGTTGCTGGATAACTGCAAAGTCCTTATGGCAACCGTGGTGGCAAAAGGACGCATTGCTCCCGCCGGAGAGTGGCTGCTGGATAATTTCCATCTAATCGCCGAGCAAATCCGCACCGCCCGCGCTCACCTGCCACGTAATTACAGCCGCGAACTGCCCTGCCTCGCCGATGGCGAATCCGCCGG
>DJFQ01000093.1:5293-8986 GCA_002432095.1 Marinagarivorans sp. UBA5868 | reverse complement strand
CCCATCATGTTGCGCCTGGCGCTGATCGAGAATTTGCGGCGTGTGAGTTTGTATGTCGCCCGTACACGGGCGCTGGTGGATCTCGCCCAGGAGTGGTCGAGCCGGATGATCGCCGTGGCCGAGCACGATCCGAAGAGCCTGATTCTGGTGATCGCCGATATGGCGCGCTCCAACCCGCCACTGGAAAGCTCTTTTGTCGCGGAACTGGTGCGGCGTCTGCAGGGACATGGTTCCGCACTGGCGCTGCCGCTGACCTGGATAGAGCAGCGCTTAGCGGAGGAGAGCCAATCGATCGACCAGATGGTGACGGCGGAAAATCGACAACAGGCGATGGATCAGGTCTCCATCAGCAACAGTATTGGCAGTTTGCGCTTTCTCGGCGCATTCGACTGGCAGAGCTTTGTCGAGCGTCTCAGCTTGGTGGAGCAGTGTCTGCGCAACGAACGCGCGGGAATTTACCCCACCATGGATTTTGCCACCCGCGACGGTTACCGCCAGGTCATCGACCGGTTGGCCAAACGCGCGCCCGCCACGGAGGCGGAGATCGCCGGGGTAGCACTCGCTCTGGCAGATGCGGTGTCAGACCGGGACAACCGCACCGCCCATGTGGGGTATTACCTGCTCGACGCAGGTTTTCCGCAACTGGAAAAAGCCGTCGCGGCGCGGGTAGCTGTATCGCAGCGCCTGCGCCGGTGGTTGGCAGGGTCTACTTTGGCACTGTATTTGGGTGGTGTAGCGTTACTGGTCATTGACATCACTGCCGGTCTGGCGGCACTGGCCGCCGGCCTTCATGACAACCTATATCTTTATTTCACTTTGCTGAGCTTGGCGGCGCTTGCCGCCACAGCCCCCGCAGTCGCCATCGTCAACTGGCTTGCCACTCTTACAGTGCTGCCCCGACGCCTGCCACGCATGGACTTCGCCAAGGGAATTCCGCTCGAACAGGCAACTCTGGTGGTGGTGCCCAGTTTGCTAACCAGTCTGCGCAGCGTCGACGACCTGCTCAACGCTTTGGAAGTGAGGTTTCTCGGCAATCGCGACCAGCATTTGTTCTTCGCGCTGCTGACGGACTTTGCGGATGCGGCGACGGAAATCTGTAGCGAAGATGAGGCGCTATTGCAGCGCGCCCGTGAGGGCATCGACCGTCTCAATCATCAGTATCCCTGTGAAATGCAGGACGCCCAGCGTTTTCTCCTCTTGCACCGCCCGCGCTCCTGGAATGCCTCTGCGCACGTGTGGATGGGATTCGAACGCAAGCGCGGCAAGCTCGCCGCGCTGAACAAGGCGATTCAAGGTGGTGGGCTGGCGGCGTTTTCGACAGTGGTCGGTAATCTGCTGGCGCTGCCGCGGATTCGCTACGTCATCACTCTGGATGCGGACACACAATTACCACGAGATGCCGCGCAGCAATTTGTCGCGGTGATGGCGCATCCGCTGAACAAGCCGCTTTATGCAGCGGATGCCCAAACCGGGTCGACGCGCATCATCGGCGGTTACGCCATATTGCAGCCGCGCATGGCGGCGGGCCTTGCGGGCGCCCGGCGTTCACGCTATGTCCAATTGTTTGGCGGCGAACCTGGGCTCGACCCGTACACCCGCTCGGTATCGGATGTGTATCAGGACGTGTTCGCCAACGGCTCCTTTATCGGCAAAGGCATCTATGAAGTGGACGCCTTCGAACGGATGCTCGGCAAGATGCTGCCGGACAACCGCATCCTCAGTCACGATCTGCTGGAGGGCTGTTATGCGCGCTCCGGGTTGCTGAGCGATGTGCATCTGTACGAGGAGCCGCCGGCACGATATGACGCGGATATGACTCGCCGCGAACGCTGGTTGCGCGGTGACTGGCAGATCGCCCGCTGGTTATTTCCCGGTGTACCAAGCGCCGATGGGCAAGCTCGGGCCAATCCGCTTTCGGCCCTGTCGCGCTGGAAAATTCTCGATAACCTCCTGCGCAGCCTGGTCCCGGTGGCGCTGTTGCTGCTGTTGTTGGCCGGGTGGTTTGTTCCTGGACTTACCGCGACCTGGTGGACGCTGGCGATCCTCGCCCTGCTGTTGGTGCCGCGCATGCTGATGACGTCGGCGCATTTGTTGCGCGGACGCGATAAGACTCCCATCGCTGCGCACCTTTCCGCCGTGGCCAACGCGACAGGCCTGCATTTGCTGCAGGCGGTCTTCGGCTTGGCTACCTTGCCCTATGAAGCACTGATCAGCCTGCAAGCGATTGGCCGCAGCGGCTGGCGATTGACCTTTGCGCCGCGCCAGTTGCTGGCGTGGCAGGCCACCGTTCACCGCGGTTCCGGCACGCCTTTAATAGGGCAATTTGTGCGGCAGATGTGGATTGCGCCGGTGTTGGCGGCCGTTGTCACCGCCGCGCTTACACAGATCAATCCCTTCGCGCTGACGACTGCGGCTCCCATCCTTGCTTTGTGGATGACAGCACCTCTTTTCGCTTGGTGGCTCAGCCTGCCGCTCAAGCGCAAACCCGCGAGCCTCACCTGGGAGGAGACGATTTTCCTGCGCAAGATTGCGCGCAAAACCTGGGGATTTTTCGACCGTTTTGTCGGCGCGGCGGACCACTGGCTGCCGCCGGATAATTTTCAGGAACAACCCGGTCCGGGGATTGCACACCGCACCTCGCCGACGAATATGGGTCTGGCGCTGCTGGCCAACATGTCGGCCTGGGATATGGGTTTCATTCCCTCTGGCGCCCTGTTGACGCGTACCCGCGACTCCCTCTATTCCATGGCCCGTCTGACCCGCCACCGCGGTCACTTTTTCAATTGGTACGACACCAGAACTCTGGAGCCTCTGCCGCCGCGTTATATCTCGTCGGTGGACAGCGGCAACCTCGCTGGTCATTTGCTGACCTTGCGAGCGGGGCTCACGGACCTGCCCAGCAAGCCCATCGGCTCCGCTCAGGTGATCAAAGGGTTACAGGATACGCTGGCGATTCTCCACGACAGCCTCGTGTTGACTTTCAAAACCGGCCACAAACAAACCCAAATTCTGGAAGCGGTACAGACCTGTGCCGCGCGGCTCGATGGGCTTCTCGATCCGCAATTCTGCAGCCTGGAAAAACTGATGCGGCAACTGCAGCAGGCAACGGACGGCGCGGAGGATTTGCACGCGCGGCTGGTTCATGCGGCGCCGGCCGGGGCCGAGCCCACCACGCTGGAACTCGTCAATAGCAAACCCCGTTTTGACGATGAGCTGACGTATTGGGCGGCGGAACTGCTGCGTCAGAGTAGCGCGCAATTGGCGGAACTGAAGGCGCTAGTGCCCTGGGTCGGTCTGCCGCCAGCGCCCCAGAGTCTGACGGCGATCCAACAAAGGTTAACCGCCATCACCACAAGTCCTACTCTGCCGTCCTTGCACCAACTGTGGACGCACACCCGCGCACTGCAATTGGCGGTTGAGGCTGAGCTTCACCGGGCGGATGTGCCGGACACCGATGAGGTGAGGAGCGAGCGCGTTTTTAGCCAGGCAAATACCGGTCAGGCCGACCGTAAAAGCTGGCTCAAACAACTAGACGGACTGTTGGCGGAAGCTGAAAGACTTATCTCGTTACGCATCGCCGACTGCGCCAAACTGGCGGAGCAGGCTACCGCATTCACCGCTATGGATTTCACCTTTCTCTACGATTCCGCCCGCCATCTGCTGGCGGTTGGCTACAACCTGGACGACTTCCGC
>DJFQ01000093.1:0-5275 GCA_002432095.1 Marinagarivorans sp. UBA5868 | reverse complement strand
GGCGCGCCGGTGCTGATGTCCTGGAGCGGTTCCATGTTCGAGTATCTGATGCCGATGCTGGTGATGCCCAGCTACCACGGCACACTGCTGGACCATAGCTGTCAGGTGGCAGTGGCTCGCCAGATCGCGCATGGCAAGCACCTGGGGCTGCCTTGGGGCATTTCAGAATCGGGTTATCACGCCTTTGATACCAGTCTCAATTATCAATATCACGCCTTCGGCGTACCGGGCTTGGGTTTAAAACGCGGCTTGTCGAACGATGCGGTGATCGCTCCCTATGCATCAGCACTTGCCCTGATGGTCGCGCCCAATCAGGCATGTACCAATCTGCAGCGGCTGGCGGCCATGGGAATGGAAGGGCGGTTTGGGCTGTACGAAGCGGTGGATTACACCCCGACACGGCTTCCGCGCGGGGTGACTCATACCGTGGTGCGATCCTACATGGCGCACCACCAGGGTATGAGTCTGTTGGCGTTTGCCCATCTGCTCCAGGACCGGCCCATGCAGCGCCGCTTNNNNTCACCAGCACCTGCTGGAAGATTCCCAGGACAGCGGCGGGTTGTTCGCCGATGAACATGCCTCGGTACATCCGCCTATCGACGCCGAAACCGCGGTCCCCGAGGTGCAGTTGTTATCCAATGGTCGCTACCATCTGATGGTGACAAACGCCGGCGGAGGCTACAGCCGCTGGCGCAACCTCGCCCTTACCCGGTGGCGGGAGGATGCAACCCGGGACAACTGGGGCATGTTCGTCTACGTGCGCGACACTGAGAGCGGTGTTTTCTGGTCCGCGGCCCATCAGCCGACACTCAAACGGGCGGACAGCTACAGCGCAATTTTTTCCGAAGGGCGGGCGGAATATCGGAGACGCGACGCCGATATCGAGACCTACACCGATCTGGTGGTATCTCCCGAAGACAATATCGAGCTGCGCCGCCTGCGCCTCACCAATCGCTCATCCCAAACCCGCACCCTGGATATCACCACTTATGCGGAAGTGGTACTGGCGGCGCCGGCCGCTGATGACAGCCAGACCGCGTTTGGCAATTTATTCGTGCAGACGGAAATCCTGCCGGACCGGCGGGCCGTGATATGTACGCGTCGGCCTAGATCGGAAACTGAACAACCGCCCTGGATGTTCCACCTGCTGGCCAACAACGGTACGGTGCTCGACGCTGTGTCGTATGAAACGGATCGATTCCGTTTTATCGGCCGCGGCCGCACCCCGGCTGCACCGCAAGCGCTTGTGGACAAGGGTGACTTATCGGGCAGTGAAGGCTCCGTGCTCGACCCAGCGGTGGCGATACGCAGCCGGCTGACCCTGGCGGCTGGTCAAGCGGTGACACTGGACGTGGTCACTGGCATCGCCGACACCCGCGCCGCCTGTCTGGCTCTGGTGAGCAAATACCAAAACCGCAGTTTCGCTGACCGAGTGTTCGAACTCGCCGCCACTCACGCCGGCGTGACCTTGCGGCAAATCAACGCCAGTGAAGCCGATGCGCGTCTTTATCGCCGCCTTGCCAGCATCGTGCTCTACGCCCAGGGCACCTTGCGCGCGGATCCCGCACTGCTCATCCAAAACCGCCGCGGCCAATCCGGCCTCTGGGGCTACGCCATCTCCGGCGACCTGCCGATTGTGCTGCTGAAAATCGCCAGCAGTGCCCACATCGAACTCGCCCGGCAGATGATCCAGTGCCACGCCTACTGGCGTTTGAAAGGTCTGGAGGTGGATCTCGTTATCTGGAACGAAGACCACGTGGGCTATCGGCAGAATCTGCAGGACCAGATCCTGGCGTTGATTTCCAGTCGTAGTGAGGGCCAGCACAGTGAACGGCCCGGCGGTATTTTTGTACGCTCCGGCGAGCAAATCTCTCAAGAGGACCGGGTTCTGCTGCAGAGCGTTGCCCGCGCCATTATCGACGACACCCGCGGCAGCCTCGCCGATCAGGTGAACCGGCGCCCGCGCACCACGCGCAAGATTCCCCGGTTTACCGCGATCCGCGCCGCCGTCCGCGAACCACCAGCGCCGACACTGCCTCGCGACGGACTCATTTTGCGCAATCCGCTGGGTGGTTTTACGGCCGACGGTCGCGAATACATCGTGGTGACCGACACCGAGCGCAAGACACCTCTGCCGTGGGTGAATGTGCTGGCCAACCCCAATTTTGGCAGCGTGATTTCCGAAAGTGGCCTGGCCTATACCTGGAGCGAAAACGCGCGGGAGTTTCGCCTGACGCCCTGGAGCGACGATCCAGTTGGCGCGACCGGCGGTGAAGCGTTTTATTTGCGCGATGAGGAGACGGGATATGCCTGGTCGCCCACGCCGCAACCCAAATCCGGCGCCGGCGCGTACGTCACCCGCCACGGGTTTGGTTACAGCGTCTTCGAACACCGGGAAGACGGCATTGAAACCGAGCTGTGGGTCTACGTGGACCTGCAGGAAAGCGTGAAATTTTCGGTACTGAAAACCCGCAATCTCTCGGGCCGCCGGCGCTCACTTTCCGCCACCGGTTATGTGGAGTGGGTGTTGGGAGATCTGCGGGCGAAATCGGCTCTGCATCTGGTCACTGAGATCGATTCTTCGAGTGGCGCGCTGTTTGTCCACAATGCCTACAACACCGAGTTCGCCGGTCGCACCTGCTTTTTCGATGTGGATGATGAGTCGCGCAGCGTGAGCGGGGATCGCACTGAGTTTCTTGGGCGCAATGGCTCCATCAACGCACCGGATGCACTGCAACGGACCCGATTATCCGGGCGTTTGGGTGCCGCGTTGGATTCCTGCGGCGCTTTGCAGGTGCCTTTCGAACTGGCCGACGGCCAGGAGCGGGAAATCATCTTTCGTCTCGGTGCTGGATCAGACGTGGAACAGGCGCGTGCGCTCGCTCTGCGCCTGCGGCAACTGGGGTCTGCTCGCGCGGCACTGGCGCAGGTTCACGCCTATTGGACCGAAACCCTCGGCACCGTACAGGCGCACACCCCAGACCCCGCGTTCGATGCGCTGTTTAATGGCTGGCTCGTCTATCAGACTTTGGCCTGTCGACTGTGGGCGCGCAGCGGGTTTTATCAGTCCGGCGGCGCCTACGGTTTTCGCGATCAACTGCAAGACTCCATGGCACTCGTCCACACCCGGCCCGCCGTGGTGCGCGAGCATTTGCTGCGTGCGGCGCGGCGCCAGTTTGCCGAAGGCGATGTGCAACATTGGTGGCACCCGCCCCACGGGCGCGGCGTACGCACCCGCTGTTCCGACGATTATCTGTGGCTGCCGTTCGTACTGTGCCACTACGTGAATAACACGGGCGATATGGCCGTACTGGACGAATCCCTGCCTTTTCTCACAGGCCGCGCACTCAATGACGACGAAGAGTCCTACTACGACATGCCCGGCCAGAGCAGCGACAGCGGAAGTCTTTATCAGCACGCGGTACTCGCGGTTAAACACGGCTTGCGCTTCGGCGAGCGCGGTCTGCCGCTTATGGGATCGGGAGACTGGAACGATGGCATGAACCTGGTCGGCATTCATGGCAAAGGTGAGAGCGTCTGGCTGGGTTTTATGTTGTACAAGGTGCTGCGCGAGTTCGCCCCATTGGCGCGCGCCCAGGGGGATGAGGAATTCGCCAACCACTGCCTGGTGGAGGCGGGGATATTGGGCGAAAAGATTGAGCAACACGCCTGGGACGGCAACTGGTATCGGCGGGCCTGGTTCGACGATGGGGTGGCGCTGGGCTCGGCGGTCAATACCGAGTGCCGGATCGACTCCATCGCGCAAAGCTGGTCGGTGCTTTCCGGGGCCGGCGACCCCAGGCGCGCCAACCGCGCCATGGATGCTTTGGACCGCTACCTGGTGCGGCGGGAGCAGGGCATTATTCAGCTGCTCGATCCGCCGTTCGATCAATCCACGCTAAATCCCGGCTACATCAAAGGTTATGTACCAGGTGTGCGGGAAAATGGTGGCCAGTACACCCACGCGGCCATATGGGCGGCGATGGCCTTTGCCAAACTTGGCGACTGCCAGCGCGCCTGGGAGCTCTTTTCCATTATCAATCCCGTTAACCACGGGCAAAGCGGCGCCGCAGTCGCCCTTTATAAAGCCGAGCCTTATGTTGTCGCCGCCGATGTTTACGCCATAGCGCCCCATACCGGTCGCGGCGGCTGGAGCTGGTACACCGGTTCCGCGGGCTGGCTCTACCGGCTTATGCTCGAATCACTGCTCGGTGTCACCCGTACGGGCAATCAGCTACAGATCAAACCCTGCTTGCCAACAGTGTGGGAAGGTTTTTCCCTCGACTATCGTTTTGGCAAAACACTCTATCGAATTAATGTGCACCGCGACTTTGTCGAAGGCATAACCTTGGACGGCGAGAAATTTATCGGAGATTCCATTTCCTTGATAGATGATGAAAAAGAACATTCAGTGCACGTGGGCAGAAAATAATTTTCCATTACCAGCGCGCGTCATACAAAAAAAATAATTTCACGACTGAAAACGCGCTGCCAAAGCCCGTCCCTAATTTTTTAACCACTTAATAAATCCTCGTACTCGTGCCGCTTATCTAAGAGCCCGGCAAAAAACATGGGTACGCTGTCGCACAGACGCTGCGCCGCATCATACGTAGAATATTAAAGTTAACTCATTTTCTTCATACAAGCAGTGGTCAATCAGGCCAAAGGATTTGATGATGCTAGAAGCAATCGCAGGTTCTTTGCTGATTTTTTGGCTGCTGGGCGTGGTCACTCTTGCTGAGCCCAATGGTTATATCCATGTTCTTCTGGGAATTTCCGCAGCTTTTATCTTCGTGCGTGTGGTGCGGGGATCTAATTTTTAAAATAGCAAGTTCGATAAAAACGACAATTACGAAGCAGGCCCATATCAACCTTCACGCCGACGAATAGGCATTTAAATGCCGACGTCAGCCCGAGAAAGCGAATTTTCCAAAAATAGACTTATCTTCCGATAGCCTTATTTCTAAATAGTCTTGCTTCTAAGTATTTCTGTTTCTAACAGTCTCAATGGCATGGATGCGCCCTACCAGCTGCCAATGGACAGTCTGAAAACCCTTCCGCGAATGAATTATCACAGTTGCGATGCTCCGACAGAGCTTCGTTGATAGACGATTTTTAACCAAAGGTCACATTTTATGAAATTCACAATGAACTGCCGAAAAAAAAATCCCAGCACTTTCCTATTCGTTATCTTGGGAAGCTTCCTTTTTTTGGGGGCCTGTGCGAGCACTCCAGCACCTAATGAAGCGCTGCAAGCTGCAGAGTTGGCGATAAC
>DJFQ01000168.1:19258-23176 GCA_002432095.1 Marinagarivorans sp. UBA5868 | reverse complement strand
CTGCGCTCGCGGGTAATCTGCTCGAATTCGTCTTCGGCCAATTCGGCCTCGTCATCCGCGTCGAAATCAGCCATGAAAATGGATTCGTCATCGCCTTTAAATACGTCTATTTCAAAATGTTGAGCTGCCATTTGCATAATCCTCGGACCAATAGGTTATTTTTCTAAGCTCCAATACGCACCTGATTGGCGTAACATCAAGAACTTGCTTTTTGTAAGTTGAAATCTAAGCTAAATAGCGGCAGCTTCCGTTCGCACTGCCTTTCGACTCAGGCGCAAACTCCGTCGTCGAATTCTCAACTCTCGTTTTACAAAGGCGCAGGCTTCGCTTGTGGCTTTTCGCCCTACCCTGCCGCGCACTGGTAGATGGCTTATCGGCAGGTACTCAACTAAGTTGAGGGGAGATTATTACTGGAGGCTTGGCAGATAACCCAATGGATCAACCGGCTTACCATCAAGACGGATTTCGAAGTGGAGCTTTGCCGTATTGGTGCCGGAAAAACCGACCTCGGCAATCTTCTGACCCGACTTAACTTTATCCCCCTCCGCCACCACCAAAACCCGATTGTGCGCATAGGCACTCAAGAACTGATCGTTGTGTTTGACGATGACTAATTTTCCGTATCCCCGCAGCCCCGAGCCGGAGTAGACGACTTCCCCATCGGCAGCTGCCAGCACAGGCTCACCCAATTTGCCGCGAATATCAATACCCTTATTTAGCCCCCCTTCTCCCTGAAATCTTTCTAATACTTCTCCCTTAACCGGCCAGCTCCAAGCGACGGACGAATTAGCCCGCGCCACCACTGCGGCTGGAGGGCGAGTCACTGATTGCTTTTTAGTTCCAGCTATTGCTTTCCCGGGCTGGCCTGAGGGGCTTCGCGCCGCCGGTTTTGGCGATTTTGTAGAGCGTTCAGAAGGCGCCACATAACTGCTGGTGTCCAGGTTCAAAATCTGGCCCGGTGAAATTCGATAAGAAGAATCCAATGCATTGATTTTAGATAGCTTTTTGTAGTCAAGATCGTAACGCAACGCAATGGAATACAGAGTTTCTCCAGGCCCTACCTGATGGGTTTTGATGCGGTGTGTCGGAATGGGATTGGCATCGACAACAGGTGCTTTATAGGCGGGGGATGCACAGCCAGTCAGCGCCAAAAATGTGATCACTATATTGATCAAAGTAAATCTCTTTTCGCTTCTTTTCATACTTATTTTCTCCATCGAAGCTGTAAGAGCGGATCATATCAAGGCTAGCCTTCATAACCTCGAAATATAACCAAGTAAAACTTATTAGAATTTAGTCTAAACAACTCATCAAAAAAAGGGACAGATTTCTTTGAAAGTCCGACCTTTTATTAATTAAAACCTACCACAACTCGTTTAAAAAACATTACTTACTAATTAATAACCGAAATATTTTTTAATTAAAAAGTACCAGATTCTGACTAGGTAACACCTGGAACAAGCGGGACGAAACGAACAGGCTCGATAATTTTTTGCCGGTATTGATCATCACTACCCTCACGCTTCACCAACGTCAACTGCTGGTTATGCTCGGGTCCAACAGGAATGATCAACACGCCATCGGGCGCTATCTGCGCTAGCAGATCCGCAGGAATTGAAATGGGTGCCGCTGTGGAAATAATGCCATCAAACGGCCCTTGATCTGCCCAGCCAAAGCCGCCATCGGCATATTTGTAATGAACGTTATAGAGACGTAGGCGAGCGAGACGGTCGCGCGCTTTGCTTTGCAACGGACGAATGCGCTCAACGGTCCAGACCTTTTCCACCAACTGCGCGAGCACAGAGGTTTGGTAGCCAGAGCCAGTGCCGATCTCTAAAACCCTTCGGGGAGCGGGATGATTGTCGAGAAGCAGCTCGGTCATACGGGCAACTATGTAAGGTTGCGACAACGTTTGACCGTGCCCGATAGGAAGTGCGGTATCTTCATAAGCGCGATGGGAAAGCGCTTCGTCAAGAAACCAGTGCCTCGGTGTATTGGCAATTATTTGAAGGACTTTTCCGTTGCGGATACCCTGTTCCTCAAGGCGTTGGATCATCCGAATACGGGTCCGTTTTGATGTCATGCCAATGCCATCAAAATGAAGTTCGCTCAAAGCTTTTCCATCCGTCAGCTATAAATCGACGCAATATAGCACAGCATCTCCGCCGCGCCTCACCGCCCGACGTGATGCTTATGCACTGGCATTTTGCAGGTGAAAAACCTCACGCAGCACTGCTGTGGCAAATTCACCCGGCGCCAGAGCAAATTCCAGTGTCAGATTCTGTTGATCAAGGTTCCAGCGCATATCCTGAGGGGTCAATATCAACTTCCGCCGCTCCTGCATCAAACCGCAGTGCTCCAGTCCTGACAGCCATTTGTGATGATTTGCCAAAGCCTGCTCTTCCAACGCGAGCGTATCCGCCGAAACCGGATTGCGTCCGCGCCCCCACAAGGGTCCGGTCGCAAAGTCGGCTTCCGTGTCGCCCACCAATGCCTCACGCCAATTACTTTGGCGGACACGCTCCGCCAAAACCACATTAAAAATATGCGAGCGGGCAGCTGACATCACCATGCCTTTATCCCTCATTTTATTAAGTGGCATGCCTTGCTCCAGCCAACGTGCGGCACTGACGAGATTGCCCCCATCGCGCCCAAAGCGCTGCTCGCCAAAATAATTGGGCACACCCTGCGCCACCACCTGAAGTCTCTCTTGCAGTTGATCGCCCAGGGAATTTTCGACGTCGCGAAGCGTGATGACAAACCGGTTGCTTTTGTGTTGGCCGCGCCTCAACTTGCGTTTCCCGGCAGTGACCGAAAGAATTCTCACTGCCTCATCGTTCAGAGCCGACCAATCCGGGATCGGGCCTTTGGGCAAATAGACGCTGAACCATTGGCTGGCTATGGCATGACGGTCCTTGAGTCCACAAAAACCGATATCGTGAGATTTGACACCCGCCAAACGCGCAATCTTTTGGGCAACCCAATCCGTATTGACGCCGCGCTTCTCCAAATGAATATAGTGGTGTTCTCCTTCACCTTCCGGTTGCATACCCAAATCCTCGATAACCACAAAATCCGTCAGTTCCCTGCGGAAAATAGCGCTGCCGAGAGGGCCGCCGTAAGCAAAAGGCATGTCGAGAACGTAGCTCATCGGTACTCCAAAAATGAAAAACCCCAGGCGGATGCCTGGGGTTTTGGGCAGGTGCAAAATACTACCAGAACTCAGCGCGGCTCGTTACCACCGCGCCAGGCCGTCATAACATCGCCTTCTTTATTAGGCATTTCAAAACTTGTATACCCCGCTACCATACGAATCGTATCCAGCACGTCGGTGTGATTGATACTAGGATCATTGGCATTCTGGTCGCCCTGCACTTTCGGCCTTGCCGCGCGTGCATTGCGCCAATCCAATGATCGCCCCGTGACCAAGCCAACATTGTTGTTTTTACCGCTGGCAAGGAACATCGGTATGCGGAAATGATTGTGGTAGTTGCCGTGAGCCAAATCTGACACTGCCACGATGATCGTGTTATCCAACAGAGATCCGTTGACGTCAGGCGTACTGGCGAGCTTCTGAATGAATTTTGCCACCTCCGCCATCCACCATATTTTGGATCGTGTGTGAGTGGACGCATCGGCGTGCGAGGCATCGTGATCGCCGACGCCCGAGCCCGGCACTTTCACTGGTGATACAGATACACCGTAGCTGAAGGCCATAGTGCGAGTAAGGCCACATGACAAAGCGGCAATGGCAATATCCTGCTGTAAATCGGAAGCCAGGCTGAGCACATTGGTTTGTGAAAGCGCTTCATCCGTATCACTGCGATCGACCTTGGGCGACGCGCTGATATCCGGGCCCACACAAGCGTCCAGGGAATCACCATCGGTATTGCGAAATTTGGCTTCCAAAACGGAAAG
>DJFQ01000168.1:18326-19245 GCA_002432095.1 Marinagarivorans sp. UBA5868 | reverse complement strand
AGCATCTGAGTCTCGACGCCACTAGTGCCCTCACCGCCACCACCGCCAGGCTCAGCACCAAACAGACGCGGGTACATGATGCGCGGATCGCACACGGAATCCAGCGTCGTTGCGCCGTCATGACTAATGCGCTTGTTATCGTCGTTTCCCCACCAGGTACCCACACCCATCTGCACTGATGGAACACTGATGCCGGTTTGCGTGCGATTTGCCCAGTCCTCTTTTCCCATCAAGACATCGATAGAGGATTGTTTATCCGAGCGCGCCATTCGGCCTGTGAGACATTTAAATGCCCCACCCTCATGAGTGTTGTCTGGACCGGCGTAGCCTATGCCATCAATAAATACCAAGTTGTCATACACACCTTGGAGTGGCGCTGTCATTGCCGGTAAAGAGCTACTGCCCGCACGCGGAAAAAAAATGTCCGGGACGCAACCATTTGGATGGAATAGAAAGATGGTGCGAATCGGAGCGGTACCGTTTTGGGCCATGGCATTGCGCGCTAACAGACTGGCGAGCGGCACGGCGGCAGTGGTGGAACCAGCGGCGATTGCTTTGAGCAAGGAACGTCTTTTCATTGTCGTATCTTCTCCTACTGGCGCTGCATGAAGGTTTGTGAAGCTACGATTTCCACCCACAAATCCTTGATCGAATTTGCTGCCGGATTCCACCGCGAAACAGTATTGGCGAGCGCGCAGGCATCCGGCTCGGCGATCCCATCCATCATGCGCTGGAACTGCTCGGCTACGCAGGCGGAAGTGGGTTGCAAGCCTTCATTCGCCAAAATATCCGACAGTCCTTTTAAGTCGAAAAACATATGCGCATCATCATCGGTCATACGCATTAGGCCAGAGATAGTGCCGGAGGCATCCACCGATGCTCCATTGGCCTCCGCCGTACGGTAATTACCCACAGCGCC
>DJFQ01000168.1:0-18305 GCA_002432095.1 Marinagarivorans sp. UBA5868 | reverse complement strand
CGCGTCGGCTTAGATGGGTCGAAAGGTTCCACTTCGCCGATATTGGCCGGCGGCACACCGAACTCCTGGCAAAGCAAATTGCGGCGCACGATAAGCCCGCGCTTGATCGGGTGTGACTCATCGAATTTTGAGTTGCGGGTAAGCAGTGCTCCCATAAACAAAATGCCACCACGCTGTTCATTGACGGCCACTTTGCTCATCTGGGAACCACTTACACCGTTGATGCTATAAAAACTGGCAAGAGCCTGGTTGGCAAAAGTGAAATCTGATTTGAAGAAGTCGGCCATGGTATAACCCTCCTTCAGCAGCACTTCCTGAAGGAACATCTCCAACTCAGCGTCCATGGCCTCGGCAACTTGGGCAGTAAAGGTAGGAAACAGATTGGAGTCGCGATCGACGCCAGCAACCGGCTCGAGATGCAGCCACTGACGGCCGAAGTGGGCAAATTGTTTTTGCGCTTTAGGGTCCGCAACCAGAGCCTCCACCGCTTGTTTGATCTGATCAGTCGTGCTCAATCCGTTATTGGCAGCTTTGGTGAACAGATTGGCGTCCGGCATTGAACCCCAGAACGTGTACGAAAGCAGACTTGCCACTTCATACGGAGTGAGGCGGCCGTTTTGGCCGAGTTCGGTGCGATAAAGAAAATTCGGTGATGCCAGCATCGCCTGAACCACATAACGCGCACCAGCCTCCGGCGTTGCACCGCCATTGAATAAGCTCATGTAGTCGGTTTTCTCTTCGGCGGACAACGGGCGCCGAAAGGCATCTCGGCCAAAACCAGTGACAAAACAATCCGCGGCGTTCTGGCCACAACCGCCTAACCATTTGTTGACGTCGGCGGCTTTTGCGACGGCCTCGGCTGCGGTCCAATATCCATCCATCCGTGCGATGGTCACCGCATTGGCTGAAGCGTTGTTATCAAAGCCCCGGACTTCGGTATCCGTACCCACCGCCGATACCAATGTGCCTCCGTCCGTGCGGCCAAACAAATCGTTAACTGTATTGGCGTATTCGAATTTGGTCAGCAAACGCAAACGTCGCGGCAATATCTGCTCGCCCGTGTCACAAGACACCACCGGGCGAATCGACCAAAGGTATTCGCCCACTGCCTTGGCGCAATCGCCCACGCACGACCCCGGATTTAATGTCGGCATATCCCGGTCGATCTTCGCAATCAGTGTCTGCAGTGAATAGTTGGCGAATACAATCGGCTGCGACTTTTGCAAGCCATCCGCCCCATGACAGGCCAAACAACCTTTCTCCAGGTACAGCTGCGCACCATCAAGGGCTATACCAGAGCTGCTGGATGAGGATGAACTGCTGGAGCTGCTGGAAGACGATCCGCCTGGTTGTTCTTCCGCCCCGCCGCAGGCTACCAAAGCAACTGCTACAACAGAGGCTAATCCGAGAAATTTGAGCTTTTGCGCCACAAAACCCAGTGAAACCGGCCCTCCATTTACCGGCCAGACGCGGANNTGAGTCATTGTAGAAGAACACCTAAACACCGTAGTTAACCATGTCACAGATTCAAAATGACTATAAGATTGGAAAGAGTTTATGCCAATTTCGCCACATTATTCCCTCCGCATCGAGATCTCGGTATTGGCTTATACTTAGGCCGACCGCACCTCTACGCCCACACCGTTACGGCACAATTCCGGGCCCTACCCCATGAAAAAAACATTTATCTCCGCAAACGAATTGTTGCTTGATGCGTTTCGTCTTGCTGAATTGATTTATCAACGCGGATTTCACCCGAATTTTATTGTGGGTGTATGGCGGGGTGGCGCTCCAGTGGGCATCGCGGTACAGGAGTATCTGGAATTTATGGGGGTTCACAGTGATCACATCGCCATTCGTACAGCCTCCTATTACGGCATCGACCAGCAGAATAAAGACGTAAAAGTATTCGGCTTGAATTATGTGATCGACAATATAAGAGCTGAGCACTCGTTGTTAATTGTGGACGATGTGTTCGATTCTGGACGCTCGCTGAAAGCCATCATCGACCAGATAAAATCACGCGCTGGTGACAATGCTCCCGCCACCATTAAAACCGCATGCCCCTGGTATAAGCCCAGTCGCAATGTCACTAATCTCACACCGGATTTTTATGTGCATGCCACCGACGCGTGGCTGGTGTTTCCTCACGAGCTACAAGGATTGACACTGGAAGAAGTTATCGAAGGAAAAGGCTCCGAGATCGGCGATATCGTTTATCGAGCAACCCAAAGCCGGAATTTAGAAAATGATTAAGGTCGCGGCAGATGAAGCTCCAACAAAACTGTGGCGAGACAGGTGATGCCTTCTTCTCGACCGTTAAAGCCTAGCTTTTCTGTGGTCGTGGCTTTCACATTGATTACCTCGGCGGAACAGCCCAAATCCTCTGCGATATTATGTTTCATGTAGGGAATATAGGTGGCCATTCGCGGCTTTTGCGCGATGATGGTCATATCTACATTCACCACACTAAAGCCTCTCGCCCGAATTTTCGCCATCACCAGTCGCAGCAGTGCGCGGCTGTCGGCATTGGCATATTGAGGGTCGGTATCGGGAAAATGTTGGCCGATATCACCCATAGCAGCAGCGCCAAGCACGGCATCACACAATGCATGAAGCAGTACGTCACCGTCCGAGTGGGCAATCAACCGGTGAGTATGCGGAATTACCACTCCACCGATGACAATTTTGTCGCCAGGGCCAAATGCGTGTACATCCACGCCCTGGCCAATTCTCAAATTCATACTCACTCCTGCGAACTTAGTGCTACGTGGAGCCGGCGATTTGCTGCTGCAAAATCTGCTCAGCCAAACCGAGATCTTCCGGTTGGGTAATTTTAATATTGTCGCGACTGTCCGCTACCAATAACACCCGACCACCAGCATGCTCTATCGCGGATGCTTCGTCGGTCACCGGCACTTGCGCGCTCAGCGCATGTGCCAGCGCTTCGCGCAACTGTCCTACCCGAAACATCTGCGGGGTGTGGGCGGCCCACAAATACTCACGATTCACCGTATGCTCAATGTGCATTGCGGATGCTTTTTTTAAGGTGTCGGCAACGGGTGTGGCGAGGATCGCACCGCAATTTTCCGCCGTTGCGGTGGCGATTAAACGCTGAATATTTTCCACTCGCACACACGGACGCGCCGCGTCGTGAACCAACACCCAATCGTCATCCCTTCCTTGCGCCTGCAGCCACAATAAACCTTGATAAACCGAATCCGCACGCTCAACACCCCCAATGACCTGCGCTACCGCCCCGCTGTATTTCAGCGTCGAAAAATGTACATCGTCTTCTGCGAGAGCCACCACCATTCCCTCAATGCCCGGCACCGCGTGCAATTTGTCGAGGGTGATCTGCAATACGGTTTTGCCTGCGAGGGGAAGATATTGCTTGGGTATCCCGGCGCCCATACGACGCCCGGCACCGGCCGCGGGAACCAGCGCCCAGAGAGTTGGAGAGTTGGTCATAAGGGAGTGTGGGATTTTTTGGCAGGTGGTGTTTGCAGGACCATGAAAAATGTTTCGCCCTTTTTAATCATGCCCAAATCGGCGCGGGCGCGTTCTTCAATAGCATCCACATTGTTTTTCAGCGCAATCACTTCCGCTGTCAGCAAACGGTTACGTTCTTGCAACCGGTAATTTTCCGCACTCTGCTGCTCGATCTCCGCTTCCAGCCGAACGAGCGCGGCCATGCTGCCATCGCCGATCCAAAGTCGGTATTGCAGATAGACGAAAATTAAAATTAGAGCCGTCAATATCGGTTTCATAAAAATCGTGCATGCCTGCCGCATAAAAAAGGTCGGCGTAATGCCGACCTATATAGCATAGTCCGTCTTCGGATTGCGATATTAGAACTTAGTTCTTAAATTCCGCACGACCGCGATACGCGACTTTACCTTGCAGTTCGGCTTCGATGCGCAGCAGGCGGTTGTATTTGGCAACGCGGTCGGAGCGCGACAGAGATCCGGTTTTGACCTGTCCTGCAGAAGTGGCCACAGCAAGATCAGCAATGGTGGTGTCTTCGGTTTCGCCGGAGCGGTGAGAAATCACCGCGGTATATCCAGCATCCTTCGCCATTTTGATCGCGTCGAGAGTTTCGGTGAGCGAGCCAATCTGATTAAACTTGATCAGAATCGAGTTAGCGATACCTTTCTCAATACCTTCTTTCAGAATTTTGGTGTTGGTAACAAAAAGATCATCACCTACCAATTGCACTTTATTGCCGATTTTTTGCGTCAGGCCTGCCCAGCCTTCCCAATCGCTTTCATCCATACCATCTTCGATGGACAAAATCGGATATTTGCCGGCGAGATCAGCCAAGTAATCAGCAAATTCTGCAGATGAAAATGTTTTACCTTCACCGGCCAGATCGTACACGCCATCTTCGTAAAACTCAGAAGCGGCGCAGTCGAGAGCAAGTGTCACATCTTTGCCCAGTTGATAGCCGGCATTGGCCACCGCTTCGGCGATTGCCTGAAGCGCCGCTTCGTTGGACGGCAAGTTCGGTGCAAAACCACCCTCGTCACCCACCGCCGTATTAAGCCCGCGGCTGGACAATACTTTTTTCAGAGCATGAAAAATTTCCGCACCAATACGCAGCGCTTCAGTAAAAGTCGGCGCAGCAACCGGCTGAATCATGAATTCCTGAATGTCGACATTATTGTCGGCATGCTCGCCGCCGTTGACGATATTCATCATTGGCACCGGCATAGAGTATTGGCCAGGGGTACCGTTAATGTCGGCGATGTGCGCATAAAGCGGGACTTTTTTATCAATCGCCGCAGCTTTCGCCGCCGCGAGAGAAACCGCCAGAATGGCGTTGGCACCCAGCTTGGACTTATTTTCTGTACCGTCCGCATCAAGCATAATTTTATCGAGCGCGCGCTGCTCGGCGGCACTTTTGCCTAACAGCAACGGCTTTATGATGTCGTTGATATTAGCAACGGCTTTCAATACACCCTTGCCCAAATAACGGCTTTTATCACCGTCGCGCAGTTCCAGCGCTTCGCGGGTTCCAGTGGATGCACCGGACGGCGCACAGGCGCTACCCACAGCGCCAGATTCCAGAATGACTTCCGCCATCACCGTCGGATTTCCGCGGGAGTCCATCACCTCAAAGCCTTTGATATCAACAATTTTACTCATGGGAGTTTCGTCTCCGTTTAGTCACACTACTGAATGGAAACCAGACGCTGAGGGCCTGGCGAATGGTTTTATTTAGGCACCGCTGAATTGAGCTCTCACGCTTCATTCACCGGTGGCTATTTACTGAATTTGCAATTCGGGTAGATTTTTTACCAAGTCGTCAATCGCTTTCACTTGCGCCAAAAACGGCTCCAGCAAATGCAGTGGCAAGGCACTTGGGCCGTCGCACTTGGCATTATCCGGATCGGGATGCGCCTCAAGAAACAAGCCGGCCAGCCCAACTGCCAGCCCGGCACGCGACAATTCCAGAACCTGGCGGCGACGCCCACCGGATGCTGCACCAGTGGACTCACGTTGTTGCAGCGCGTGGGTCGCGTCAAAAATCACCGGCAGATCACCGCTGACTTCACGCATGGTGCGAAAACCCAGCATATCCACCACCAAATTGTCATAGCCAAAGCAGCTGCCGCGCTCGCACAAAATAATGTTGTTATTCCCACACTCGCGGATTTTTTCCACGATGTTTTTCATCTGACCAGGGCTTAAAAACTGCGGTTTTTTCACGTTGATTACCGCACCGGTTTTCGCCATCGCCTCCACCAAATCAGTTTGACGCGCCAGAAATGCGGGCAGTTGAATCACATCCACCACTTCCGCTACCGGTTGCGCCTGCCAGGTTTCGTGTACGTCGGTAATGATCGGCACCCCAAAGGTGGCTTTAATTTCCGCAAAGATCTTCAGTCCCTCGTCCATTCCGGGGCCGCGAAATGAATGTATCGATGATCGATTGGCTTTATCGAAAGACGCCTTAAATACGTAGGGAATATTCAAGCGTTGAGTGACTTCCACATATTTTTCCACCGTGCGCAAAGCCAGATCGCGGGATTCCAGCACGTTCATGCCGCCAAACAATGTCATCGGCAGATGGTTGCCCACCTGCGCCTTCCCTACCTGAATCACCGGTTTTGCGCTCACTTAGCGGCTCCCGTATGTTGACGCTGCAACAGTGCCGCTTCGATGTAGCTAATAAACAGAGGATGTCCGTCGCGCGGCGTGGAGGTAAATTCCGGGTGAAATTGACAAGCAACAAACCAGGGGTGTGCGGGCAGTTCCACTACCTCAACCAAGGTGTCGTCCGCTGACCAGCCACCGATCGCCAATCCTGCATGGCGGAGTTGATCCAGGTAGTGGTTGTTGACTTCATAGCGATGGCGGTGACGCTCGACGATCACGTCCTCTCCATAAATTTCCCGCACCTTTGAGGTTTTTTCCAGACGGCATTCCTGCGCGCCTAAACGCATGGTGCCACCCAGATCCGAAGACTCGTCACGCTTTTCCACTGCGCCTTCCGAAGTGACCCATTCAGTGATCAGCCCCACCACCGGATGCGGAGTTTTGCGGTCGAATTCGGTGCTGTTGGCTTCTGGGAGATTCAACACATTGCGGGCAAATTCGATAATGACCGATTGCATGCCCAGACAAATGCCGAGATAAGGCACATTATTTTCACGGGCGTAGCGCACGGCCGTTAATTTGCCTTCCATGCCCCGCTCACCAAAACCGCCGGGGACCAGAATCGCATCGGCATCTTTGAGTAACTCCACGCCCTGCTCTTCAATATCTTCGGCGTTGATGTGAAGGACGTTCACTCGTGTGCGTGTGTGGATACCTGCGTGCGTGAGAGACTCGTTCAGGGATTTATAGGCATCCAATAAGTCCATGTATTTGCCCACCATAGCGATGGTGACTTCGTGTTCTGGATTGAGCTTGCCGTCTACCACGCGATCCCATTCGGACAGGTCAGCTTCCGGAGCATCGATTTGCAATCGTTCGCAAACAATTTGGTCGAGCGCATAACCCTGCAGCATGCGCGGTATGGCGTAAATGGTATTCGCATCCGGCAGCGGCACCACCGCGCGCTCCTCGACATTGGTAAACAGCGCGATTTTGCGGCGAGATTCCACGTCGATGATTTTGTCCGAGCGGCACAGCAGAACTTCGGGCTGCAAACCGATGGAGCGCAATTCCTTAACAGAGTGCTGGGTCGGTTTGGTTTTGGTCTCGCCAGCGGTGGCGATATAAGGTACCAGCGTCAGATGAATCAGCAGTGAGCGCTGCGGGCCGAGTTCGACTTTTAACTGGCGCACCGCCTCCAGAAATGGTTGAGATTCAATATCGCCCACGGTACCGCCGATCTCCACCATAGCCACATCGTAGCCTTTACCACCTTCGAGAATACGGCGTTTGATTTCATCGGTGATGTGTGGAATGACCTGCACTGTGCCACCGAGATAATCGCCGCGGCGCTCTTTGCGCAAAACAGTTTCATATACACGCCCGGTGGTGAAATTATTGCGACGGGTCATTTTTGTGCGCAGAAAACGCTCGTAATGACCGAGATCCAAATCGGTCTCAGCGCCGTCCTCGGTCACATACACTTCGCCGTGTTGAAAAGGGCTCATGGTGCCGGGGTCGACGTTGATGTAAGGATCGAGTTTGAGAATGGTGACTTTCAATTTTCGGGCTTCTAACACCGCTGCCAACGACGCCGCGGCAATGCCCTTACCCAGTGACGAAACGACGCCGCCTGTAACGAAAATAAATCGAGTCATTGAATGCCTTTACGTAAAAACAGGGTCAAAATTCAGTTGCGGCTCGCGGCGCCGAGCAATCTCTAAGCCGCAAACCGCTGCGCCGGAAGCGCCGCTAAATCTGCGGCGCCCGTCAGGCGGGTGCAATTTGTATCAAGCGGGAGCCAATCAAACGGTGAGATAGTGCCAACCAGAGCAGCGGTCTATCAGTTCGGTCACGGAGCTTCTCTGGAAATTGTCATCGCCTTCAAGATGGGGCGCCAGGGTAACAGAAAAGCCTTTTTGCCTCAATCAGACAAGCGCCGATGACGGCAGCGAAAATGACCATCGCGGAACCACGCCAAATTCGACAGCGACGCTTTTCTCAATCCATAAATCGCCCACCGCCATCAGGCGATCGCCGAGAAAAATCAGCGGCAGGTGATCGCGCAGCCAAGGTTCAAGGCCGTATTCTTGTAGGAGCTTTTTCAATGACTGCGAGTGAGCTCGCCCTGCTGGATGGGCGCGCAGTCCTTCTGGAGCCTGGGTGCGTACCACAACGCGATAATCTCCGGTTGGCAACCCCGGTGAAGCAGCCGTCCATTTGAGGTGATGGCCACCAAGATCCACATCGTTATTGGTTGAACAATCTTGCGCTGCCGGACGCGCGCGCGACCAACCGGCGGGCAGGCAATAAATCCTTTTGCGATACCGACGCAACTCGCAATCACCCCAGGCCAGCAGCGGGTTTTGATCTTGTTTCGCCGTCAATAACCCGTCCAATTCCGCCAAGCGCTTCCGTGAAGGTGCTCGGTACCCTTGCGAGGCCAGCCAATGGCGCATCAGATTGTAGCGGCGCGGTTGAGACCAAACGCGCAGAGGCTCCATCTCTAAACTCACCCCCAAACGCTCGGGCTGCGGGCGACAACGCTGGAGATCCTCACTGGCAAATTCATTGAGCAGCGTATCGCTCTGCCGCAATTGCGCCATAGCCTGAGACGCATGCGCCGGCAGTTCCGCCCAGCGCTGCTGCAGCATGGGTATAACATGCAAACGTAGGAAATTACGATCAAAAAGCTCATTTGCATTGCTTTCATCTTCCACCCAAGTCAGCGCGTGTATTTGCGCGTAACGCTCAATACTCGCGCGGTCGACAGTGAGAAACGGTCGACCCAGGCGCGCCGGCCCCCAATCTCGCAGCGATTCCATGCCGGCAAGTCCACGAACCCCGGCACCGCGGGCGAGACGGAGAAAAAACGTTTCCAGTTGATCCTGTTGATGGTGCGCCATCAGCACCAGATCCCCTGGACGCAAATAATGTTCAATGGCCGCATAGCGCGCCTTCCGCGCAGCCTCTTCCAATCCGGCACCTCTCGGCTCCACCTGTACCGCCATTGCGGCGAACTCCACACCGAGGCGCGTACAGCAATCGCTTACCCGAACCTGCCAGTCTGCCGCAAAAGGCGATAACTGGTGATTCACATGCACCACTAGCAGAGGCTGCGACAGTTGGGCTTTTACTGCACTGTGCAACAACACCATGGAATCCACCCCGCCAGACACCGCCAACACGACGCGCTGCACGTCCGGCTGTTCGGCGACAAAATGGTGAATGAGTTGGGGCAGAGAAATCATTTGGGTATATTGGTCCACTTTTTTGCAGCAGAGGGCACGTATGAAAACGACTGCCGCGTATGGTACCTGGGCATCCTCACTGACGGGAGAGGTTGTCGCCGCCAACAGCGTGAAAATGGCCGAGCCGCAATGGGTTGGTGAATCCCTCTTTTGGCTGGAAACGCGACCAGCGGAAAAAGGCCGACAGACGATTCTGCAACGCGCAGCCGATGGAACCACCCGTGAAATCCTGCCAAATCCTTGGAATGCCCGTACCAAAGTGCATGAATACGGGGGCGGCAGTTTTTTTGCCACACAAGATGCGGTCTATTTCGTTAATGGTGAGGACCAGCAGATCTACCGCTTGGACCTCGCCAACCAACGCATCGAACCGCTTACCCAAACCACCGATTGCCGCTATGGCGATCTGCACTATTCACCTATCCACCACTGTTTGTTAGCAATTTGTGAAGACCATTCCGGCGCAACGACCGAACCGCAAAATCGCTTGATCAGTCTGGATCTCGCCAGCAGTCACATGAGCGGCGTGGAAACCGGCCACGATTTTGTTACGTCCGCGCAAGTTTCCCCGGATGGTAGCTGGCTCGCCTATATCACCTGGGATCATCCGCACATGCCCTGGCAGGCATCGCAGCTCTGGTTGCGATCAATGGCAAGCGCCAGCGTATTCGGTCCACCGCGCCAAGTGACCGGCGATAACCGCATCAGTATCACGCAGCCGCGCTGGTCACCAAGTGGCGATCTGTATTGGATCAGCGATGCCACGGACTGGTGGAATCTCTACCATTTACCTCGGGACTCATTGGCTACTGGGGATGGTTCGGCCTTGCTGCCGATGGCTGCCGATTTTGCACCACCGCATTGGGTGTGCCGCCAAACCAGTTATGGCTTTCTCGACGACCGGCATCTGTTGGTCAGTTATACCCAAGAGGGTGTTTGGCGCTTGGCATCCTTGACTGAACACAATGGTGACTGGCACCTATCCTCACCGCTGCTTTCCGATTGCAATGCGGTGCAATCCGTGACTTGCTCAGGTAAACGCGCCGCGGTATTGGGTGCAGGAACATATCTGGCCCAAGGCCTTTGGCTACGAACGGACGAACACTTTCAATTGACTGCCAAGCAGGCGCCGCTGGCCAAAGACGACATCTCCCACGCTCGACCGGTCGGTTTCCCTACGAAGGGCGGGCAAATCGCCCATGGCTTTTTTTACCAGCCGGAAAACGCTCGATTTGCCGGCCATGCGGACAAGCTTCCTCCTCTCATTGTCATTGGCCACGGCGGTCCAACGGCCGCGTCGGACGCTTCACTCAACTTGAAAATTCAATTCTGGACCCAGCGCGGTTTTGCCGTATTTGATGTGAATTACCGAGGCAGCACCGGTTTTGGTCGTGCCTACCGGGACGCGCTCGACCGCCAGTGGGGTGTGGTGGACGTGGACGACTTATGCGCAGCAGCAGAGTACGCCACTGCCCAAGGTTGGGTACACCCGCAACAGCGCATCATTCGCGGCAGCAGCGCCGGTGGTTACAGCGTGCTGGCGGCGCTGACGGACCGACAGGTATTCAACGCTGGCGTCAGCCTTTACGGTATCGGCGACTTGGAAACCTTGGCGCAGGACACTCACAAATTCGAGGCGCACTACCTGGACAGTCTGGTGGGTGCATATCCCCAGGAAAAAGCCTTGTATGAACAACGCTCACCCATTCACAAAGCCGCAAATATCCGCTGCCCGTTACTGGTCTTCCAAGGTTTGCAGGACAAAGTCGTGCCACCTAATCAAGCCGAGCAAATGGTGGCGGCGGTAAAAGACGCTGGCGTCCCCGTCGCTTATGTGACCTATCCCGAGGAGGGCCATGGTTTCCGCAGCGCCCAGACCATCCAGCATCAGCTGGATGCGGAACTGGCGTTTTACCGAAGAATTTTTCACTTGGACTCAAACGCATCGAATGGACCTGATATCACCATCCACAATTGGCCAGAGGTCGCTCCATGAGCCGCTGGCGTCCACCAACACGGCGAGGTTCCGCCTACATCACTCCCGAAGGGGCAGAGCAGCTGCGTGCGGAGTTGCATCACTTGTGGAAAGTCGAACGCCCGGTGGTGACGCAAACCGTGCACGAGGCTGCAAAAAACGGCGATCGGTCGGAGAACGGGGACTACATCTATGGCAAGCGTAGACTGCGGGAAATTGACAGCCGCGTACGCTATCTGACCAAACGCCTGGACGAGTTGCAAATCGTCGAGCGCCGGCCGGACGATCCCGAAAAAGTCTTTTTCGGCGCGTACGTTACTCTGGAAGATGAAGCGGGCGAAGAACGCACCTATCGCATTGTCGGCCCGGACGAATTCAATCTGCGCGAGGACAAACTCAGCGTGGATTCACCGCTGGCGCGGGCGATGTTGGGGAAGCGCCTGGATGACGAAGTGGTGTTGCATTCACCGGAGGGACAAAAGCGGTTTTATGTGGTGGATGTTCGCTATTGAGGACCGTGCATCGGCGCTATAAATGGCGCTATGTCATAAAACCGTGCATCGGCGGCTACGCCATAAACAGGCCACGTTCCAGGTAGTTCTTTAGGGTGATGCCGAAGGTTTTGTCTTTCCACACCTGTTTAATCAGGTAATCCTTGCTCAGCTCACCTTTTTCGATCAACGAGAGATCGATCATCATCTCCTTCGCCACCGGCTGCTTGTTACGGTCGCGCAGCATGACGATTCGCGGCAGATGGCGGAGGCGCGGATTGGCTTCAATCACCATACCCACTTCACCCGAATACAGCTCGACGATACTGCCCGCCGGATACAGTCCTACGGTCTGGAGAAATTTCAGCGCGAGCTGCTCATCAAAATGCTGGCCGCGCTCTTTGTAGATAATTTTGATGGCTTCTGTAGAAGTACGTGCGGACTGGTAACAGCGGTCGGCGGTCATTGCGTCATAGGCGTCTACGATGGCGATGATCTTGGAGTAGCGGGAAATACTGCTCCCCGCCAACTGCCGTGGATAACCCTTGCCGTCGATACGCTCGTGATGGCTCAAAGCCACATCTATAGCACCTGTGTAAATGCCCGATGAGCTCAGCAGGAGATTTCGCCCGTGCACCGTGTGCGCCATCATGATGCGCATTTCCTTGGGTGTGAGTGTATCCGGTTTGTTAAGAATTTCCGGAGGCGTTTTCATTTTGCCCACGTCGTGCAGCAGGCCGCACATGCCGAGATTCTGCAGTTCCTGCTCACCCATGCCCAATTGACGACCAAAGGCGATAGCGAGAATACAAACATTCAAACAATGTTCGGCGGTGTACTCGTTTTCGTCGCGCATTTTCGACATCCACAACAACGCATCGGGATGGCGAATCACAGAATGCACACATTCGTTGACTGTATGGCGAGCCTGGTCGGTGTTGATAGCGCCACCGAGGCGAATATCGTCGAGCAGGGTTTTCGTCAGCGAACGGGCTTGACGGAAGGTGCCGATCACTCGGCGGTGTTCGTCTTCCAGAGGTACTTCGGGAGCAAAAATATCAGGGTTTACGCGAACATGGCGGGCGGTGCCCACATCAGAGCTGTGTTCACTGGCTTTGGGTTTGATGCTTTTTTCATCATCGATATAGACGTGTTGGCAATACTCCGAAATCACATCAATATCGGCTTCCTCTTCAACTTGAAAGCCCTGCAACAAAAACGGCGTCTCCAGCCAATCGCGATCCAGCTGGCTGACAAACATACCAACACGTAGTTCGCTAACGTGTATTTTTTTGGTATTAGACGACATTGAGCCTCGATTTCACTTCCCACCTAAGTGCCGGCGGGGCTGGCTATCCGTCGGGCTATACGTGGCCTACGGACATTTTTTGAGCAGTATAAACAACGCACCAGACGGATTTCCATCACTTCCTGACGAGACGGAGGCGTCCTGTGCAGAACGACAAATACTCGACCAATCAGACGCTTACAACCTCGGCTATCGCATCACACACATAATCCATATTCGTGGCGTTAAACCCGGCAATACTCGCGCGCGCCGAATTTAGCATATAAATCCCATATTCACTCCGCAGCTGCAGGACTTGCGTCTCACTCAAACCAAGAAAAGAAAACATGCCCTTTTGACGCTTCACGAAATCAAATCGGTCAGACCCCAAACGCACCTGCATAGCGCTACTAAAGCGCTCGCGTAAATCGTTGATGCGACCGCGCATCTCCGCTACCTCAGCTTCCCAGCGCTGCCGCAATTGCGGGTCCGTCAACACTTCGGCCACCAGCGCTGCGCCATGGTCCGGCGGCATTGAATAAATCCCCCGGACGATGGACAACATATGACTCATCGCCGCCTGCGCCGAGGCAGGACTCTCCGACAGCAACCCCACCAGCCCTACCCGATCACGATATACACCGAAGTTCTTCGAGCAGGAGGCGGCCACCACCACTTCGGGTAAGTGATCAATGAGATAACGCAGACCGTAGGCATCGGTTTCCAAATCGTCCGCAAAACCCTGATAGGCCATATCAACAAACGGTGTAAACCCGGTTTCCAAAGCGAGTGCTGCTACACGGCGCCACTGCTCGGGCGATAAATCTGCGCCACTCGGGTTATGGCAGCAACCGTGCAGCAACACCAGATCCCCGGCCTTTACCTGCGCGAGGGAGGCCATCATGGCATCGAAATTCACCGCAGACGTCGCCGCATCGAAATAGGGGTATTGGCGGATCGTCAGCCCGGCATTGCCCAGCAGCGGAATATGGTTGCCCCAGGTAGGATCGCTGACCCAAATGGCGGCGGAGGGATTGGCCGTTTTCACGAGTTCCGCCGCTACGCGCAGCGCACCGCAGCCACCGGGTGTCTGCACTGCCACAAAACGCCCTTCTGCCAGCGCAGTCGACGGCCCCAATAACAACGCACTCATGGCAGCATTAAACGTGACGTTGCCAGCGGGGCCGACATAGACCTTACTGGTTTGGCGAGCCAAGAGCCGCTTTTCCGCCTCGTGCACCGAGGCGAGCACTGGAGTCTCTCCCTGTTCGTTCTTATATACACCCACGCCCAGATCGACCTTGCGCGGATTCGGGTCATTGCGGAACAAACTCATCAGACCGAGAATCGGGTCCGCGGGCAAAGTCGCTAAACGTTCAAACATGGCTATCGAGATCCCCGCTCAGGCAGCAGAAGTGGAAAGTGCAAAACTGTGAATCCGTTAAAGGCGCGGGATTATAACCACCGCCATTGGTGAATACAGCCTCATTTGAGGGGGTTGGCGCTAAGGTACTCCAGAAGGCATCAGGCGTTCCTCCAACTGCCGCACAACCTGCTGGGGGCTCAGGTCATCACACGGCAATATCAGGTCCGCATAGTGTTGATAGAGAGGCATACGTTCCAGATACACCTGCTCTAATGTCTGACCCGGTGCGCTGGAAAAGCCACGACTTTGCCAATTGTCGACCCGCTGCATAACGGTTGTGAGGGAAATCTGCAAGTATACGCATACGCCGTAATGACGCAGGCGCTCCATTGCGCTGGCTCCATAAATCACGCTGCCGCCAGTGGCGATCACGGCTGCGGGGGGCAAAGTGCAGATTGCGACAAAGTCTTCCTCCACCTTACGCATGGCGACATATCCGAGGCGGTCGAGCTGACTCTGCAAGGTCTCGCCGCTGTGCTGCTCCAACAAATGATCAGTGTCGACAAACGGGGCTGCCCATCGCGCCGCCAGCAGCCGTCCTACGGTAGTCTTGCCGGCGCCTGCCATACCAATCAACACCAGACCGCGTTGCATGAGCGGAGATGTCATTAAGGGAAACCTCGGAAGTCGATGGAGAAGGGATAGACCCGCGAACAATATCACACTACCCTTAGCCGGGTTTATCACTAACAGGTTCATCACCCTCACGGAGCGCAGCCTAGGGTTTTACTGGGTGGGCGACGGCATTTCGCCAAGATGCAGCTCGCTATTACGCAGTCGACATTCAACAGTTTCACCATTANNCTTCACCATTAAACACTTCACCATTAAACAAGAGGAGTAGATCATGGCCGGTCTCGATAAAGTGGTGACCTCCTACGAGCAGGCCCTCGCCGGCCTTGCCGATGGCATGACCATCATCGCTGGGGGGTTTGGTTTATGCGGCATCCCCGAGGGGCTTATCGCCCAGATCAAAAAAATGGGGATTCGCGATCTGACAGTCGTCTCCAACAACTGCGGCGTCGATGGCTTTGGCCTCGGCATCCTTTTGGAAAATCGCCAGATCAAAAAAATGATTTCCTCCTACGTCGGCGAAAACGAACTCTTCGAGAAACAACTGTTGAGTGGCGAATTGGAAGTGGAACTGACGCCCCAGGGTACTCTCGCGGAAAAAATCCGCGCAGGTGGTGCGGGCATTCCAGCATTTTTCACGGCCACGGGTTACGGCACGCCAATCGGTGAGGGCAAAGAAGTGCGCGAATTTCACGGCCGCCAGTACATTTTGGAAGAGTCCGTCACTGGCGATTTCGCCATCGTTAAAGGCTGGAAAGCGGACCGCTATGGCAACGTGATTTATCGCCACACCGCACGCAACTTCAACCCACTTGCCGCCACCGCAGGGAAAATCACCGTGGTTGAAGTGGAAGAAATTGTCGAGCCTGGTGAATTGGACATCGACAACGTGCATACACCGGGCATTTATGTGGACCGGATCATCCAGGGTACTTTCGAAAAACGCATCGAACGCCGCACTGTGCGGTCACAGGAGGCTTGATATGTTGACCCGTGAACAGATCGCCATGCGCGTGGCCCGGGAAATGCGCGACGGCTACTACGTCAACCTCGGCATCGGCATCCCTACCTTGGTGGCTAATTACATTCCAAAAGGCATGCAGGTGATGCTGCAATCGGAAAACGGGCTGCTCGGCATGGGGCCGTTTCCAACGGAAGAAGAAGTGGACGCGGACATGATCAATGCCGGCAAACAAACCGTCACGGCGATTACCGGCGCCTCCATCTTTGATTCCGCCCAGTCCTTCGCCATGATTCGCGGCGGCCATGTGGACCTCACCGTTTTGGGTGCTTTTGAGGTGGACGTAATGGGCAATATCGCGTCTTGGATGGTGCCGGGCAAATTGGTGAAAGGCATGGGGGGCGCCATGGACTTGGTAGCCGGTGCGGAAAACATCGTGGTCACTATGACCCATGCCAGCAAAACCGGTGAATCCAAACTCCTACCCAAATGCACTCTGCCACTCACTGGCGCCGGCTGCATTAAAAAGGTCGTTACCGACCTCGCCTATGTGGAAATTCGGGATGGCAAATTCTGGCTAATCGAGCGAGCCCCAGGTGTATCGGTGGATGAGATCGTGAAACTCACCGCAGGCGAGATGGTCGTACCGGAAGTTGTTCCAGAGATGAGTTTTTAATCCCTTCAAAAATGATGATGCCGATGGTGGCCATTCGCCATCGGCTTTTTTACAGTTAACTACAATTCAGGAAATCACGAAGCGCAAAAACACGAGTATGTTGTGCGCATTCATCAAGACGGAGTCACCGCATGAGCAAAATCCTTCCTGTCGCCAGCTTGGCTGCTCTGGTTTTTATTGCCGGCTGTAAAACCGGGTATAACCGCACTTACAGCCGGGCGAAAGATCCAAATCCCCCGCCTTGCGCAGAAGAAGCCTCCAACCCCAATTTAACCGCCGAGGGACGCCGGGTTTTTAAAATGCTGGCCGGACTTACCTGTTCGGAAATTGCATTCGACGGTTATGTGATGGGTCAAAACGCCGGCTTCGGCAATCAGATCGCCACAGAATCCGGCGACCGTTCCTATACCCGGCTGATTGATGGTGTCGATGAGGCCACCACCCATACCCCTGGCCTGGTAGCGATTGACTACGAACACGATAAGATATTTACCTTAGAAGAACTCAAAGACGCGAACGAAAAACTGAAAGCGCACTGGGACGAAGGTGGTCTGGTGAGCATCAGCTGGATGCCGCTCAATCCCTGGGGTTCTGACACGCTGTTGCATACGGACGATGTCGATCTGGAAGCGCTACTCGACGATTCCACGGAAATTCATGACGAGTGGCGAGAACGGTTGGACGTTATTGCCGATGCCTTAAAGGATCTCAAAGACGCGGGCGTGCCGGTACTCTGGCGCCCACTGCCCGAGATGAACAGAGATACGTTTTGGTGGGGGACTGCCGCCAGCCACATTACTGGCAGCGCCAGTGATGCAAGCCTTTATACCGACTTGTGGGAAGACATGTACGAATACTTCAAAAGCAAAGGACTGGATAATCTGCTGTGGGTATACAGTCCCGGCGAAAGCAAATCTGGCACGCCTGGGCCAACGGGCAAAAGCGCCACCTGGGCCTATCCCGGTGTCAAATTTGTTGATGTCGTGGCGGGGATCGCCCGTAATGATGCGTTGGACATACCGGACTACCAAGCGCTGATTGATCTTAAACATCCCTTTGGAATGGCCGAATACAGCCCGTTACACGCAGACATGGGCGGCACATTTAGCGGCACTAACAAGAAGTTCAATGCTCGCCTGTACGTTGATCGTCTTTCGGGAAGCTACAGAGCGGCAGGCTTCTGGGTCAGCTGGCACAGCTTTGACACACCGACCACTGAAAATGAAGATCTGCGCTCGCACCTGGCGTTGATTGACAGCGATCGACTGAAAGACCTGATCGACACCGATACAATTTTGAGTATCGAGCGCATCAAAGAGAAAAAATTGCTGGATTGACCCTTCCCTAAACCCAGCCCTCCCTTGCAAGGGAGGGCCCTACATTACGCCAATTGTGAAATGCCCCGCGTTGAATTACACAGAGCCTTCCTTTATTGGCGGGGTGGATGCGAGACGCGTTATGACTCTTCGTTAGGCAACTGATGCTGCCGGCGCCGCGCGCCTATATGGGGCTCGTTGCGCGCTTTCGCCAACTGGATTTGTTTTTGCCGCTCCATAAAACGC
>DJFQ01000116.1 GCA_002432095.1 Marinagarivorans sp. UBA5868 | reverse complement strand
GTGAGTTTGCTCATGGCACGGGTGATGCCCACGTAACAGAGGCGCCGCTCTTCTTCCAAGCCTTCGCTGCTGTCCGACGACATACGGTGGGGGAACAGGTTTTCTTCCATGCCCACCAGAAATACCACGGGAAATTCCAGGCCTTTGGCGCTGTGCAGGGTCATCATTTGCACCGCGTCCTGATATTCCTCAGCCTGTGCGTCACCAGCATCCAAAGCGGCGTTGTCGAGAAATTCCGCCATCGGGGTGCGGTCGTCGTCGGCACCTTCAAAACCGCGGCAGGCATTGACCAATTCCTGCAGGTTTTCCACACGCGCCTCACCGCGTTCGCCTTTTTCATTTTTGTGAAATTCAAGCAGACCGCTGTCGCGAATCACCAGGTCCACTTGTTGATGCAGGGCCTGACCGGTAATGCGTTCTTCCAGCGTGTCGAGCAATTGCAGAAACGCCTGCACCATATTGCCGGCACGGGCGGTGAGCACCTGGTTGAGAATCAATAATTGCGCGGCGCGAAATAAACTGCAGCCCTGGTCGCGGGCGGTAGTGCGTATGGTATCGACGGTTTTATTGCCGATGCCCCGGGTGGGGGTGTTGATCACGCGCTCGAAGGCGGTGTCGTCATTGCGGTTGAGCAGAAGACGCAGATAGGCTAGAGCGTTTTTGATCTCCAGCCGGTCATAGAACCGCTGACCGCCGTAGACGCGATAGGGCACACCTTCGCGGATCAACGCCTCTTCCAGCACCCGCGACTGGGCGTTGGAGCGATAGAGAATCGCGATGTCCTCGCGCTTGTGGCCCTTGGCGACGCAGCTCTCGATGTTGTCCACCACATAACGCGCCTCATCTTGTTCATTGAAGGCGCAGTAGAGATCAATGGGTTCTCCCTCTTCGCCGGAGGTCCACAGCTCCTTTCCCAGACGTCCGCTGTTATTGGCGATCACCGCGTTGGCGGCGTCGAGAATGGTGCTGGTGGAGCGGTAGTTCTGTTCCAGCCGCGTGGTGTCTACGCCGATAAAGTCTTTGGTGAAGGTTTGAATATTTTCGATGCGCGCG
Organism: Marinagarivorans sp. UBA5868; assembly: GCA_002432095.1. Taxonomy (GTDB): domain Bacteria; phylum Pseudomonadota; class Gammaproteobacteria; order Pseudomonadales; family Cellvibrionaceae; genus UBA5868. Next base: position 1,520 of record DJFQ01000116.1, on the reverse strand, counting down.
CCACGCCAGCCATAAATGGACTGGTCGTCGTCGCCCACTGCAGAGACAAAACTGCGCCCACCTGCCAGCACCCTCAGCCAAGCGTACTGCACAGCGTTGGTGTCCTGAAACTCATCCACCAGAATAAAAGGGAAACGCCGCTGGTAGTGCTGCAGCAGGTCGGGATGGTGCAGCCACAGCTCGTGGGAGCGCAGCAGCAACTCGGCAAAATCCACCACGCCGGCCTGGGCACAGAGATTCTCATATTCGGTGTAGACGATCTTCATGGTGCGGGTGAAAGGATCGTGGCTGTCGGCGATATGGGCCGGACGGATGCCTTCGTCCTTCTGGCCATTGATAAACCACTGCGTCTGCCGCGGCGGCCAGCGCGTCTCGTCCAGTTGCATCGCCTGATAGACGCGCTTGATCATGCGCAACTGGTCGTCGGAATCGAGAATCTGGAAGTTCTGCGGTAACTTCGCCTGCTGCCAATGCGCTTTAAGTAGCCGATGGGCAATGCCGTGGAAAGTACCCACCCATAAGCTGCGATAAGAGCCGGCAAGCGCAGGTGAGTCGCCCAGCAGCGCGTGCAACCGCTCGCGCATCTCCTTCGCCGCTTTGTTGGTAAAGGTCACNNTTCGACTTGAATCAGCCAAGCGATACGATGCACCAAAACCCGCGTCTTCCCACTGCCTGCTCCCGCCAATATCAGCTGATTACCCGCCGGCGCACACACCGCCTGCCGCTGGGCGTCGTTGAGGGAGTCGAGGAGATGGGAGACGTTATCGATCATGAGGCTTTACCGAGGGTTTGGTGCGGAAAAGCGGGGATAATAACTGATTATTTGTACAGGGGGTTTTAGCAAACAAGAGTTGTTATCGCATTGCTGAAAATAAGCGCGCACCGGCATGAACCGGTGCAACAGGTTGGAGCTGACCATTATTCCATTCTTGTTCGAATGCTCACCCCACTAAAAGGAACTGATGATAATCGCCACAAGGACCTCGATGATGACCGCCACAAACACGTGGGGCATGATTCGCGCAATCCATACTGACGCGAACCATATGCAGCGTCGCAGCACTTTTGGGACTTTTACCCATCCTGAGGGTGGGGTGTACGAGGTTGGCCAATCGTCGCCGAATTTGTAGACAAGCATATGGCTATAGACGTCCAACGGGACACGGACTCTATATCCGTACCATGAGCGATGTAACCAGTTTTTAACGCGGTGCCATATTGAATTATTTTTTTTGTGAGTCATGTTGTGGCCTCATATTGGTTAATAGTGAGACCACAGCATAAACGCGAGACAAAACGCCTTTTTGCAGTACTTTCCCAAACGTGTTGGGTGGGGCTAAGCGAAAGTCTGAGGCCGCACCAGCGCGCCCTCGAATAAGTGAATAGCAATATTTTGCTTATATGGATATTTGAGAAGGAGCAGGAGGATCGGGCGACTTTAGATCTCAAAACTCCCAATTCACCCCACCATTCACCTGATACGCACTCACCCCGTCATACCCACTGAGGATCTGCGCACC
>DJFQ01000125.1:8510-18265 GCA_002432095.1 Marinagarivorans sp. UBA5868 | reverse complement strand
ATGGCGCCGGAGGCTTATCCGACCTACAGTTTTTGGCCATAAAAAAAGGGCATCCGATGGATGCCCTTTGCGTCAAACAATAATTACTTTTTAGAACTGGCTAATAAATTCCCAAGCTTCTCCCGGTACCCAGGATCTGGATTGACCACGGTCTTTTTCTGTTGGGTTGTGGTCGCCGTCGAAGGCGCACCAGCGGACGGGGTAGCCGTCGCGGCAGCCTTGGAAGGAGGTACACATGTGGGTTCCGCTGCCGCGTGCTGGTTCGGGTGCATTGGTGGCGCTACAGCCGTTGTTTCTCGCAATGCGATCGCGGATGGCGCGGCCTTGGGTAATATTCAGCACCGAGTCGCTGATGCCGTGGGCACCAAAATACGCGATAGGCGCGGTTCCGCCATCACAACCACTCAATTGTGCTCCCGCATATAACGCAACGCCGCGGAATACATCTGCCCGAGCGCAAGACAGCGCGTTGGACATGCCGGCACCGTAGCTGAAACCCGTGGCAAATATGCGCGATTCATCAATACAAAAGCCCGACAGAATTCGGTCCAAAATCGCATCGGTCATTTGTATATCTCGACCGCCAGTGTTGGCCCAGCCCGCGTCTATACCTTCCGGTGCAACGAAGATGGTGGAGTTATTGGCCAATGGCCACAGGCCGTAGAAGGGCTCTTCGGTAGAGCCACCATTGCCGCCTTCAGCAACTTGGGTGGCGTTGCCGCTCAGCCAGTGATAAGCCATCACTAAACGGTAAGGGGTGTTGTTGTTGTAATTCTCTGGCACACGCAGGATAAAGGCGCGGTTGGAGCCGCCCACGTTAATTGTGTGTCGGCCGTTTTGCAGCGCCCGTGCGCTGCCACATCCTGCACTGGGTACCACGGCGCCTGGTTCGGGTTCCGGTGGTTCAACAAATTCGCCGCCAGCATTGGAATAAATTTCAAATGCGCTAATGGTGGCGTTATCAATGCTTGCGCTGAGTTCGATGGTGAGAGATTCATCTGCAACCATTACGCCGGGTACTATCACGTCATAGGCGACATCGTGGCCCGCGTCGGCATATAAATCTTTGTCGGTAAATACCGGTTGTCCTTCAACCGATACGCTGAACAGCCGGTTGCCTTCCATTTCCTGATACATCTCCACAAAACGCATTTGCACGCTGTAGGTGGAATTGGTCACCGGAATTTCGTATTTGAAATTGCCGTAACGCTCGCTCTGATAAAGGGAGTCGGCGGTAGTGCCGTCGATGGCGTCGGTGGTGGAATTGGCTGTGCCGCCAGAGGCAAAGCGGTCCGCGTTATAAGTGATGCCGCCTACGGTGGCCTCGGCACCACCGGCATTTAATGCATACACCAGCGTAGAGCCCGCCGGTATGCCGCCGGAGCTGGATGAGCTCGAACTGGACGATGAGCTGCTGGATGAGCTGCTGCTTGATGAAGACGAGTTGGATGACGACGAATTGCTGGATGAACTGCTCGATGACGACGAGCTGCTGGAGGACGATGAGCTACTGGAGGGTTCCGGTTCGGGTTGCGGCTGATTGCCACCACCGCATCCGGTGGCCAACAGTGCGCCGGAGATTAACCCCAGGCCCGCCAGGCGAATGATTGCATTGTCTTTGTTCATTGGATTGTGCCCCACATAGAGAGTCGGCACCCTTAGGCGCCACCGTTGTTATTAATTAGATGTATTACTGTTTTATAAACTTATGATCACATCAAAGGCGATTCTAGGCGCTTTGGTGGAAATTTCTAAGATTCAGTACACAGATTCTCACCGCAAATGGGGGGAAATGGCGCAGCTGCGCAAAAAGAGAGAATAAGACGGTTATGAATTTGCCGGAGGAAAAGTCTTGCGGAAATTAAGAGACGTGAAAGAAAAATCCCCACACGAAACGTCGTGTGGGGATTTTTTTAAAGACAAAAGGACTATTAGTTAAATCCCTTGTGCTTGGCCGTCCAAGGTGAGCGGCACAGGCGGCAATTGTTGCCGATAAACATACCTTTTCCAGAGGCGGATTCGTCGCCTTTCAACATCCAGTTCAACCAGCCGACCGCCACTATGCCAAACTCTCCGCCGTTATCCTGGAAGTAGGCATCGCCGTGGCCGATGGGGTAATTGGCATGATAGATGGGCACATTATTGACCTCTTCGTATTGCTGCAAACCTGGGTTGTAAGCAACATCGCTTTGGTCACCGTTAAAAATCGCTACGGGCGAATGGAACCGCGAATAATAATCAAACCGGTCGCCGTAAATGGCGATACCACTGTTTAACGCAACGGCAGTTTTAACTCGTGGATCGACCGCAGCGTAATGCGCCATGCCGCCACCGCAGGACCAGCCCATAGTGCCGACATTTTCCACGTCGAGTTTGCCGTAGAACTGGCTGCATTCACGGCTGTTTTCCGCAATGGCCCAATTAATCGCTTTAACCAATTCCGTTTCGTGTTGGTCGTTGCTGCCGGAACCGAAAGGTCCGCCGTTGGCAATGACCAAATATCCGTTGGAAGCAATTTGCAGCAGAAAATCCGCTTGCTCAGTGCCCACGTTGGAACAGGCCCCATTACCCCAGGCGACAATCGGGATTTTGTCCACCTTCGACAGATCTGGGCGGTAAATGGTGTGATTGGGCAGGGTTTGGGTGGCGTGTTCTATTGCGTAACCAAATTGCCCAGAGGGTGGGTTGCGCTGCTCCTGCCGGGTAACGGCGCGGTTGTAGTCAATCGCGGTTGGGGTCTGCCGCTCGGCGGTTGTACATACGGGCTCTGGTGGTTCCTCAAATTTGCCGCCATCGCTGGAATAAATGGCAAAACCGCTAATGGTGGCATTGTCGACGCTGGCGCTGAGGTCAATCGTTAGTTTGCCATCGGCCACCGCAATATCTTCCACTAAATGCGTGTACGCGGTGTCATGGCCAGCCTCGCTGAACAGGTCCATATCGCTGAAGACACTTTGGCCCTCGACACTGACTGCGAAAGAGCGGGCGCCAGGGGAAGTGTGGTACAGCTCGGCGAAGTGCATCAGCACGCTATAAGTGGCATTGGTGACCGGCACATCGTAGCGGTACTCACCGTAGCGTTCGGATTGATAAAGCGCATCCTCGGTTACCTCGGCGATGGGGTCGGTAACAAGTTGCGGAGTGCCGCTGGAGGCAAAGCGGTCTGCACGATACTCCACACCACTAAGCGTGGTCGCAGACGAACCGCCGGCATTGATTGCATACACCAACACATCATCCTGCGAAATTCCGCCTGAACTCGATGAGCTGCTGGAGCTGGAACTCGAAGAGCTAGAGCTGGACGAGCTGCTGGAGCTGGACGAACCGTTGGAGCTTGAGGAGCTGCTGCTCGAACTGGAGGAGGAGCTGCTNNAGGTGGGAGGTGGCGTCGTGGTACCACCGCCACAAGCCGTTAAGGATGCAGCTATTAGTAATATAAATGCGGTTTGGTGTGACGGCTTGGCTAAATGGCCATTAAATTTGCGAGAAAACATAAACGCACTGCCTTTTAATTCGTTTTATGACAGGGTGGGATTGTGCTTATCACGGTGCAAATTGTTGTCACTGCGAAAGCGTTAATAGACAATATCATAATATTAATCAGTCCAATTGTGAGACGCATCATATTGCGCTATCCGTTGTTTGTGCGGTGCGTGCCGCCTTTTTGGATTAATAACGAAAAAACGGCTTTTGTGTACGCATTTTTTCACCTTCGTTTGCCGCTAGCTCCACAATAATCGAATAAAAAGGAGGGTCGAATGACCACTGCTACACCTGCAAGATTATCCCGCAGAACTTTATTAATCGGTTCTGCAGCCTTGGCTGGCCACTGGTCGCTTCCCGCGTTTTCCACAACTGCGGATATTCGCGCAGCAATTGCGACAAATGCCACACGGCCTGCGTTGTCTCCACTGCTTTACGGAGGCTTTATCGAGCACATCGGCAATCTCATCAACCACAGTTTGTGGAGCGAGGTACTCGACGACCGGAAATTTTATTTCGGTGTTATCGAAAAGCCGGAACCAAAACCCACCGATCCACGTGCCGCTATGCGGTTTATTCAAAAGTGGGTTGCCGTCGGCCCGGTGTCGTCGGTTGAGCTGGATACCCGGCGCGCCTATGTGGGAAAACACAGCCCTGTGGTTACGGTAAATGCAGCAGTAAATGACGCTCAGCCAATGGGAATTGCGCAGCACGGCTTGGCAATTAAATCATCAACACCTTATGTTGGGCGTGTCGTAATTTGGGCAGATCGCGGCGTAAAGGTTTCGGTGACGTTGCGTTGGGGTGACGCACCGGCGCAAGCTGTAACACAAAAAATTCCAACTTCAAAAAAATGGCGGACTCGGACCTTCCAATTAAATCCGGCGGTGGATACGGAGTCGGCGCGCCTGGAAATTGTGGGCACAGGTAAAGGCCGCTTTGGTGTAGGTGCGGTGTCGTTGATGCCCTCGGATAATATCGAAGGCTTCCGCGCCGATACCCTGGCGTTGATGAAGGAAATGAATTGCCCAATTTTACGCATGCCCGGCGGCAACTTTGTGTCCGCCTACGACTGGAAGGACACCATTGGCGATCCGGACCGTCGACCGCCAATTTACGATCCTGTTTGGAAAGCGGTGCAGCCCAACGACGTGGGGGTCGACGAGCTGCTGCGTTTGTGCGAATTAATCGATAGCGAACCCTTCTGGTGTGTAAACACAGGCTTTGGCGAACCGCGCTCCGGCGCGGAGTTGCTGGAATATGTGAATGGCACGGAACAAAGCGAATGGGGAAAGCGGCGCGCAGCGAATGGAAGGAAAACTCCCTACCGTGTTAAATATTGGGCCGTTGGCAACGAAATGTACGGCCACTGGCAAATGGGCCATATGGCGCGCGACCATTACACCATCAAACACAATTTATTCGTCGATGCTATGCGTGCAGTCGACCCTTCCATTTATGTGGTGGCGCCCGGGGGTTTTGTCGACGAGATGACCACCGGTCAGGGCATTTTTATTGAAGGTCAGCCGCAAGTAAAAATCGGCTCCGAGCGCGATTGGGCATACGGCATGTTCAAGGACAGTTGGGGGAAATTCGACGCCGTGGGTACACATGCTTATCCGCCGCAAAATAAACGATTTGATTTGCAAACCGGAAAGTTATTCGATGTCGAGATGTCGCTCAATGAGTGGGCGCGCCAGCCGGCGAATCGTGTGCGCACTATGGTAGATGCTTGGGAAGAATATAAAAAACATTTCCCAAAATTAAATGAAGGTCATATTAAGGTATTTTTTGATGAATGGGCCTATGGTTTCGAGGACAGCCTCAAGAGTGCATTAGCGATCGCGTTGGCGTTCCACGAATTTTTCCGGCATACGGATTTTATTGCCATGGCGGGTTTCACCATGGCAACTAACTGGCTCGATTTTAATCGCACCGCTTCTACCATTAGCGCCAAAGGGCGTGTGTTTCAGCTTTATCAGCGTCATTTTGGCTCCATTCCTGTCGCGGTGGACGGTAATGCGCCTACCCCAAAACCGCAATATCCAGTTGGTGGCGACCAACCGAAGGTGAATGCTGGTAGTGCCACCTATCCGTTGGATGTATCGGCGTCTTTAACCGAGGATCGCCAGTCATTAGTTATTGCGGTGGTGAATGCGACGGAGCACGAACAGGTTCTCGATCTGACTGTTGAAGATTTTTCTCACGCGGCAACTGGCGAGGTTTGGAAATTAACCGGACTTGGGCCAGAAGCCAAAAACGCAGTGGGCAAAGAGCCACAAGTGGTGACTTTGGCATCCGAGTTCGATGCGACTATCGGAAAATTCAAAATTGCGCCTTTGAGTGTGGAGCTCTATCGTTTTTCGCGCGCTTAGCCCGTCCTTGTTTAATTCCATTGGCGCAAATGCGTTTCGCTTGCGCCAATATTTCCCCATCGAAAGCGGAACTCAATATGAAATGGCTTAATTGGTTTGCCCGCATTTCCATCAGCTGTTTTTGGCTGGTTTTTTCCGCAAGCGTTGCCGCTGCGGACCTTAAATTATGGTACGAGCAACGCGCAAATACGTGGGAAGAAGCGCTGCCTTTGGGCAATGGAAGATTGGGCGCAATGGTCTACGGGGGCGTTGCCAGTGAAACCATTCAGCTGAATGAAGATACCTTCTGGGCTGGCGGCCCGCATAATAATCTGAACCCTGCGGCGCGCGCCGCGCTGCCGGAGATTCGCCGGCTGATTGCAGCTGGCCAGCATTCGGCGGCGTCCGCTCTTGCAGAAAAAAGCATTACCAGTCAGGGCGCACAGGGAATGCCGTATCAATCAGCGGGTGTGCTGGATATGGTGTTTCCGGGTCACGAAAAATATTCGGAATATTATCGCGAACTGGATTTAAACGACGCGACGGTGCGTGTTCGCTATGCAGTGGGCGACACTCAATTTCAACGGGAAATCTTTACCTCGTTTGTCGATCAGGTGGTGGTGATTCGCTTGTCGGCAGATCGCCCGAACGCACTGAATTTTTCTGTCGGTCTGTCCCATCCAGAGGGCATGACAATCAAGGAAGAATCCGACGGTTTGTTGATGCAGGGAAATTCGATTGACCATGAAGGCATTAAAGGTCAAGTGGAATTGGCCAATATGACGAAAATTCTGGTACCCGACGGCAAAATGCAACTGCGGGATAATCGTCTGACCGTCAACGGCGCTACCGAGGCGGTGATCCTTGTCGCCATGGCCACCAATTTTGTGAATTATCGAGATCTCAGCGGAGACCCACTGGCGCGCGTAGACGCCTTTATGCAAAGCGCGATTAAAGCGTTTTCTGGTTCCGTATATCAAGCACGGTTACTGGCCCATCAAAATTTTTACCGCCGCTATTTTTCGCGAGTGGAATTAAATTTAGGTACGAATGAATTTGCGCAACAACCGACAGATGTTCGCATTCGCGAATTTTCCAAGCGTTACGACCCGTCTCTAACGGCTCTTTATTTTCAATTTGGTCGCTACCTTTTGATCAGCTCCTCCCAGCCCGGCACTCAGCCTGCGAATTTGCAGGGTATTTGGAATCCGCACAGCACACCTCCGTGGGACAGCAAATACACACTGAACATTAATGCGGAGATGAATTATTGGCCGAGTGAGGTCACAAATCTCAGCGAATTGCACGAGCCCTTTATTCAGCTGGTGCGTGATCTTGCGCAAACCGGTCGCGATGCGGCCAAAAATATGTACGGCGCCCGTGGCTGGATGGCGCACCACAATACCGATATCTGGCGAATCAGCGGCGCGGTTGATGGTCCTTGGGGGCCGTGGCCCACCAGTAGCGCCTGGCTGGTGCAACATCTCTGGCAGAAATATTTGTATACGGGTGACGAAAAATTTCTCCGCGAAGCATTTCCCATCTTCCAATCCGCCTGCGAATTTTTTGAAGATTTTCTTATCCGCGATGAAAAAGCCGGGGGGCTGGTGGTGTCACCGTCCATGTCCCCGGAGAACGAGCCCAAGGCGACCGGGGTAAAAATCGCTGCCGGCGCAACCATGGACAACCAGTTATTGTTCGATTTATTTACCAACACCATACAAGCGGCAGAAATTCTTGATCAGAACAGCGCGGATATCAAACGCTGGCAGAAGATTCTCGATCAGTTGCCGCCAATGCAAATTGGCCGTTATCACCAGTTGCAGGAGTGGTTGGAGGATTGGGACGATCCTTTCGACCAGCACCGCCATGTATCACACCTTTACGGGCTGTTTCCCAGTAATCAAATTTCGCCGATCCACACCCCGGAATTGTTCAGCGCAGCGCGGGTAACCATGGAGCAGCGCGGCGATCCCTCCACCGGCTGGTCGATGAACTGGAAAATCAATTTATGGGCGCGATTGTTGGATGGCGACCGCGCGCTAAAACTGATTCGTGATCAGATTTCTCCCGCCGGGGGCACTGGTTTTTCCGAAGCGGGCGGCACCTATCCCAATATGTTCGATGCCCACCCGCCATTTCAGGTTGACGGTAATTTCGGTTTTACTTCCGGCGTGGCGGAAATGCTCGCGCAAAGCCACGACGGTGCTGTGCACCTGCTGCCGGCACTGCCTCACGCATGGCCGAAAGGTGAAGTTAAAGGGCTAGTGATGCGCGGCGGCTTTGTTATTGATATGGCGTGGGAGAATGGAGAGGTGAATTATTTGAAAGTGGTATCGCAACTCGGCGGCAATCTGCGTATCCGCAGTTATGCACCGCTGCCGAAACCCCAGGGGTTTCAGGTAATTGCCGCCGCTGGCTCCAACCCGAATCTATTCTACAAAGTGCCCGAAGTAAAACACCCTATTAAACACACGCAACGCAACCTGCCCCGGCTTTCTTTGGAGCGGACTTATTTGATCGACGTATCCACCAAGGCTGGCAAAGAGTACCAATGGAGCCGGTGATTAGCGGCCGGTTATAAATTTAATTACCGTACTGTTTGCCACATAAATGAAGCAACTTATAGCAGATTGAAATAAGAGGTTGGCTTTCCGCCTGCGATAACGGCTTTTCTAGCCAGCGAAAATTGTCCAAAGCCAGCTACACTCTTATAAGTTAAAGCAAGGCTGGTATAAGTTAAAAGCCATCAAGGCTGGTGGCTTACACAACTTTTCAATTGAGTCGGCGTGCGGGGCCAAGTAGAGCTTATGGAAATGCAAACCATCTTCGGTCGCGGGTCAGTTCCTCATGACTGGATGCATACTGCCTAGCGGGGATGCGTGCTGCTATGAGTTTGGGTGCCCGATCAGGGATTGTTTTCAAAGGCTTGTACTGCGTTTTGCTGTGCATTGCATTGCTATGTGGCGCGATAGCGCTCGTTAACCCGGAAAAAACGTTCCAGATCTACCCCTATGAAGGATCGGTTGCGCACCTTTATGCAGATTCCGTGGAACCCAACGGTCTCAGTACTGCCGTCTGGGTGGATCGCAGCAGCAATTCCTTTGAATGCAATGTCGGCTACGGCGTGCCTTATCCGTATTGTGGAATCGTAATCAAGCATAAACGTACCGATTCTAAAAATTATTATGTACTCGATCTTTTTGAATTCGATGACGCCGCTACAATCGACTTGTCTTCCTACGATGGGATGTATGTTTCTCTGGAATATTCCGGTCCCAGTGAATCTCTGTATTTCTTCATACGCAACGCCAAAGAGAAGCCGACGAATTTTGCAGAATACGAAACGATGCAATTTATGCATGTGGATTTCAAGCCGGCGGATACGGAAATTTTCATCGATTTTTCCCGTATTCAAGTAGCCCGGTGGTGGATCGACCGCTACGGATCTGATCCGATTACGCACAAACCGACGTTGACCGATGTATATGACATGGGCATTGAGTTGCCGGCGTTGCCGGCAGAAGGTGTGCATCGTCTGAAACTAAAACGAATTGCGGCAAAAAAGGCCTACGTTTCTCAGAGGCAGCTGTATTTCATCGGTACGGGAGTGTTAGGTATTGCTTGCATTTTGCTGATGGTTCAAGGGCTGCTCTATTACCACAACAGGGAAAACGAATCCCTGCGTACGAAAATGGTGGTCGATCCACTAACCCAATGTCTTAATCGCTTGGGGCTGGAGACGGCGGTCAAGGGGGTGTTTCCGCTATCGAATTCCGCCAGTGTTTATGTGATGATTCTGGATCTGGACCATTTCAAAAAAATAAATGACACCTTAGGGCACGCCGCAGGAGACGAAGTGTTGCGCAAAGCGTCCATGGTGCTTTCTCAAGAGCTGCGCAGTGACGACGTTTTTGG
>DJFQ01000125.1:4634-8500 GCA_002432095.1 Marinagarivorans sp. UBA5868 | reverse complement strand
GGCGTTACCGAGGCGCGGCTTGGCGAATCATTTGATGAGGTTTTCCGCCGCGCCGATGAAGCCATGTATCAAGTCAAGCAGGCGGGACGCGGCAGCTGGAAGCTGGTTTAATTTCTAGCTGAAGCTGGTTTAGTCGCATCTGAAGCTTATTTAAATTTTTAGCTAAACCTTGTTAAATTTTTTGCTAAAGCTCGTTTAAATTTTAGCTAAAGCTTGTTCAATTCCATAAATGCATGAACTATTAGCCGTATTCCGCAATACTCTTTCAGACCATATGTGGGTAATCGCCTACAATTAAAAAACCGGCTGCGCAGTAAAGCCTGACTTATTCATTAATGCTTGCGGGCATACATGTTATCGCTGATGAAACCAAATTCGTATTCGATTATTCGCCTGTTAGCGGTGGTGCTAACCTTCTGCGTGATTGTTGCGCATCAGTATCTCCCCCCTAAGATCTTGAAGCTGTACCCTGACTCCGAGCGCTTGTCGTGGATTTTTGGGCCTGAGCACGATGGCTCTCCTTCGGCGGATTGGATAGATCGCGAATACGGTCATTTTTGGTGTAATTACGCTCCGGGAGATGTGTATTCCTGCGGCTGGTCCGTGAATCTCGGGCCGGACCGGATCACAGGGATGGACCTGTCCGACTATGATGGCTTTAACGTGGTTATCCATTACAAAGGCAACGCGCCCAGGGTTCGATTATTTGTCCGCGATTTTGACCCTACCTACAGCGATGTCGAGCGATTTGATGTAACCAGCAAAGTAATGGCGGCGGCTATCAGTACATCGGAATTAAACCAGCGGACCTATGTGCGTCTTAACGAACTAAGCGTCGCGGAGTGGTGGATTACTGAGTTTGACATACCACGACAATACGCGGCGCCAACGCTGAACAATGTTATTGCCGTGGGCTTTGACTTTAATGTTCACAGCAATAATGAAATTCGTGTCGAAAAAATTGAGGCGGTTGGTCAATGGATCGATAAAGAGGAGCTGTATTTTTTCATTATCGCAGCATGGATGTGTCTGGTAATCGGGGAGGTATTCTGGAGATTTTATCGGGTTCACCAGGCAGCTAAGACGAACGCTGTGCATCTGAAACAACTGGCGACCCAGTACAAAAAGCTGGAAATCGAGAAGCAGGAATTTGAAGCGCTGTCGACCACCGATGTACTCACTGGCGTTATGAATCGGGCGGGAGTCCAGCAATTTCTGCAGAAATTATTGGAGAGCGACGTAAGCTGGAAGCAGATGGGTGTGCTGGTTTTTGATATCGATCACTTCAAGAAATTCAACGACCAGTTTGGTCACGATGTCGGCGATCTGGTACTGAGCCAAGTAGCGAAGATTATCAGCCAAAATATCCGCCAGGCGGATATTTTTGGTCGCTGGGGTGGGGAAGAATTTGTTCTCGTCTGCCCGCAAATTCCAGAAGCGCGCCTGCGTGAATTGGCGGAAAAGCTCAGAGCCGCCATCGAACGCTCCAGGTTTGACTCCCAAGGACAGTCCTTGAAGGTGACCGTCAGTATCGGGGCCACGACGGTGGACGCCCACGAGTCGTTTGATGCCGTATTCAAACGGGCGGATACCGCACTCTATAAGGCCAAGACCGGCGGCCGAAATCAAGTGCAATTTGAGCGGCCATAACAAGACAGAATTCTGCGATTGTAACAGGCAGCCGCTTATCTCAACGACGTATCACTTGGTGGCAATGGATAACGCGTAGACCAAAAATGTATCCTGCGGACCGTTGTGCCATAACCAGGCATGAAGTGAATCCTCGATAAATCCTCGGTTGGAAATATAAGGATCTTGTTGGCCGAGATCGCGAATCAATACCGGGTCGAGATAGGTAAAAATCTGGTTGTTGGATGAGAGCGTGTGCAGTAAATCGATGCCGCTTTGCGGTGGGGTTGATCTGTTTAGCGGTGCGATGTGATTGGAACTTACGTCGGTTATCCACAATGCCCGGCCATTGGATTTTGTCAGCGCGACCAGCGAACGTAAATGCGTAACCAGTAGGGTGATCAGCCCCGCCTGCAACAGCGGATGTTGTTCGCCCATTACGCCAGTGTATGTCAATAATATCTGACTGATCAGGCAGGACGACACCACGCAGTCAAAAGGTCCGGGCAGTTTATTTACCAGCTGATTGGCAGCAAGCTCAGGAAATTCCAGCAGTATCTCCGGCGTGACCTTAAAATCCCGCCAATTCTCCAGGCTTTTATTGGCTCCCGAAATATCGACCGGCGCATGCAGAAAAATTTTGTTGGCTACGTCACCCGACATGCGCGCCTTTGCGCTGCCGATGGCCTCGCGATCAATATCGACAAGATGAATTTCCGAAAAATGCGCGGCAATGCGTTTAAGATCGGTGTCGTAACTATTTCCCGCGCCGAGAATACAGATTCGTCCGCCCTCGGGGATCGCCGATAAAATCAGATCGGTTTGTTGGCGGCGATGTTCCTCGAAGTCCCTAAAATATTTGCGCGACGCTTTATTGGCGGTTTTTTGCTGATTAATCTGCTGGCGTATGGACATCTGCAATCCAAAAAAGAAGCTCTGTTATAGAGAAGGATAGCACTCATCAATTGTCGAAAATGGTCGGCGCTCCCGCGGGAAACGAATACGGCTGAAGTTCCCCGTGATCAACGATGCTCGATAACATGGCGCAGCGGTGAGGTTCTTCTTCGACAATGCAGTTGTCGTTTTCCACATAAAGTTGACTGATCGGCAGTGGCGTCGTCGGTTTGAGTATGCTCGATTGATAAATCGGAATATCATCCAACCGAGCGAGAACAGACTCTTTCGGATGACAAAACGAGCACTGGCTAATGCGATCATTGAACGACAATCCAGTGTAGGGAGCGGCGGGAGAAAGTGTGTCGGTTATCGGAAACTTCAGTTCCGCTTTTGTGGTGATGAGCTCTTGCTCGTCCACCAGGTAACTCATTTCGAGTAGCGGATGGGGATATTCGGCGAAATCCTGATCGGCAACTACCGTCAGTATCAATCGATCAAAAAAGAAAAAAATGCGCGGACTGCGCTGCCCCAGAGATGGTTGCGCGCTGAATTCGCTAAGGGCGCTCTGAATGTTCAGTGGGCGCGGGAGGCTCTCAATAAAACAGGGTAATGTCACCGGCTTGGGCATGACATTTAGCCAATCCACAACACTTTGCACATCGGTGATAACAGCGCCGGCCGGTGGCACACAGAGAACGCCCGGAGAGTCCCCGGGCGGTTGACTTCCGCCGCAGCCTTGTAAAACCGCCGCGGCTGCGAGCACAGCGGAGACAATCGACCGTTTACCTATTTTCAAAAAAATCATAAGTGATACAACTTTTTTCAAAAAATCATATGCGATATAGCATACGTCGAAAGTTGACGTGTTATTGCGTCAGACGGCCTCCGCTATCGGAATAGATTGTAATGCCGCTGATGGTGGCATTTTCCAGAACTGTACGCAGAGCGATGGATAAACGGCCATCCTGAACGTTCACATTTCTTACCCAATACTCAAACGCGGTATCGTGGCCGGCGAGTTTATATAAATCCAGATTCGACAGGGCCGGACTGCCTTCCACCGAAATATTAAAAGTGCGTGCGCCGGTGGTCTGGTGAAATATTTCGACCAAGTGCAGCGCGACGGTGTATACCCCATTAGAAACCGGAATTTCGTAGGTGGTATCGCCGTAGCGTTCCGTCTGATAAACCGCATCATCCACGGTTCCAGAAATAGGATCTTCGGTAGCGCTCAGTGAACCCCCGGTAAAAAAATTGTCCGGATGGTAGGTGATTTCACCTATCTTCGCCGCACTGGTGGAGCCCGAATTAATCGCATGCACCAGACTGAGTTGTCGCAC
>DJFQ01000125.1:3514-4572 GCA_002432095.1 Marinagarivorans sp. UBA5868 | reverse complement strand
AGGGTGTTGCAGAGTTTGAAAAATGATTCGATTTTTACCTTCATATCCACATGCCTGCCGCATTTGTGTCGATTTTCATCTGAGCTGCTTTTTCGTCGCATTAACGTTCAGCTGAAAATTCCCGAGATAGCGCCCGAATACATCGAGTTGTCATTGCCCACCACAAAATTATTGACGCCGAATGGTCTGCCCAGAGTCATCCAAAAATCATTGGTGGAGCGCATATTGTTGGAAGTGGCCGATGATGGGCGGCCACCGCCGTGCGTCCACATTTGATTGCCCCGGATGCCGGTATCCCGGCCGCCAAACAATAACCACGGCATATTGTCCCAGCTGTGGTTGGCTTGTCCGACCTCCGTGATATAAGCGAGCACCGTGGTATCAAAAATCGGTTTGCCGGTGATATCCGTGGTGTTTTTAAGCGAGGTGATAAATTCCGCCAGGCGTTGGGCATACCACACTTCCACCCGCGCCAGAAATTCCACCACATCGGCAGTGGAGGGTTTGTGGCTGGTGGTGTGGTGTACTTTGAATGTGGACGGACTCGGCGGCCACATATCGGCAAAACTCACGTGGTTGGTTCCCGGTGACCACTGAAAGGTTACCGTGCGAGTTAAATCACATTTAAAAGCGGCGCGAATGGTCGCCCAGTGCAATTCGCCGATGCGTCTGTGTTTAAGGTCATCCCGCTCCGCCGCCACGTTTTCACCACCGTAGGGGTCGACACGATTATTCACTTGAATATTTTCTGGCTGAGTGGGCATGCCGCAAAACGTCGGATCGGTTGGATCGTTGGTTAATTCCTCTTCCAGTTCGCGCACAGCGTCTTCGTAGGCATCCAGCTTTTCCCATTGGGAGGAGGGCGCCAGATTGCGCATACGCGCAAGATCTTTCAGCGCAAAATCCAGTACGCTTTTTTTATCCGCCCGGGCCCGTCGCAGACTCTCGTCACCGCCACCCGGCATCAAAGTGCCGAAAATGCGCTCGTAGGTTTGCAGCGGCTGATAGTAGGGCCGCATAGGTGCGCGGGGGCCGGAATAAGAAAGGTGGCGCGGAGA
>DJFQ01000125.1:1248-3506 GCA_002432095.1 Marinagarivorans sp. UBA5868 | reverse complement strand
GCCGAGCGCAGATAGCTGGAAGCATTTAAAAGTAATTGATCGACACTGGGGCCTTCAGCGTAAGGATCGTCGCCGCCGTTGCCGGGATAAAGGGTGGGGCAGCGCCGTCCGGTTACTGCCAAAACGGTACCGCGCTCGTGACCACCGCCAGATGAGCCACCGTGTGGCAGACCGAGCCCGCGAAATACCACCATATCCTGCTTAAAAGTATTTAATGGCGCGAGTATTCGTGGAAATTGATAATTGGATAAATTCGTGCCGGAGCCCTGTGGCCACCAATGCTGATAAATGGTGCCCACCGGACGCTGCAAAACCACCAGCCGGCGCGGATCCACCATGCCTTGCTCCTGGGCAATCGCCCGGTTCAGCCATGTGGATAAGCCGACAGAACCGCTGATTCCCCAGATAAATTTACGTCTGTTGATGGAAGAAGTTTTCATTCCGATGCCTCCGCAATTCGGGTGGACAATGCAGGGGATGTGACCACGCCGCGAATAATGTCTGTGAACGAGCTGTTCTGGTTAAGGTTTTTGGTGATATTCGTCACGTCGCACTGATTGCTTTGCACACCGTCGTTACCGGTTCCGTATGCAAATAAGTGACGAGTCACGCAATTAATAAATTCCGGGCGGCTTGCCAGCATTTGGCCAAATTCCACCGGCCCGCTCACGACACTGTCGAAAGAAGCCATATTGGTGAGGTCGGCAACGGAATCAATCGACTGGCCATGGCTGTCAAAAAACCGGTGCTTACCGATGGCATCGTACTGTTCGAACATCAAGCCATAGGCATCGAATTGGCTGTGGCAGTTTTTGCAAGGGTTGGTGCGCGCACGGTAATCCGCCAGCTCAAGTTCGCTCGCGCCGGAGGTTAATTGCTCCTCCACTTCGGAAATCACATCCAGTGGCGGCGGCGGCACCTTGGGTAAGCACAACAGTGGCCCGTTCACAAATAATCCTCGCGCAACCACAGAGGTTTCATCGGTACGGGAATACGCCGTCAGGAAACTCGCTTGCGTCAAAATTCCCGCCCGATAATCATCCGTTAATTGTGTTTCCACGAATTGGTTGCGGTCTGCACCATTGAAGGGAATACCGTACAAATCTGCCAGGGCGCCGTTGACAAAAGTAGTGCGACCGGTAAGCACATCGGTGATGTCGCCAGACCATAAATATTTGCGCAGGAAAAGCCGGGTTTCTTCATACATTTGCGCCGCAAGATTGGCCGAATACTGCGGGAACATCGTGGGATCTTTTGCTTTGCCAAAAAGATTGCCGAAATTCCATGCGGATAACAGCGTGAACTCCATGCTCGCGCGTGTTGTGTCCTGTGCAAGCATGCGCATGGCCTGCCGCTCGCGTTCTGCCGGATCACTCAACGAACCAGAATCGGCGGCCGCTGCCAATTCGTCATCTGGCAGTGAGTCGGTCAACATATAAGACAGTGTGCTCGCAACTTCGTGAGGCGTCAGTTCGTAAACCCCGTTCGAATTGAGTTGCCCGTACTCCGTGCGGTGGTTAAACGAGGGAGAAAGGAGAATGGCCTGCATAGCCAAGCGAAGACCATAGGTGAAGGAGACGGTTGCACCTTCGTCAAACACCAACATTAAATCGTTGACTTCGCCATTTACCAGCGGGCGTTTAAAACCCTTGCGCGCAGCTTTTTCAATAAAAGTACGTGCGCAATTGCGGTCACCGGAGACGCAGTTTGATATTTGTGCCGCGCGTCGTTGAAAATTATCGACCGCGTAACCGGCCCAATCCAATCGTGTATTGACCAGCGATGTATTCGCCACCGTACTTTTTTGGGTAAATAATTTGGTAGCGGGATCCGGTGTGTCTTTTTGCTCGAACACCCATTCGCCTAATAAGTCTCTAGCAGATTTAACATAAGGCAGATCCGCGAGCAGAATCAGATCCTGGGGAAAGCTCGGTGCGCAACTAGGCCCGACAACCACACCACCATTGACGATGGAATTCCAGTCGTCAATGGCCTGGGTAAATTCCATCGCCAGCGCATCGCATTCGGCGCTACTTCCGCAATTGTGCCGGTCGACACTCATGCGCTCTACAATTCGCGAAAAATCCGGCATATCGAGATCGACATAAGAAAGCACGGCGTCGTGCGCAATGTTTACGGTTTTGTCGGCGTGTGCGGGTACTGGCATTCCCGTCGCGGGATTGCTGACAAAGGTGCCGGAAAAATGGCAGATGGCACAATTTTCCCGCAGCATAGGGTGGAGCGTTCGACTGAACGCG
>DJFQ01000125.1:0-1227 GCA_002432095.1 Marinagarivorans sp. UBA5868 | reverse complement strand
CCAGGGGCATCACCTCCGCAGGCGCTCAGCGCGAGTGTTATCAACAGTGTAAAAAATCTAACTTGCATTTTTCGGCCCCATCCTATCGAAGAGAATCGAAATTAATTTGAATTGTCAGCTCGACCAGTAAAATTGTCGGCTACTAACGGCATAGAATGCCGGCATCCGCCAAAAGGTGGATGTGCTCCTCAAATAGCCTGGAAATTGAGTGTTCCGCCGCTATTTATGACTCGGTGAAATCAATCAGAACGATCAATTTCACCGTTGGGTCGATAGCAGATATCGACCCACCGCGCTGGCGTTGATTTACGCCAGGTTCGTAATTGCTCCGGTATTAAATCCCGGCGCACCGAATGAGTTGGCGGACGCGCCGAACAAATTGAGAATTCCACTCAATAAATCGTTATGGCTGCGGCCATTAAAATTCAACATCCGCCCCGTGCGCAGTCCGCCGCCGTTACCGGCGAGAAGGAACGGCATATTCTTCTTATCGTGAGTTGGAGGGTCGGATAATTCGGAGCCGATAAATACCACGCTTTCGTCCAGCAGACTGTGACCACCCATATCCACCTCTGCCATCTGTTGCAGAAGGTAGGCGTGCTGCTCCGCATACCAGGTATAAATTTTCTGACATTCGTTGGGACGAAATCCGCCGTCGTGCTGATAGTAGTGGTGGTGATCCGATAAACTCAGCCAGGGGAAAGTGTGTTTCGCTTCTGTATCCGTCCATTGCAGGGACGCGACGCGGGTAATGTCGCAAGCCATTGCCATGATGATCATGTCCATCATCAAACGGCCGACTTTAGGGATTGCGGCGTCGGTGCGGTTGTCCTTAAGGCTGCCGTTATCGGAAGAATTCAGGCCGGATTTTGGGTTGTAATCCGATGTGTCGACACGGGCCGGTTGTGCACAGGCCCCGCCGGTGACAACTTCGCTTTCCAAAGCCAATTCAATTTCGCGGATTTTTGTTAAATGCTGTTCCAATTTCGCGCGATCAGACATACCCAATTGCTGCGAAATTGTCTGGTAACGCTTGCCGACAAAATCGAGAACCGATTTGCGTCGGTTGAGCAACGCTGCAGCTTCGGGATCGGTGGTGTCCAGCTGACCGAACATATCATTCCAGATTTGTTGCGGGTCCAGCCGTGGCGGTATGGGGTTATAGCGACCGTTGTCTTCAAAATTCAAAGCATTGATCGGATGCAATAATCCGTGCGATTTCCCCGT
>DJFQ01000006.1:27411-33648 GCA_002432095.1 Marinagarivorans sp. UBA5868 | reverse complement strand
GAAGGAATATCCTGAGTAATCTCAATCGCCCGCCCTTGCACATCAAACGTATTGTGCTCCGCAACCAATAAAACATCTAAATTATCAGACGCTTCCCAAGCTAAAGAGCCGCGGATGGATTGCTCTTCGGTTTCCGGCTCGTCGGAATTTTTAAAGGTGTTTACCATATATCCGGGATCGTCGTAGTAGCGTACGGCGAGGCGGCCATTTAGGGTTTCGCTTAAGGGGCCGGAGACAAATCCGTTCAATTCTTTGGTTTTAAATTCGGTTTCATAGCTGCCGGAGATGCGTCCTTCAAATTCGTCCGTGGGTTTGGCGGTGATTATGTCCACCGCGCCGGCGATGCTGTTTTTGCCGAACAAAGTGCCTTGGGGGCCGCGCATGACTTCGACGCGTTCCACATCAAACATGGGTGCGCGAAAGAGTTGCGCTCGGCTGTGATAAATCCCGTCTTTATAAACACCGACCGATTGCTCGAAGCCCTGGCTGTTGTCTGAGCCAATTCCACGGATGCGCATTTGTGTGCTCAGGCCGGTTTCTGTGAAATGAATATTGGGGACGTAAGCGGTAAGGTCTTCCAGATTTTCCACGCCCATCCGCTCAATTTTCTCGCCGGTGACTGCAGCAACGGAAATAGGGACTTCTTGGAGGGTCTGTACGCGTTTTTGCGAGGTAACTAAAACTTCTTCCAGAATTTTGGGTTCGCTGGTTTGCGCGGACGCGACGCCGCTTGCGCATAGCATTGAGATGGCAATGTACAACGGTTTTTTAAATGAGGATGGGGCGGATGACAAAGCGCGACTCATGGTTTCCTCCATTAAGGTCGATAAATCTTGTTATTAAACGCTGACTGTGAGAAGAGGTGGGCTGCATCGTGTTAACGATACTGATTGGTTAACGCAATAACAGCGTCAGCGTCCTGCTTTATTTATGCTGCTGTTAAGTATATGCCAAACTTCGCGATTGCGAGATGTTCAGGCCGACTGCGGCATCATAGCCTGGATTGATGTGGTTGGAACCTTGAAATGTCCGGCGTGGATTGCGAGCCGCTACGAGTGTTGAGCGGGGCGACAACTTGTGGGTTAAGGGGGCTTATCTGGCGGAATCCCGGAGATGCTGTATTTCCCAGGTGTCGTGTTAAACTGCGCGTTTCTTGTGCACCCGATTGGGTCCATTCATATCCGCTCTAGATAAAAGCAACTGGTAGAACATTTGAAGAAAGATCATTCTCCTGCAGATACCTCCAATTGGAGTATTGAGCAATTTCCGGTTCCTCCCACCGAGGGCAAGCTACGTTTTCATGACTTCCAGCTGTCCAATTCCCTGATGCAAGCCATCCAGGCCCTCGGATTTCAGTACTGTTCACCGATACAGGCGCAGTCTTTGCCGTACAGTCTAGCGGGCCACGATGTATTGGGGCGGGCGCAAACCGGGACAGGCAAAACGGCGGCGTTTCTTATCAGCGTGATTCAAGATTTGCTGAACAATCCGGTGGAAGGCGAACGTTATGCCGGGGAGGCGCGAGCTTTGGTGCTGGCGCCGACCCGCGAACTGGTGTTGCAGATCGCCGAAGATGCCAAGGCGCTGACACGCTTCACAGACTTAACCGTGCATACCTTGGTTGGTGGCATGGACTATGGCAAGCAGCGCAATCAATTGCAGCGGGAATTGGTGGATATTCTCGTGGCAACCCCAGGCCGTTTAATCGATTTCTGCGACAGCGGCGACGTGTTTCTCGATCATGTAGAACTTCTGGTGATTGACGAAGCCGACCGTATGCTTGATATGGGTTTTATCCCGCAGGTGCGCCGTATCGTGCGTTTGACTCCGCGGCGGGAAAATCGCCAGACCTTGATGTTTTCCGCGACGTTCTCCTCGGACGTTTTGAATCTGGCGGACCAGTGGATGTTCGAACCCGCGCGGGTGGAGATAGAGCCAACGTCCGTGGCGACGGACACGGTCGAGCAGCACATTTATCTGGCATCAGCAGATGAAAAAGACACCTTGCTGTTCAATTTGCTGCTGCAGACCGATGTGGAAAGTTTGATGGTGTTTGCCAATCGCCGGGACCAGTGCCGCAAGTTATTCGGCGGTTTGCGCAGTCTGGGCTTTAAAGCGGGTTTGCTGTCCGGCGAGGTCGATCAGAATAAGCGGGTGAAAACCCTGGATGCGTTCAAAAGTGGCCAGATTAAAGTATTGGTCGCTACCGATGTGGCAGGGCGAGGGATTCATATTAATGACGTTTCCCATGTGGTGAATTACACCTTGCCAGAAGAGCCGGAGGATTATGTCCATCGTATCGGTCGCACGGGACGGGCGGGCAGTCGCGGAACCTCCATCAGTTTCGCCTGCGAAGATGACGCATTCCGTCTGCCGGCGATTGAGGCTCTGTTGGGGCACCCCATCCGCTGCGAGCAGCCGCCGGAGAACCTTCTCAAAGCCATCCCCGAGGAGTTGCAAAAGGCATTAACAGCACAACACGCGGAAGACCGTCGAGCTTCCCGGCAACATCATTCTGGCAATCATAAACGTCGACCACCGCGTCGTTGATTTGCGCTGTATTAAATTAGCTTATCGTCCGCCTCCGCGAACATGGAGGCGCTGATAATCAACGCCGATTTGCGTCCTGGTGTTCAGGCAATAGCTGCAGTCCTTTAATTTCGTTGACCCAAAATAAAGTACCACCGATAACCGCAGCGGGCATCGCGATAATGTTGAAAACCGGCACCATGCTGCAAGCCATTACCGCACCGCCAAAACCAATGCTGCTGTAGCGTCGTTTGCGCAACATTTTGCGTAGTACCACAAAGTCGGTCTGATGGTTGTCCGCAGCATAATCCACGTATTGAATCGCCATGGACCACGCGCTCCAAAGGGTGCCCACCACCGGCACCAGAACATTCAGAATGAATGTCAGACCCAGCAGCAGCATCACCAAAAACACAAATATGCCGCGGGTGATGAAGTAAACCAGCTTTTTCAGTTCGCGAATCATGGTGCGCGGAATCATCCGCATAAGTGGTTCATCTTCTACAACATTGCCAGTCACCAATTCTTCTACTTTCTGCGACAAAACGCCGTAAAAAGGGGCGGCAAAAATATTGGTAATGATGTTGAATGAATAGCCGTAGGCGATTAGCAGCACCACCAAAATAAGAAACCAAGCCACCCATTTCAGAGTTTTTTCGAGGAATTGCAAAATTTCCGGCAGGGGTAAATGCCAATCTGCGAGATGGCTGAAATACTGTAGAAGTACTGTCGTGAGTGCGACGAACAGTACGCAGTTAATCGCGATGGGCACTAGCACAAACCAGCGCAATTTCGGGTGCAAAAGCAGGCGCAGCCCGCGGACAAAATAGCGGGCGCCAGAGACAAGACTATTGCGGGATAACTCGGATTGCATTGGGAGGCGAATCAATTCGCCTCTTCGTCACTGGCGCCGGCGGCTTTGAGCGCTTCTATATATTCGCCGGCGTGCCGATGGCTGCTAATTGCCTGTAAAAAAGTTTTGCCCTCGCCATTAGACGCGTTGATGTTGTGCCCTTCTTCCACAAAAAAGCGTGCGAAGGTGGCGAAGTTTTCCGCGTTCATGCCCCGATAGGCTTTTTCCAATGCACAGTAATCGTGCTCAAGTCCGCCGTAGGGTTCAACATTTAAAAAAGTGCGAATGCGGTCGTCATCGAAGTGTTCACCGAGAACTTTGGCTTTGTCTTTTTTCAGTGTCATAAGTAGTCCTGTAACGGCAAGTGGATATTTGACCCCTTCCCTTGCGAGGGGAGGGGGCCGATCGGAGAATCTTCGGCCGTCGCGGCGGAAGACCTAACCTGCTTCGGAGGCGGTTCTTACTCCTCCACCTCGCATGGTGGAGGTGGCAGCGGTCTTATCCTCCCAGTTTCTCCAGCAGGATTTTATTAAGCTGCTGGGGGTTGGCTTGGCCCTGGGACGCCTTCATCGCCTGACCGACAAAAAAGCCCAACATTTTCGGCCGTTTGTCTTCCGCTGCGCCGCGGTAATTGGCGACCTGCTGGGGATTATTGGCGATGATGTCGTCGACGATTTTTTCCAGTGCGCCAGAATCCGACACCTGCTTCAATCCTTTGGTTTCGATCACGGTGTCCGCATCACCTTCACCATTCCACATGGCCTCAAATACCGTTTTCGCCATTTTGCTGGAGATAGTGCCGTCGTCCAGGCGCTTGATTAGTCCTGCGAGAGCGCTTGCATTAATCGGGCACTGACGGATGCTCAATTCCTGGCGATTGAGTTGCGCGGCGATATCGCCCATCACCCAGTTCGCCGCAAGTTTCGGTTGGCTGGAGATGCGCGCGACTTCTTCAAAATAAGCAGCGGTGGTGGCGTCGCCACTGAGGATACTGGCGTCGTATTCCGGCAATCCGAGCTCGGACATATAGCGGGCGCGTTTGGCTTCCGGCAATTCCGGCATTTGACGGCGCACGTCTTCGATATACGCCTCATCCAACACTACCGGGAGCAGATCGGGGCAGGGGAAATAGCGGTAATCGTTGGAGTCTTCTTTGCTGCGCATGGAGCGCGCTTTTTTGGTGTCGCCATTGTAGAGGCGGGTTTCCTGCATGATTTTGCCACCGGATTCCAACACCTGAATTTGCCGCTCGATTTCCAGTTCTATGGCTTCTTCCATAAATTTGAAGGAGTTGAGATTTTTGGTTTCCGTGCGCGTGCCGAGTTTTTCCTGGCCTCTTGGGCGGATGGAAATATTCACGTCGAAACGCATCGAGCCCTGGGACATTTCGCCGTCGCAAATTCCCAACGAGGTCACCAGTCCGTGCAATTTTTTGGCGAAGGCGACGGCTTCTTCCGCCGAGCGCATATCCGGTTCGGTGACTACTTCGATCAGCGGTGTGCCGGCGCGGTTGAGGTCTATGCCGGACATGCCGTGAAAATCCTCGTGCAGCGATTTGCCGGCGTCTTCTTCCAAATGCGCGTGATGAATGCGTACCCGCTTGGTGTCACCACTGCCGAGCGTTATATCCAGATGGCCGGCGCCGACGATTGGGCGGGCCAACTGAGTGGTCTGGTAGCCCTTGGGCAGATCTGGATAAAAGTAATTTTTGCGCTCAAAGATGGAGCGGCGGTTGATTTCGGCATTAATCGCGAGACCAAACATAGTGGCCATGCGAAAGGCATCTGCGTTGGCACTGGGTAGAGTGCCGGGCATGGCAAGGTCGATGGCGCAGGCCTGGGTATTGGGCTCAGCGCCGAATGCTGTGCTTGCGCCGGAAAACATTTTCGAGCGAGTGGCCAGCTGGACGTGAACTTCCAGACCTATGACGGTTTCCCATTCCATTACATGTACCTTTATTGAATACCGGCCGGAGCCAGGTCGTGAAACTGGGTGTTTTGCTGGAACTGGTGCGCCACATTGAGCATATGGGCCTCGGCAAAATAGTTGCCGATGATCTGCAGTCCGACCGGTTTTTTATCCACCAGGCCGCAGGGAATCGACATGCCGGGCAGCCCCGCCAAGTTGGTGGCGATGGTGTAGATATCCTCCAGGTACATGGCGACGGGATCTTTGCCTTTAGAGCCGAATTCAAAGGCGGGTGAAGGGGAGGTGGGACCCATGATCAAATCCACTTGTTTGAAGGCATCGACAAAATCCAGCTGAATCAATCGACGCGCTTTTTGCGCTTTCGCATAGTAGGCATCATAAAAACCAGCCGACAATGCATAGCAGCCGACCATAATGCGGCGTTTGACTTCTTCACCAAATCCTTCGCTGCGCGAACGCTTATAAAGATCTTCCAGATTTTGTGGATTTTCGCAGCGGTAGCCGTAACGCACGCCGTCGAATCGACTCAAGTTCGCGGAGCATTCCGCTGGCGCGATCACATAATAGGCCGGCACCGCGATATGACTGTGAGGCAGGCTGATGGAATGAACAGTCGCGCCGAGTTTTTCGAAGGTTTTAATCGCGTCTTCAACTGCGCGTGCGGTACCTGCGTTTAACCCTTCGCCAAAGTATTCTTCAGGAATACCGATTTTCAAACCGCTGATTGAATTATTCAAAGTTGCTGTGTAGTCGGGTACAGGCTCGTCGAGGCAGGTGGAGTCTTTGCTGTCGAAGCTCGCCATGCTGTTGAGCAGGAGAGCGGCGTCTTCTGCGGTGCGGGTCATCAACCCGGCCTGATCAAGGCTGGATGCGAAGGCGATCATGCCCCAGCGGGATACGCGGCCGTAAGTCGGTTTAATGCCGGT
>DJFQ01000006.1:6640-27366 GCA_002432095.1 Marinagarivorans sp. UBA5868 | reverse complement strand
GCCCAGGGATTTTTTACCGGACCGTAATAACTGGTTTCGTTGGATGAACCCATTGCGAATTCATCCATGTTGGTTTTGCCCAACATCACCACGCCATCGCGCAAATAATTTTCCACTATGGTGGCGTCGTAAGGCGGCACAAAATTATCGAGCATTTTTGAACCGCAACTGGTGCGCACGCCGTTGGTACAAAAAATATCTTTATGAGCGAGAGGAATGCCGCAGAGTGCTGGCGCATTTCCCGCGGCGAGACGCGCGTCCGCCTGTCGGGCTTGCTGCAGAGCCTGTTCACGAGTGATAGAAACGAAACTGTTGTACTGATTATCCAAGCGCTCGATGCGCCCGAGAAAATGTTCCGTCAATTCCGCGCTGGAAAAGGTTTTCTGGCGCAGCTCGCGGATCATTTGAGCAATTGTGAGATTGTGCATGGGGTGAATATCCGCTGCGCGGGCAGTGCCGCGGGAAAATTAATCGATGACTTTGGGAACGAGATAAAGACCATTTTCGGTGGCGGGAGCGATGGCGAGAAACGCAGCGCGGCAGTCCGGTTCGGTGACATTGTCTGCACGCAATCTCTGCACGGCATCGAGAGGGTGCGCCATGGGTTCTACGTGAGCCGTGTCCAGCGCCTGCAATTGATCCACTAATGCAAGGACATTACTGATGCGGTCGGCGACTTCTTCGAGTGCTTCTGCACGAATTTCCAGGCGCGCTAATTGCGCCAGTTTTTCGATTTCGGAACGGTCCACGGGATTCTCCTGCGCCATAACCGCACGGCCAATTCCGGCGGCGGTTGTACGCTAAATTTCATCTATACTGAGTGGGATTAATAAGGCGCGCTAAGTTACCACATTTGCGCCTTGCTCTAAATCCCCGGCGTTGCTAGAGTGCCACGATTTACGATTCCGCATTGTTTCCCGTGTAAAACTGGACCCAAACAACTGCAAATCCGGGCCCGAACAACAACAGCGACCCGCGGAATACCCGCCCTCTCACCGGGTTGACATCAAAATAAAGGTTTCTCCACCACTATGCTAAAGCGTCTGCGCGGAATATTTTCCAACGATCTTTCTATTGACCTCGGCACCGCAAATACTCTTATTTATGTCCGCGAGCGCGGCATTGTCCTCAACGAACCTTCTGTCGTTGCCATCCGCAATCACAATGGCCAAAAATCCGTCGAAGCAGTGGGTATGGCGGCAAAACGTATGCTCGGTCGCACCCCTGGAAATATCACTGCCATTCGCCCGCTAAAAGATGGTGTTATTGCCGATTTCCAAGTCACCGAAAAAATGCTGCAGCATTTTATTCGCAAAGTGCATGAAAACAGCTGGTTTCAACCAAGTCCTCGCGTGCTGGTGTGCGTTCCCTGTCTCTCGACTGAAGTGGAAAAAAGAGCAATTCGCGAATCGGCGTTCGGTGCTGGTGCGCGGGAAGTGCGGCTGATTGAAGAACCTATGGCCGCTGCTATAGGCGCCGGATTAAAAGTGGCGGAAGCGACGGGTTCGATGGTGGTAGACATCGGCGGCGGCACGACTGAAATTGCGATTATTTCCCTTAACGGTGTAGTGCTTTCCGATTCTGTGCGCATCGGGGGAGACCGTTTTGACGAAGCGATCGTTAATTATGTGCGCCGCAAATACGGTACGGTGATCGGCGACGCGACCGCCGAGCGCATCAAGAAAGAAATCGGTTGCGCGTTCGCTGGTAGCGAAGTATTGGAAATCGACGTGCGCGGTCGCAATCTCGCTGAAGGCGTGCCGCGCAGTTTTACCCTGAATAGCGATGAAGTGCTTGAAGCGCTGCAGGAACCGCTCTCCGGTATCGTTCAGGCGGTGAAAAGCACGCTGGAACAATCGCCGCCGGAATTGGCGTCCGACATTGCTGAGAGCGGCATAGTGCTCACGGGCGGCGGCGCACTCTTGCGCGACATAGACCGTTTATTGATGGAAGAAACCGGCCTGCCGGTGCTGGTGGCGGAAGATCCACTCACTTGCGTTGCCCGCGGTGGCGGTAAAGCGATGGAACTTATGGATAGCCGCGCCATTCATCTGCACTACTGATTTTTCTTCCTGAGGTTCGCTTATCAAGCCGCTGTTTGCCAAAGGTCCGTCTCCAGGAGCAAGGCTTGCAGTGCTGGCTGTGCTCGCGCTCGCTGTCGCCCTTATCTACAGCAAAACCGATTGGCTAGAGGGGGTGCGCCAGCGGGTTAGCGACTTTACGTTGCCAATTTATTGGATAACCGATATTCCCGGCCAGGTCAGTCGCTGGTCGGGTGATCGTTTGGCTTCCAAAGACGATCTGCAAGAGGAAAACAAAGCTCTGCACACCGAAGTGCTGGTGCTTCGGCGCAAACTGCAACAAATGGCTTCTCTCACCGCGGAAAATACCCGCCTGCGCCAATTGCTCAATTCCGCCGACACCATTGAGGATCGGGTGCTGGTGGCCGAGCTCATCGGCGTGTCGCCGGATCCTATGAAACACAAAGTCATGATCAATCGCGGCACTCTTGACGGCGTATACGTGGGCCAGCCGGTGGTTGATGCTTATGGTTTGGTGGGTCAAGTAGTGGAGGTAGGCAGGCACACTGGCCGGGTGCTGCTGATCACAGACTCCAGCCACGCGCTACCGGTACAGGTTAACCGCAACGGCATACGTTTGGTGGCGGAGGGGCAGGGCGATTTGTTCGAGCTGCAACTGCGTTTTGTCTCCAGCACTATGGACATCGAAGAGGGGGATCTGCTGGTTACTTCCGGCCTGGGTCAGCGCTTTCCCCCGGGCTATCCGGTGGCACTGGTGGAAAAAGTCACCCACGACCCCGGCAAACCTTTTGCCACCGTCACCGCGCGTCCTATGGCGGAGCTGAATCGCAACCGCCACGTGTTATTGGTCTTTGATCGCCATCGGGTGGAGGATGAGTCGTTAACGACACCCGCCACGTCCGGTGAGTGATCCCATGTCCAGCCCGCTCTCTGCATTTCTGGTATTTGCTGCCGGCGTGGTAGTGGCAATACTGGTGGCCGTATACCCCCTTTCTCCTTCAGTGTCGATCTACCGCCCTGAACTTTTATGCCTGCTGGTGATTTACTGGGTACTGCATAGCCCGCATCAAGTCGGTGTCAGCGTCGCTTGGTGCCTGGGTTTGCTGCAGGATGTGGTGGAGGATGGTGTGTGGGGCGGGCACGCCTTGGCACTGGCATTGGTCGCCTATATCGGCACCATGTCCTATCGTCGTTTACGCACCTATTCGATGACTCAGCAAACCTTTTGGATCTTTGTATTTGTCGGCATTCACCAGTTATTTGTTAACTGGATACAAGGGCTGAATGGCTATGCGGCCCCGGCCCGCTACATGGTGATCTCCGCGCTGGTTTCGGCGATTTGCTGGCCGCTCGTGGTGCTTTTGATGCGCCGGGTGCAGCGACGCTACCGAATTTTTTAATAAAGCAGAATACAGTCTCGCCGCGACTGTCTATGACCGATCGCTTCGACCCACATTCAGACGAGAACCATAATGACTTCCGTCCATTTGCTATTGGCCTCTCAATCACCGCGCCGGCAAGAGCTGTTGCGGCAAATCGGCGTGCGCTTCGCCGTGCTTACGGTGCCGGTGCCTGAAATACCCGAACCGGGGGAGCTGCCCGCGGATTATGTGCAACGGCTAGCGCTGGCAAAGGCCCGGGCCGGTAGCAGGCTGCGCCCCGAGTTGCCGGTGTTGGGAGCGGACACGGTGGTGGTTCATCGCGGCCACATTCTCGAGAAGCCTCGCGACCGCGAGCATGGGTTGGCTATGCTGACCAGCCTGGGCGGTGATAGCCATCAAGTATTGACGGGAGTGGCGCTCTGTTGCGGTGATCTCCAGCAGGTACAGGTGGTGACAACGGAAGTGCAATTTCGCCCGATAAATCCGACTGAAGCGGAGCGCTATTGGGACACCGGGGAGCCGGCGGACAAAGCCGGAGGGTACGGTATTCAAGGGCTTGGTGCGGTGTTTGTTGCCCGCCTCGCAGGTAGTTATAGCAATGTGGTAGGCCTGCCACTGACGGAGACCCAGGCGCTGCTGGCGCAGTTTGATGTGCCAGTATGGTGTGGAGCGAATTATGAGCGATGAAATTCTGGTGAATTTTGGCCCGACGGAAACCCGGGCCGCCCTGATCGAAAACGGTGTGGTGCAGGAGATTTACATTGAAAGGGTGAAGCGCAAAGGCTATGTGGGCAACATTTACCTCGGCAAAGTTGTGCGCGTATTGCCGGGTATGCAGGCCGCATTTGTCGATATAGGGCAAGAGCGCGCCGGCTTTATTCACGCGGCAGATATTGCGCCGCTCAATAAAAATGGTATGGAGGAGCGCACCGCGGAAGTGGCGGATATACGTTCGCTGGTGCATGAGGGACAGTCTTTACTGGTGCAGGTTACCAAGGACCCCATCAGCAACAAAGGCGCGCGCCTGACCACTCATTTATCCGTATCGGCCCGCTATTTAGTCTATATGCCGCACACCGACCACATAGGCGTCTCCAATCGCATTGAAGAAGAGGCGGAGCGCGAGCGGTTGCGTAAGGGTGTGGAAAAGCTCGCCGCTGAATATGCCGATCAGTATAAAGGTGGGTTTATCGTGCGCACGGTGGCAGAGGGGGTTTCCGAGGACGAGTTGCGGGCGGATATTCCCTTTGTCTACAAACTTTGGCACGACTTGGCAGACACTATTAAGAAAGCCAAAGCTCCAGCGATTATCTATGAAGATTTGCCCTTGTTTATGCGCACCGTACGCGATCTGATGCGCCCGCAAATCCAGAAGGTCCGCATCGATTCTCGCGAGTCTTTCCAACGTATGGCGAGTTTTGCCAAACACTACGCCCCGGAAATTGGCGGGCGCATCGAGCACTATCCTGGTGAGCGGCCGCTGTTCGATATCTACGGTGTGGAAGAGGAGCTCAAGCGAGCACTGGACACCAAGGTGGTGCTGAAATCCGGCGGCTATTTGATCATCGAGCAGACCGAGGCCATGTGCACCATCGACGTGAATACCGGTGCGTTCGTTGGTCACCGCAATTTGGAGGAGACGATCTTCAAGACCAATCTAGAAGCCGCCGCCGCCATCGCCCGCCAGCTGCGCCTGCGCAATCTTGGCGGCATCATCATCATCGACTTTATCGATATGACTGACCAGGAACATCAGCGGCAGGTGCTGCGCACCCTGGAAAAAGCACTTGAACGCGACCGCGCCAAAACCACCATCAATGGCGTGTCTGCCCTGGGTCTGGTGGAAATGACCCGCAAGCGCACTCGCGAATCTCTGGGGCAGATTCTCTGTGAGCCTTGCCCGGTGTGTCGGGGCCGTGGCCGGCTTAAGTCCGCCGAGACCGTCTGTTACGAAATCTACCGTGAGATCCTTCGGGAGGCACGTACTTACGATTCCTCCGCGTTTCTGGTGCTGGCGTCGCAGATCGTCATCGACAGACTATTGGACGAAGAATCGGCGAACGTCGCGGATCTGGAGGCTTTTATCGGCCGCACTATTCAGTTTCAGGTCGAAACCATCTACAACCAGGAGCAGTACGACATCATCCTGGTCTGACCCATGGTTTAGGCATTTTGAAAATTACCGTTTTATGCATGTGACAATTCTGGAGACCTGATCTGTTGGCCCGCCTACTGAGACGTCACCTGCGTTTTTGGGTCCGCTCGTTTTGGGGTGCGGTGCTCTTCGTCATTATTACCTTGGCGGTGGTGGTGCAGTTGGGACGGGCGCTGTTTCCAGTTTTGAACGATTATCGCAGCGAGATGGAGCAACAATTATCGGCGCAACTTGGTGCGCAGGTGGAGGTTGGCAATATCAGCGCGAAATGGACTGGCTTGCGACCGCGGGTGACGTTCACAGCGGTCGCGGTGCGCAATCGTGACAACGAGCCGGTGTTCCAGGTAGAGCAGGTAAGCGCCGAAGTCAGCCTGCTCAGCACCTTGCGCGACTGGCGTCTCGGGTTCCGCAAGGTCACCTTTACCGGTTTGAGCGGCGTTTTGCGGCAGAACGAACACGGGCGTTGGTGGGTGCAGGGATTGGCGCCCATGAAACCGCCTTCGCCGTTAGTTGATGAGGGACCCCGTTTCCGCGATCCGGTGGATATCTTTCTTTTCGGTCGCCGAGTCGAACTCACCGATACGCGTCTGACATTACTGTTTCGCAGCGGCTTATCCACAGAACTCGCAATTCCCCACATCCGCCTGGAGAACGATGCACAGTTCCACCGTTTGGCCGCGTCTTTTGGTGTCGACCAGGAACAACAGTCGCTCTATTTGGTGGTGGAAGGCACAGGTGATCCCCGCGACGACGCCCGTTTTAATGCTCGCGGTTATCTCCATCTTCAGCGATTTCCCTCGGCAAAAGTGCTCGCGGCGTTGGGTATTCGCGACGATCTGCTGAGCGGTGACCCGTCGACAACGGCCGATAGCGGCTGGCGAGACGATGGCAGAGTGACGCTGTCCTTGTGGTTTCAAGGAACATCGAGCCGCGGCGTGTCCTGGAACGGGGAGGTCGCGGTGGAGGGTTCGCCACTGCGACCGCCGGCCCATATGCAGTGGCCGGCATCTTTGCAGAGCCGTTTTAGTGGATCCTGGGAGCCCCAGCGAGGATGGCAGGTAGATGCTTCGGGGATGCAGCTATCGTGGGCAGATTTTGCTGCGCCGCCATTGGATTTAACCCTGCGCGGTAGCTATGGCGGGGAAACCGAACTTGCGCTGGGCACTGTGGATTTGGCGCAGTGGGGTGAAGTGGTACAGCGCGCTGGGCTATTACAAGGACGGGCACAGGAGACAATCGCGACGCTGCAACCGCAGGGGGAGCTGCGCAACGTGCACATCCTGCGTCGTCCCGCTGACCAAGGGCATTTTGTGTTGCGCGGCAATATTGTCGAAGGCCAGGTCGCCGCCTGGCAAGGAGCGCCGGCGCTTACCGGGGTTAACGGCTTCTTTGAAGCCAGTGCTCTGGGCGGAGAGCTTCGCCTGCGTAGCGTGGAAGGGTTTGTGATGGCCTTTCCGCTGTTGTATGACCAGCCGCTGAGTTTCCGCGAGGCGGAAGGCGCTATTCGTTGGGAGATCGACATGGCGGCGCGCAAGGTTTATCTGTCCTCCGGTTTGGTGAAGCTCGCCAACGACGATGTTTCCGCGCTCGGCCATCTTAATCTCCACCTGCCAATAGACCGAGGTGGCGAGCCGGAGATGACTCTGGCGGTGGGGGTTCGCCAGGGCCCTGTGGAATTGCATCGGATGCTCGTGCCGCGCACTGCCCCCGCGCCCTTGTTGCAGTGGCTCAACCGCGCTTTTCTTGGCGGTGAGGTAAGTGACGCGGGTTTTATCTATCACGGTTCCCTACTCAAAAATGCCACCACCGCTCGGGTTATTCAGTTGCGTGGCCATATCGCCAACGCGGAAATCGCCTTCGATCCTGCGTGGCCGCCATTGCAACAGGGTGCCGGCCATCTGTACCTGGATGATCAGGCGCTTTCGGTGACGGGGCTGACAGGTGCGCTGGAACAAATAAAAGTAACCCAAGCCAGCGTGGATCTGACCCGCTTGGCAGGTAGTAGTGGGCGCGGAATTCGCGTTCAGGCTCAAGTGAGCGGCGACAGCGGTGACGCCAAGCGTCTGTTGGCGCAGACACCATTGCGGGAGACGGGTGGTGAACAGGTGGCGAACTGGCAGTGGCAAGGTCCGCTGGGTGCCCAGGTTGATGTGTTGGTACCTTTGGAGCGCGAGCGAGGTGATGCCGCCCGGCAAAAGGTTGAGCTGCAATTCAACGACAATCGTTTGCATATGCCGGGTCTGAATCTCACCTTTACCGAAGTGAACGGCCAACTGACGTACGATTCGGCAACAGGGTTGTCCAGTAGCGGTATCGACGCGCGCCTGTGGGGCGCGCCGGCGCAGGTCACGCTGCGTACAGAACCTGCTGCCGACGGTCGCACGCTCATTGCGGGATTTCGTGGTCGCCCGGACATCGCCGATGTTCAGACCTGGTCACGGCGCCCGGAACTGAGCTTTGCCAGCGGCAGCAGCTCTGTGACAGGGGAGCTGCGTGTCCCCATGGGCGGCCGGTCAGCTATGCGCCTATCGTTGAACAGCTCCCTGGAAGGCGTGTCCCTGCTGGCACCACAACCGTTTCAGAAGAGTGCCGCGGAAGAACGACCGTTGCAGGTGCTGATCGAACGCCATCCGGGCGACACACCGCTTTCTCTCTATAGCTTTGTTCTCGACGAGGTTGCGGAACTGCGCTGGGAAAGTCGCGCCGGGCAAATGCAGGCGGGCGCGCTGTCACTGGCAAAAACTGGCGAACCCTTGCAGCAGGGACTATTCCAAATCCGCGGCCCGGTGGCCCAGGCCGATGCGCTTCTGTGGCGCGACATTATTGAACGATATGTTGCAGCCCTTAAGGCGAGCGAATCGCTCTCTGCGTCGGCGGCGACATCGGGCGACGCCACTGAACCTTTGCCGATTCGGGCCGACTTACAGATCGGCGAGTTGCAAGCCGGGGATTTGCACCTGGATGATCTGCATCTTCGCGCCGCTGAGGACGAGGGTGTCTGGCGGCTGGAGCTGGAGCATGAAATCCTGGCCGGGCGGGTGATCTGGTCACAGGGCGACGCACCTCTGCAGATCGATCTCGACCGTCTGTACTTGCCCGGCGAAGCTCCACCAACGGATGCGCAAGCCGTTGCCGATGGCGACGACATTATCGTCGCTGGCGATCCCTTTACTTCTCCGGCCGATGATTTCTGGCGCAGTCTCGATCTTGCCAGAGTGCCGGCGGTGGATGTGCAAATTACAGATTTGCGCAACGGCGCGACTGTTTTGGGGCGCTGGGCAATGAAATTGCGCCCCATCGAGCGCGGTCTGCTGGCGTATGACCTAACCGCGAACACTGTGGGGCTTACCATTGGCGGTCGCGGTAAGCCTGGTGCCGAACTGGTGTGGATGAGGACACCTACTGGCGACAGCAGCTATTTTTCCGGGGTGATTCGCGCGCAGAATCTGGCCGATACATTTCATCAGCTCCACCTTGAGCCGGCGCTCAGCAGTGACAGCGCGACGCTTGATGTGGATCTGCAATGGCCCGGACCTCCAGTGGACGTGGACCTTTTGGAACTTGCAGGAGTGGTCGATCTTTCGGTGCAGCGCGGCGTCTTCAGTCGTGGCGGCAGTGTGGGTGAAAACCCGCTGCTCAAGCTGATTGGCCTGTTGAACTTCGACACCCTGGCGCGGCGCCTGCGTTTGGATTTTTCCGATCTGGGTGCTGCGGGCCTGGCTTATGAAGAGATTGACGGCGCGTTGCTGTTTCGCAGTGGCATCGTCCATATACGCCAACCACTCCAGGTCAGCACTCCGTCCAGCCATTTGCAATTGGTGGGGGACCTGAACATGGCAAAGGAGACGCTGGATACTCAGTTGGTGGCTACCCTGCCGCTGGCCGGCAACTTGACGGTTGCGGCAGCGCTCACCGGCGGTGTTCCGCTGGCGATCGGTGTGTATGTCGCCGGTAAGATTTTTAAGGACCAAGTGGAGCGGGTTTCCAGTTTGCGCTACAACGTGAGCGGCAGCTGGAACGACCCGGAGGCGAAGTTGGAACGCATTTTCGAAAATACCGTGGCGGATCCGCCCGGACCTGCCGCTGCCGGTTCATCATCTGGAGGTGTGCTTGATCCTTGAACCGTTACGCGTCGCGGTAGCGCAGATGTGCAGTGGTCCAGACCTGGACGTTAATCTGGACCAGGCCGGAAAACTGATCACAACGGCCGCAGCGGCAGGCGTACGGTTATTGGTTTTGCCGGAAAATTTTGCCGTCTTTGGTCGTCGCGATCTGCATTTGCTAGGTGAGCCTAGTGATGGCTCCGGCGTGATCGAACGCTTCCTCGCTACCATCGTGCGCCAGCATCAGTTGTGGCTGGTGGCGGGAACCGCCCCCTACTTAGTATCCGGCGATGGTCGGCCGGCACCAGCGGGGAAAGTTTTCCCTGGTTGTGGAGTTTGGAACCCGGCAGGCGAGTGTGTAACTCGCTATGACAAATGCCATTTGTTTGATGTAGAAGTCGCCGACGGGGTAGGGCAGTATCGGGAATCCGACAGCTTTGCTCCGGGTATTCGTCCGGTGGTAGCGGATACACCTTGGGGCGGACTGGGGTTGTCGATCTGTTACGACCTGCGTTTTCCCGAGTATTACCGGGCGCTCACGCAATTGGGGGCGGTCATGTTGACGGTGCCTTCGGCGTTTACATACCGCACCGGCGAAGCGCATTGGGAGGTTTTACTGCGCGCTCGCGCCATTGAGAATCAATGTTTTGTTCTGGCTGCGAATCAGGGTGGCCAGCACGATGCCAAACGGCGTACCTGGGGACACTCCTGTGTTATCGATCCGTGGGGCCGGGTGTTGGCTTGTCGCCAAGAGGAAGGCCCGGGTTTGGCTATTGCCGATCTGGATTTTGTCGAGTTACAGGATTTACGGCGGCAGATGCCGGTGCTCAGCCACCGCCGTTTTTAATCTGCGATGAGTTCCCCTCTGGTTAATAGCTCCAGCCCAAACGCAGCCCTGCACCCTCACCACCGTCGCCTTGGATGTAGGATACGTCCATTAACAACCGACTGACACGCCAGCCCAGCCCGGCGCTGAATTGATCGCCCACAGAGCCTTCTAGGTCATGCCGATAACCCAAACGCAATGCCAGCGATGAAAGCCGGTATTCCATGCCCAGGCTTATGTCCTGTCGGGTGCTGATGCCCTGCAAGGCGGGTGTTTTGTCCAGCTCTGCATCCACCCCCACATCAAGGGTTTCGCTGATATAGGCGAGGCCAAGGCGTGAGCGCGGTTGTAACTCAATGCGGTCGCCAATGTCTGTCGTGATGGTTTTGCTGCGCAAATCCTTTACCGCCAGAGCCACCCGCCAATGATCTGCCAGCGTCACAGCAGTGCCCAAATCCAGATTGAAATAAAACTCCGTACGGTTTTCGCCGATGCTGGCAAACTCTCCGTCCACCACCCGCCAATCCTCATCAAAGATGCGCAAATAGACAACTTTCGGCGCAAGGCCAAAAGCCACGCTCTGGCCCCAAAGGGTGTACTGCTTGGCCGCAGAAACACCGAGTTCCGATAACAGTAACCCAGTGCCGGCGGCTGATGATTGGATACGAAAGCTGGGGTCGATGAAACGGCCTTCGGCATCGCGAAGCTCTGGATGCTCTTCGCCGGCGGTGCCGCCGCTTTCGACAAATTCCAAAGCTTCAACGTAATCCTGAAGCAGTTCAAAGTCTGCGCTATTAATGTCGGAGATGCCCCGGCCAATAAATCTCGAGCCTACAAAAAATGCGCCGCCTTCACTGTCCCCCGGCAAGCTGATGCTGTAGCCCAGATAGCCGTCGGCATTCACATTTTTTCCGTCCAGATGGCGCATGGCGTCGTCCAGCTCCTGCGCGGCGTTGATGCCGGCGCGCGCAGCTCCGGGCGTGGGCACTTCATTAAGACTGTCGATAGCGGCACTGAGGCGACCCTCAAGGTCATCCGCAATGACGTCCGCCGCGGTGCGTGCGCCATCCGACAAGGCTGCCAGAACCGTGTGAAAACTGTGGGAGCCGTCGCGAGTACGGTCTTCATGGCCTTGATGAAATGCCGTCAGTGCCGGGTTGTAAAAGTGCCCGGTGTCGACATTGCCGAGGGCGACGCCAGTACCTCCGAGCGCAAGGCCGCGGGCGTCGAAAATACCGTAACTGTCTGCGGTGGTATGACTGCTGATTCCCGTCAGCAGTAGGCCGATGGTCAGAGCATTGATGTGGGTGGTATTCACGATTTGCTCCTATTGCCGGCAATTAGAAAGATTATGGTAACTGCGGCGACCGCTCTGCGGGTGCGATGCACCCAGCAAAAATGCGCCCGGGGTGGCAGAAGCGGAAACCTGGGCTCAATCAGCGTCGCGGCCTGCCATCGCATCGCGGATGAAGCGAAATAACTTACGTGCGTGAGCGGCGGCCTGTTGGCTGCCTACAGCGCCTTTGGCACTGCGCACCAAGTAGCGCAGCTGTTGGCGATCAGTCTGGGGAAATTCATCGATGAAGCGCTCCAGTACGTCCTGCTCGCCAGAGATCAGCTCATTCCGCCATTGTTCCATCACATGAAACAGGCGCGCCATGCGGTCCTGCTCCTCCTTCATGCCGGCCACAGCGGCGTAGATAGCCTCATGATCTTCGCTGCGCATTACTTTGCCCAAAAACTGATAGTGGCGTCGGAGCGCCTCATTCTTTTTGATGTTCTTGGTTTCCTCCACTGCGCGCAGCATATCGGCGCTCAGCGGCACTTGCGCCAGCTGTTCCGCCTTTAGTGTTGTCAGATGGACGGCCAGCTCCTGCAGGGCTTGAGCCTCCTTCTTCATCCGTGTTTTGCTGACGTACTCGTCCTCTTCGCCGTCCTGCGAACTCTGATTAAATTCTTTCATGGATATATACCGGTTCTGCGGAAATACGGCTCAAAGGCATTGGCGGTGCCGTCGGCCAAAAAAAGGATATGCCCTAAGCTCAAAAGCTGAGGCCCTCAGCCACAAAGCGGAAGCAAGCCTAAGCCACAAAGCGGAAGCCCCCAAGCCCAAAAGCTGAAGCCTCAGCCCAAAAAGTAGGTGGCCAGCCCTAAAAAGGCGAAGAAGCCTACAACATCCGTGACAGTGGTTAAAGTGACCCCGCCCGCCAGCGCCGGATCAATCCGACAGGTTTTGAGCAATACCGGCAGCAACGCGCCGGCAAACGCCGCGGTCAACAGGTTGATTACCATGGCGACACCGATAATTAAGGCGATGGTGGAATCGTTAAACCAGACGCCGGCGATGAGCGCCATGACCGACGCCCAGATGGTGCCGTTGATTAAACCCACCCAACATTCTCGCGACAGCAACCAGCGCAGGTTGCCACGGCCGATCTGTCCCAGACTGATACCACGGATGACTACCGTCAGCGTCTGCGAACCGGCTACTCCTCCCATGCTCGCGACTATGGGCATAAGCACCGCCAGCGCCACTACTTTTTCGATAGTGTCCTGAAACAGATTCACCACATTGGCAGCACACAGCGCGGCCAGCAAGTTAACTCCCAGCCATATAGCCCGCCGCGGTGCGGTGCGAAATACCGTAGCGAAGGTATCTTCTTCGTCGTCGAGGCCGGCGAGGCTCATCAATGAGTGGTCGGCATTTTCGCGGATCACATCCACCACGTCGTCAATCGTAATGCGGCCGATCAGTTTGCCGGCTTCATCCACCACTGGCGCGGAAACCCAGTCGTGCTGCTCGAACAGCTTGGCGACTTCCTCTTCGGACAAATGGTCTGGAATGGGTTCCAAATCTGTCACCATGACTTCGCGGACCGTCACCGCGGGGTCGGTGGTCAGCAGCTTGGCAATCGGCAGGGTGCCCAGATATTCGTCCTGCTTATTGACGACGTAAAGATTGTCGGTCGACGGCGGTAGCTCGCTGTGACGGCGCAAATAGCGGAGCACCACATCAAGCGAGAAGCGGGGGCGCACAGTGATCACATCCGTATTGGTCAGCCCGCCGGCGGTGTCTTCAGCGTATCCGAGAATGCTGGCGACCCGCTCCCGGTCCCGCGCGCTCATGGCCTGGAGTACTTCGCTGGTCACTTGCTCCGGCAGATTTTGCAAAATATCGGCTATGTCATCGGGGTCGAGCCCTTCCGTGAGCTGTACCAGATCCTGGGTGTTCATGCCTCGCAGAAAAGAGTTTTGGATTTCGAAAGGCAGTTCTTCCATCACCTCGCCGGCGCTTTCCCGGTCGATAAGCTCCCATAAAATGCGGCGGGAAGGTGGTGGACTGGCTTCAATCAGGCGGGCAATTTCTACCGGGGCGAGGGCGTTCAACGATAGCCGCAATTGACGTCGGGTGCCGCTCTCCAGCCATTGATGAATGCTGTCGAGCGCTTGACCTGGGGAGCTGCGCTGCTCAGTGCCGGATGGGGTTTTGGGCATTAGGGGATTCTCCGGTCGGAATGCCGTAGGGCGCTGTGTGCAAGTCTGATAGAGGGTCGACGTGCCGACTATTCCCCTTCGCCGAACTTGTCCTCAATCAGCGCCAACAGAGCGGCGACAGCCTCTTCCGCGTCGTGGCCGTCCGCCATTACCTCGATGGTGGTCCCTTTGGAAGCGGCCAAAAGCATTAACGACATAATGCTTTTGCCGTCAATTGTCTTGCCGTTGCAACACACCTGCATCTTGCAGGCATAGCGACCACACAGATTGGCGAACTTAGTGGCCGCCCTGGCGTGGAGTCCCAGTTTATTGGAGATCACGACCTGTTTGGAAATCATGTGCTGTTGCCGATGTTCGTTATTGTTATGCCATGCGACTCTTATCAGAGTCGCGCCAGAGTCAGGGTGACGTCTGCGTCAGCTGACGGTGGCGGGTTTGCACATTCGGGTACAGCTTCTGGAAATGCGCGCTCAGCTTGTCTGCAAGATAGACCGATCGATGCATGCCACCAGTACAGCCGATCGCGATAGTTAAATAGCTGCGGTTGTTCTGCTCAAAGCTGGGAATCCATTTTTCCAAAAACTGAACAATATCTTCATACATGGACGTGACCTGCGGCTGCGAACCGAGGAAATCCATTACTGGCGTTTGCAGTCCTGTATGCGCGCGCAGCTCTGGCTGCCAATAAGGGTTTGGCAGGCTGCGCACATCAAATACAAAATCCGCATCCACCGGTACGCCGTACTTGAAACCGAAAGATTCGAACATCAACGCCACCCCTTGGCCTTCGGCTCCGGCAACCTTTTTCTTCACCGCCGTGCGCAGTTCATGCAAGGTCAGATTGCTGGTGTCGATGGTGATATCGGATACCCGCGCCACCGGATCAAGAATCGTATTCTCAGAGCGGATTGCCTCTCGCAGGCCGGTGGTCTTGTTGGACAAGGGATGTTTGCGTCGGGTTTCACTGAAGCGCTTTATCAAGACTTGATCGCTGGCGTCGAGATAAACCACTGTAAAATGCGCGTTCTGTTTCTGAAGCGCCCATTCCAATATTTCGGGAAAACGGCTCAGGTCACCGCCGACGTTGCGGGCATCGATGCCGACGGCAAACTTCATGGAGCTGCTGTTGGGAGCCTCCGACACCTCGGTAATCAGCGTGGGAAGAAGGTTGACAGGCAGGTTGTCGATGCAAATGAAACCGCTGTCTTCCAGAAGCTGAAGCGCGGTGGTCTTGCCCGAGCCGGACCTGCCACTGATCACCACAAATTCCACGCTTCAATCCTCGGCTCAGTATTCCGCTTCGATGGCGGCGCGGTAGAGATCGTCACCGGTTTCGGCGCGTCGCAGAGATTGCACGAAGTTCTGGTTCTGCAAGTGCTCGGCGAGCATGGCCAGGGTTTGCAGATGCTCATTTTCCGCGTTTTCAGGGACCAGCATCGCAAAAATGACATCCACCGGGCGACTATCCACCGAGTCGAAATCAATGGGCTTAGCCAATGTCATGAGTGCGCCTATAGTGGCGCCGGCGGTTTTGAAACGGCAGTGGGGAATGGCGATGCCTTCACCGATGCCGGTAGAACCCAGACGCTCCCTGGCGACCAGTTGTTGAAACAACTCGTCGGCGTCTATGTTGTCACTGCCTTCGGCAATTAGCGCCGCCAGAACTTCCAGCGAGCGCTTCTTACTGGTACAGGTAACGTGACAGAGGGTGCGTTGATGGGTGAGGAGCGATTCTATTTGCATACAGGGACTTCAACCGCATTTCGGGGGACGCCTTGCGGCTCGCCCCATTTGATTTGACGACGATGGCGACTGGATCAAACCAGCCGCTTGCGCTCGTTTGAGGGCGCTATGCCCAGGGACTCGCGATATTTGGCGATGGTTCGCCGAGCAACATGAATGCCCTGATCTTCGAGCAAGGCGGTAATTTTGGAGTCGCTCAACGGTTTGCGTGGATTTTCCGCCGCCACGAGTTTTTTAATGATAGCGCGAATGGCTGTGGAGGAACACTCGCCGCCGGATTCCGTACTGACGTGACTGGAGAAAAAGTACTTGAGTTCGAAAATGCCCTGGGGGGTGTGCATATATTTTTGCGTGGTCACCCTAGAGATGGTGGACTCGTGCATTTCCACCATTTCTGCCACGTCGTGCAGGACCATAGGTTTCATCGCCTCGGGGCCGTGATCAAGAAAAGCCTGTTGGCGTTCCACGATGCAGGTG
The DNA here is from genome assembly GCA_002432095.1 of Marinagarivorans sp. UBA5868. Taxonomy (GTDB): domain Bacteria; phylum Pseudomonadota; class Gammaproteobacteria; order Pseudomonadales; family Cellvibrionaceae; genus UBA5868. Next base: position 11,143 of record DJFQ01000006.1, on the reverse strand, counting down.
GCCACTTTTAACAGGGTTTCGTTGCGGCTTTGCAGGCTTTTGATGAACCAGCGCGCCTCCTGCAGGTTATCGCGCAAAAAAGTGTTGTCGTTGCTGCTGTCGGCGCGGCGAACCAGAGAGGCGTAATCTGCGTTGATCCGCAGTTTCGGCGCGATATCCGGGTTGAGTTGCACCATCCAGCGGTTGTGTTCTTTCTTTACGAATACGTCGGGTACGACATATTCCGTAGTGTCCTCGCCGATACGCTCGCCGGGGCGGGGATTGAGGCTTTGGATAATGCGAATTGCCTCTTGCAGCTCGGTTTCCTTCACCCGCAATTTGCGCATCAATTGTTTGAAATCCCGCGAGCCCAAAAGCGGTAGATAGTGCTGCACCAGATTCATCGCCACGTCGTATGAAGGCAGCGTTTTGGGAAGCTGGCGCAACTGAATCAGTAGGCAATCGGCGAGATCCTGGCTGACGACGCCGGGTGGATCGAACTGTTGAAGGCGGTGTAACACCGCCATGACCTCGTCCATTTCGAGCTCAGGAAAATCCTTCGTCAGTCCCTCCCAGATATCCTCCACCGACTGCACCAACATACCACTGGATCCCACCGCGTCGATGATCGCCTCGGCGACATAGCGATCCAGATCGGACATGGGGGTGAGATTAAGCTGCCAGGATAAATAGTCTTGCAAGGATTCCGAGGTGCCACGTCGGGATTCGAAGTCCATATCTTCGTTTTCCGGTCGCGACAGTCCGGTACCGGTGGGGGCACTTTGATAAACATCATCCCAGCTGGTGTCGACGGCAAGTTCGGTGGGAATTTCACTGCTCCACTCGCCATCTGGAGTGTGGTCCTCATGATCTTCCCGCGAGTTGGTTGTAACTTCTTCGCCTTTGCTGGTGAGTTCCTTGCCATTTACGAAATCCAGCTCCGGCCCTTCCCCGGAATAATCGGACGTCGCCTCGTCGTCGGCAACGTCCAACATGGGGTTAGTTTCCAACGCTTCTTGAATTTCGGTCTGAAGATCGAGGGTCGACAGTTGCAATAGACGGATGGCCTGTTGCAGCTGCGGCGTCATGGTGAGCTGCTGGCCGAGTTTGAGTTGCAGTGATTGCTTCATGCGTCAGTCTTCGCCGTGGCAGATAGAAGAATGCCCTAATTCTAGTCATCCACCCGGAGACAAGCAATCATTTTCACGCATTTTAAAAGCAAACTTTGGGCCAGATAAGGCGATATTGGTGGGCTTGTCAAGCAGGGCGCCCACCAAAGCTAGGTTGAGCAGATTAGAGACGGAAATTCTCGCCCAGATAAACCTTGCGCACTTTCGGATTGTTCATCACGGTTTCCGGCGAACCCTCGGCGATGATATAGCCTTCGCTAACAATATAGGCCTTTTCACATATATCCAGGGTTTCTCGGACATTGTGATCTGTGATCAACACACCGAGGCCGCGTTTTTTCAAGTGGCTCACGATCGTCTTGATATCGTTGACGGAGATCGGATCAACCCCGGCAAAGGGTTCGTCGAGCAAAATAAATTCTGGATTGGTGGCGATGGCGCGGGCGATTTCAACCCGCCTGCGCTCACCTCCCGATAACGCCATGCCCAGACTGTTGCGGATATGGGTGACGTGGAATTCCTGGAGCAGGTGATCGAGCACCTCGCGGCGGCTTTTGCGGTTGAGATCGGCGCGGGTTTCGAGGATTGCCATGATGTTGTCGGCAACGGTGAGTTTGCGAAACACGGACGCTTCNNATGTAAACCTCACCTTTGTCGGCAGCTACCAGCCCGGCGATCATATAAAAACAGGTGGTCTTTCCCGCGCCATTTGGGCCGAGCAAGCCGACGATCTGGCCGCTTTCCACCATCATGGAGACATCGATCACCACCTTGCGGCCTTTGTAGCTCTTGGCGAGGTTGCGCGCTTCCAGTTTGGCCATCGGGAGTTTATTCCTCTTCCTGCTGTTTCAGTGAGCGCGCTGGAATGACCATTTTTACGCGCTCGTTTTGGCTGGCATCGCCCCCGGCTTTGACCACAGATTTTTTCACATCGTAATCGATACGGTTTCCGGAAAGACTGGTGCCTTCCTGCTGCAGCAGCGCGTTGTCGATCAGGTGCAGTGTGTCCTGAGCGATGTTGTATTCCAGGCGATTAGCCTGCGCTACCACTGGTCCATCGTCGGCGCTGGGTTTTTGCTGATAGCGGGCGGGATTGCCGGTAGCAACAATCTGCGTGACTTTGCTTTTGTCGTTGACGATTACCACCTCTTCAGCATCGATGCGCATGGAGCCTTGTTGCATCACAACGTTGCCTGAATAGGTAGTGGTGCCTTTGATTTCGTCGCGTTCGGCGCTGTCCGAGTGAATGGTAATGGCCTGATTGCGATCAGAGGACAGAGCGAACGCCGACGGACACGTCAGCAGACCTAAAGTCAGCGCGGCCACCAAACTAAGGTGTCGTATTTTCAAGAATTGGCTCATGGTAGCCCCTTACTCGGTTGAGCAGCTGGATGCGTTTGTTTTTTAAATCCACGGTCATGCCCTCGGCTTCGACCTTACCCATAGACGAGGTGATGCTGACATCTGCCGCCGTGGATATCACCTTTTGTTGTGGGCGGATCTCTAAACGGCTTGTGGTCAGTTCGGTGACTTCTTCGGGGCTTTCTTCCTGCCAAATGCGCACATTCGGCCAGAGGGTCAGCAGTGTGCCGCGTTCACTCAGCTCACCATTGTCCGCGGTCACGAACCACGGCGCGCCACCGGTATAAAGCGTCAACCTGGGCGATTCCAGTATGGTGAAATCGCCCTCGCTGACCTGGCTGAGATCCAGGCGAAAATGGCGCAGGGTATTGGCAACGAATTCGTAACTCAGTTTTCCTTCGCTATCGAAGTGGCGGGAGCGTGCATCTTCGATGACAGCATAAGGAAACTGCGCCGGATCCTGTTTATCGCCGAAGGGGATCAGCATCTGTGGTGGGGTATCCCAAAGTAAGATCACTGCCGCCACCAGCGCCGCCGCTAGCGAGATATAAATCCAGTTATGTTTAATCGCCCGCTGCATATTCCGCCAGGACTCGACTAAAACTGTTTTGCGCCCGCATCAGCAGGTCACAGGCTTCCCGAACCGCACCCTGACCGCCGCTATTATGACTCTGCCAGTGCGCCCTGGCTTTTACCTCAGAGTGAGCATTGGCGACGGTCAGCGCCAAACCTACGCGGGTCATGACCGTCAAGTCCGGCCAGTCGTCGCCCATGCAGGCAATTTCGTTTAATGGTATCGGGGCTGGAGCAAGCATTTCCTGTAAGGCGACAAACTTGTCTTCCCGCCCTTGTTGGATCCATTCGATGCCTAAGTCACGAGCGCGGCTAAGGATGGCGTCACCACGCCGGCCGGTGATAATGGCGACGCGCACTCCGGTGCGCTGTAGCAGTTTGATGCCGTGACCATCGAGTGTGTTAAAAACTTTTAAGGCTTCGCCCTGAGGTCCGTAGTAGAGACTGCCATCGGTCAATACCCCGTCCACGTCGAGTACCAGCAGCCGAATAGCCCGGGCTTTTTCCAACAGTTGCGATTCGCTCAACATAAATTCTCGCCGAAGTAATGCGGTTTGATTGGTGACACGGGGATTACACCAATCCTGCGCGCAGCAAGTCATGCATGTGGATGACGCCTACCGCGTGGTTTTGTTCATTGACCACTACTAAAGCGGTNNGGGCTGCGCGTCATGAGATTCTCAATGGAAACTTGGCGGATATCATGGCCTTTATCCACCGCCCGGCGCAGGTCGCCATCCGTAAACACCCCCAGCAGTTCGCCGTTGGCGTTTACCACCGTGGTCATGCCCAGTCCTTTAGCGGTGATTTCCCCAAGTGCATTGAGTATTGAGGTGTCCGGCTGAACTTTTGGAACGCGCTCACCGGCGTGCATCAGATCACTTACCCGCAGCAGTAGGCGGCGGCCGAGAATTCCCCCGGGGTGGGACAGGGCAAAATCTTCAGCGGTGAAACCGCGGGCCTCCAGCAGCGCAACCGCCAGGGCATCGCCCATTACCAACGCTGCGGTGGTGCTGGACGTGGGAGCTAGATCCAGCGGACAGGCCTCGGAAGCGACATGAATATCCAGACTGATTTCCGCGGCTTCCGCGAGCGGCGACGTCAGTTTTCCGGTCATGGTGATCATTGGAATACCCAGACGCTTCAGAATCGGCAGCAGGGTGATGATTTCCGGCGAATTCCCGGAGTTTGAAATGGCGATGACCAGGTCACCGCGGGTAATCATGCCCAGGTCGCCGTGACTCGCCTCACCGGGATGGACGAAAAATGCCGGTGTGCCGGTACTGGCCAAGGTGGCTGCGATCTTGTGGCCGATATGNNTCGCACGCACGGACAAAGGAATCGCCTATGCGGGCCTCTAGTGCCGCTACCGCCTCTTGTTCCAAGCGCACGGTGCGACGCCCGGAGTCAATCAGTTGTTGTGCGGACAATTGTTGTGCGGGAAAGTGCGCCATGGTCG
>DJFQ01000006.1:1420-6625 GCA_002432095.1 Marinagarivorans sp. UBA5868 | reverse complement strand
GGCGGTGTTTCACCCGTTATTTTTGGCTGGCGTTCAGCTTGGATGTGGCCAAATAGCGTTGTTATCGGTTAGGTGGATGCATATTCACTCGCACCTAACTCGGCCGCACAGTAAACTTTCGCGCCGCATTCACGTCCAATCGGCGCGATGTGCGCACCCTATTTTCAGTCGATTAAGGAGAATTTCGTGAGACAGCGATTTTTTGCAACAAGTTTCCAGTGGCTTTTATTGGCAGTACTGGGACTGTGGGGAAGTGTGGCGGCGGCTGAGGCGGCCAAAAGTGAAACACCGCACCAGGTTGTGCAGGGCGTGACAGATTCTGTAATGAGCGTCATTAAAAGTGGCGAGAAAACGTTGAAGGAAAATCCGGATGCCTATTTCGCCAAAGTACGGGAGAGCCTGGAATCGACGGTGAGCTTCCCGTTTATTGCCAAAAATGTAATGGCATCTTATTGGAGCCAAGCGAGTGAAGCTCAGCGCGACCAGTTTACCGAAACCTTCACCCGCGGCATGGTGGAAACCCTCGGTAAAGGACTGGCCAATTACAGCGACTTGAAAATTACCACTTTGCCCCCGGAAGGGGACGTGAGTGCTATGAAGCGGGTGGAAGTGATCCAGGAAGTTGCCGCTGCCGATGGTACCAGCCGAATTTCCTACACCATGGCGCAAAACAAATCCGGTGAATGGAAACTGATTAATGTCGTTCTCAACGGCGTCAATCTTGGCAAGAGTTTTCGCGACCAATTTGCTCAATCAATGAAGCAAAACGACAATGATATCGACAAAGTAATCGCAACCTGGGCGCAGAAAGCGTGATGTGCGCCGGCATCCGTTCATCCGCTTCGCGGGTGCGCCGCCAATGCGATTTGATTAAACTACGCGTTTTTGCTCTGGGGCGCGTCGTCGCCCCAGATCCAATCCTCAGGTCAAGTTATGCAAGAACAAGACATCATTGATGCCGTGCGCGCTGCAATTCCGGACGCGCAGGTGGAAGCCCGTATGGAAGGTAATCACGCCCACATCACCGTGACCAGTGCGGTGTTTCATGGCCTTTCTCCCGTAAAAAAACAGCAGATGGTTTATGGTGCGCTCAATCAAGCAATCGCGAGTGGTGCCATCCATGCTGTGCATATGAAAACGCTCGTCCCCGGCGCCTGAGCCAATTCGATCCTCCCGGGATCGTGCCGATCCCTTCAAGCAGACATTGCGATGGACAAACTGATCATCACCGGCGGTAATCCCCTTAATGGGGAAATCCGCATTTCCGGTTCAAAGAATTCCGGCTTGCCGATTCTCGCCGCGACCTTGTTGGCCGACGGCCCTATGCACCTTCAAAATCTGCCCCATCTCAACGACATCACCACGATGCTCTCGCTGCTGCGCTGCATGGGCGTCGGCGTCACCATCGATGAACGGATGGGGGTGGAAATCGATTCAACTTCCATAAATGACTTCGCTGCGCCCTACGATCTAGTTAAGACCATGCGCGCATCCATCTTGGTATTGGGTCCACTGCTGACGCGTTTCGGCAAGGCTGACGTATCGTTTCCTGGTGGTTGCGCCATCGGCAGTCGCCCGGTGGATATCCATTTGCGCGGCCTTGAGGCAATGGGCGCGCAGATCGAGGTCGACGGCGGCTACATTCGTGCACGCGCGCCTCACGGGCTGAAAGGCGCTCATTTTTTTATGGACATTGTGACCGTTGGCGGCACCGAAAACCTGCTAATGGCGGCGGTCTTGGCCAAAGGCAAAACCGTTTTGGAAAATGCCGCCCGCGAGCCGGAAATCGTGGATCTCGCGAATTGCCTGGTGCGGATGGGTGCGCAGATTGAGGGAATAGGCTCGGACTCGCTCACCATTCATGGCGTCGAGCGTCTGCAGGGTTGTGCTTATTCGGTGATGCCGGACCGTATTGAAACCGGCACGTATCTGACAGCCGCTGCCGCCACTCGCGGTCGCGTCCGCCTGCGGGACACGGCCGCAGGTATTCTCGATGCGGTCTTGTTGAAACTTGAAGAGGCCGGCGCTCATATCAGTACAGGAGCGGACTGGATTGAGCTGGATATGAAGGGCAATCGCCCTCGGTCGGTCAACGTACGCACGGCGCCTTATCCCGCGTTTCCCACGGATATGCAGGCGCAGTTTACCGCGATGAATGCGGTAGCTGAGGGTACGGGTGCGGTAACCGAAACGATTTTTGAAAATCGCCTGATTCAGGTTCATGAGCTCAATCGCATGGGCGCCAATATCACCCTGGAGGGCAACACTGCCATCATCAGAGGCGTGCCCAGACTTAAGGGTGCTCCGGTGATGGCTTCAGATTTGCGGGCCTCGGCCAGCCTAGTGATCGCCGGAATGGTTGCAGATGGGGAAACCCTGATCGATCGGATCTATCACATCGACCGCGGCTACGAATGTATCGAGGAAAAGCTGCAGATACTCGGCGCCAATATTCAGCGCGTCGCTGGCTGATACAGAGGAGATCGCCAATGCCACAGCTCACTATTGCGCTCACTAAAGGACGAATCCTGGATGAGACGCTGCCATTACTGGCGGCCGCCGGAATTGAGCCATTGGAGTCGATTCAGAGCAGTCGCAAGTTGACCTTTGAAACCACCTCTCCCGATGTGCGCCTGTTGATTTTGCGCGGCGTCGATGTGCCGACATATGTCCAGTTCGGCGCTGCTGACGTTGGCGTTTCGGGCAAAGACACCTTGCTCGAGCACGGTGGGCAAGGTTATTACGAGCCGCTGGATCTGCGCATTGCGCGCTGTCGGTTGATGACGGCGGGATTAGTGGGGCAACCGCCCAAACCCGGGCGGATTAAAGTGGCCACCAAGTACGTCAATATCGCTAAGCGGTTTTACGCAGAGAAGGGACAGCAGGTGGATGTCATCAAACTTTACGGTGCGATGGAGTTGGCGCCGGTGCTGCAGTTGGCGGATGAGATCGTGGATATCGTCGATACCGGTAATACCTTGAGGGCCAATGGTCTTGAGCCGCGGGAAACCATCGCAGATGTCAGTTCGCGGCTAATCGTCAACAAGGCGTCGATGAAACTCAAGCACTATCAAATCGAAGCATTGATGGACGCCGTCGAAAGCGCTGTTGGCGAGATTAACGGCGCGGGTTAAACCTCTAGCGGAAAACAGTCCCATGCAGATTCGTCGTCTTCAATCCTCGTCTTCCGATTTCACCTCCCAGCTCGACAGCTTGCTGGCTTGGGAGGCGTCGGCGCACGAGGCGGTTGAAGCCTCGGTAAAACAAATATTGGAGGACGTGCGACGGCGCGGTGATGCGGCGCTTGTCGAATACACCAATCGTTTCGATGACCGGCGGGTGTCGTCGATCGCGGATTTGATCGTCACCCGGGACCAGCTTACGGCGGCGTTGGAGCGCATTCCCGAAGCTCAGCGCGAAGCGCTTGAACAGGCAGCACATCGCGTTAGCGAGTATCACCGGCATCAGCGCCAAGAATCGTGGCGTTACACCACAGACGATGGCACTGTCCTTGGGCAAAAGATCACGCCGATGGACCGTGTGGGTATGTATGTGCCGGGTGGCAAAGCGTCTTATCCATCTTCAGTGTTAATGAATGCGATACCTGCTCAGGTGGCAGGTGTGCCCGAGATCGTTATGGTCAGTCCTACGCCGCGCGGCGTGGCCAACGATTTGGTATTGGCGGCGGCTGCCATTGCGGGTGTCGATCGGGTGGTGACCATAGGCGGTGCACAAGCAGTAGCCGCGCTCGCTTATGGCACTGAGTCGATGCCGAAAGTCGACAAGATTGTCGGCCCTGGCAACATCTATGTCGCCACCGCAAAGCGGGCGGTATTTGGCTTGGTCGATATTGATATGATCGCCGGTCCATCTGAAATTTTGGTGGTCTGCGATGGGGGGACGGATCCCGATTGGATCGCCATGGATTTGTTTTCCCAGGCTGAGCATGACGAAGATGCCCAGGCTATCTTGATCAGTCCCGACCGTGCCTTTCTTGATGCTGTAGAGGCGAGTATCGCGAGGTTGTTGCCAACTTTGCAGCGCAGCCAGATTGCCTCTATATCGTTGGCAAAACGCGGCGCGTTAATTGAAGTGGATTCGCTGGATGAGGCAGTTCACTGGGTCAATCGCATTGCGCCAGAGCATTTGGAGTTGTCAGTAGAAGACCCGGAAGCTTTGCTGCCTCTGGTGAAACATGCCGGTGCCATTTTTATGGGACGGTATACCAGCGAGGCTTTGGGTGATTATTGCGCTGGTCCCAATCACGTGCTGCCGACTTCAGGAACTGCGCGGTTCTCGTCGCCTCTTGGAGTCTACGACTTCCAGAAACGCAGCTCACTTATCCACTGTTCGCCAATGGGAGCGTCGCGCCTGGGGCGGATTGCGTCTGTTCTTGCCCGAGGCGAGTCTTTGGAGGCGCATGCCCGTTCTGCGGAATTCCGCATCCAAGATGATAATGATTGATCAGCCGGTAACTGGCTTTTTGTCCAAAACGGCCTGAACTTTCTCCAGTCGTCCGTTGCGATAAAACTCTATGGCCACAGTTTCCCCAGGGCGCGACTCCTGAATTTGCTGACGCCCGCGCGCGCCATTCCCGACAGGTTCATCATTGATTTTGACGATCACATCGCCCGGTTGCAGCCCCGCAACGTGGGCAGGACCGTTGTTATAAATGCGCGTAATCAGCACCCCATTGGTGGAATTCAGCTGGAAGGAGTGGGCCAACTGAGGGGTCAGGCTTTGCGCATCCACGCCCAACCAGCCGCGCACTACACGACCGAATTCCACTATGTCTTTCAGTGTTCTTACTGCAGTATCCGCCGGCACCGCCAGGCCGACGCCATCCAAATCGGAATTGCCGATGCGATCGAGTATCGCGGTGTTAATTCCAAGAAGATTGCCGTGAACATCAATCAGCGCTCCTCCGGAGTTCCCGGGATTAATGGCGGCATCGGTTTGGATAAAATTTTCAAAAGCACTTATTCCGAGACCGAAACGCCCTGTGGCGGAAATGATGCCCTGGGTGACGGTCTGGCCCATGCCAAATGGGTTGCCGATGGCGAGCACTATGTCGCCAACTTGGGCACTTTGCGGCGCGCCAACGGGAATTGCCTTTAATTGATCAAGTTCTATCTTGAGTACCGCCAAATCATTTTCGATATCGACGCCAATCACCCGCGCTTTGCTCTCGCGCCCGTCTTGCAA
>DJFQ01000006.1:0-1389 GCA_002432095.1 Marinagarivorans sp. UBA5868 | reverse complement strand
TAGCGGAACAGCGGATCGTTGAACATGCGGTGGGTGGTACGGTTAATCTTTTTGCGAGTAAAAACATTGACTACGGAAGGCGCGGCGCGACTGACAGCTTGGGCATAAGAGGTCACGCCAGGCTCATCGTGATGATCGCCCACCATAAAAGAGGGGTGATTGGGTGTCGCAGGCTTGTTGCGTGGATTCAGTTCAGGAAAAAGCTGTAGGGCAATCAAGGCGGCCAGCAGTCCCAGGACTGCTGGCCAGCGAATATAGTCAAACACTTTTGCCCACATGCCAGAATTTCTCTTGATCCGTTCAGCTTTTTTGCTTTTTGTCGGCAGGTATGCCGTCGATCAGCGCAAGCGCTTCATCTTCATCCTTCAGGCCAAACTCTTCGCTTAGCATGCCGTGGCTGCCAGGAATTTTCGGTGCCCAATCGCGCGGAGGCTCAATAGGTGTTTGAGTAAAAACTGCTTTCTCATTGCCGTCGTTATCCCCGGCGGCAAACAACTGGCGACCGATTTCAGTATTGGTCAGCTGCATCGCACCTAACGCCAAGTGCTCATGCAGCTCTTTATAGCTCTGGGTTAGCTCACGTACTTTTTGTGCAGTCTCACTGAAATGCTGAGCAACGCCATGCTGGTATTCTTCGAGTTCGCGTTTTGCTTCGGAAAGTTTTTGCTCGATTTCTTTGGTCTGCTCGGGTGCCATCCATGCGCGACCTGCCACCGCGCCCACAATCATGCCCACAATCAACATGACAATCCCGACAATAAACAGGCTTTCTAACGGAAACACATGACTCTCCTTAAACCAAAATAGACAATGAGTGGCGCGCAAAGTGCTTGTTTGTCGGACCCGCTAACGAAATATCGCCGCACAGAAACACATTCATACAAGTGCCGGACAAACCCTATCAATGATACTCCGAGACTGTCCGCTTTGCGCGCCGCTCGACGTGTGAAATTGCGCTGTTCGATGGCCACACGGTAAAGTACGCGCCCGCTCGGTTCTGCGGTTTTGTTCCTTATTATTTGTGGAATACTCCATGTCAGACACGCCCCTTGGTCGTTATCAGCGCGATCTGCAAAAAGATGGTTTTCTCGAAGACGAAGCCCAACTCCGGGCCGTTGAACGGTTGCAGCGGCTGTTTGATGAATTGGTAGAACTGGATCGCTTGCGAACTCCTTTTTGGTCAGCTTGGATACCCTGGCGCACGCGCGCAGAACAGCCCCGTGGAGTGTATTTATGGGGCGGGGTTGGGCGGGGCAAAACCTATCTTATGGACGTGTTTTTTGAGGCCTTGCCGTTTCCGCAAAAAATGCGGACCCATTTTCATCGGTTTATGCGCCGTGTACATGCGGAACTGGCGCTTTTGAAGGGGGAAAAAAACCCGCTGGAAAA
>DJFQ01000049.1:35362-36110 GCA_002432095.1 Marinagarivorans sp. UBA5868 | reverse complement strand
ATGGGCAACCCGACAACGCTAAGCGGCTACGGCGTGGACAAGGAATCGATTCCAAAACTGGTAGCCATGCTGGAGAAACACAATTTGCTGGCGTTGGGGGAACACGGCGATATTAAACTTGAAGATTCGCGGCGTATTTTGGAGTTGGCAGCCTAAACCCACCGCTGGCCCAGCTTAAATTCCCCTCCCTCGGAGGGGTGCCCGAAGGGCGGGGTGGTTCAATTACTCTGATGGAGCAGAACGTTTATGAGAAAAACCAAAACCTACAAATCACTTTCCTGAGACGCCGCGAAAAACCTGCCGATCAGCGCGCATCTAAATACTGTTTAATATTCTTCGCCGTCTGCTCCAGAGCATTTTGTCGTGCTTGTCGACTCGCCCAAGCACAGTGTGGAGTAATGATGAGATTGGTGAGCTGCGCTTGCACGAGCGGATGGTCGGCAGGCGGTGGCTCTGAGGTGAGAACATCCAGAGCGGCGCCAGCAATTTTTTGTTCGCGCAATGCGTGAAGCAGAGCAAGTTCATCAACCAATTGACCACGCGCGGTGTTAATTAAAAAAGCCCCGGGGCGCATCAAGCCTAAGGTTGCGCTATTAATGAGATGCGTATTGTCTTGGGTAAGCGGGCAGTGCAGTGTGAGGATGTCGCAACTGGAAAGAACGTCGCGAAAAGGCATTCGGCCGGATGTTACAGCGCCGTTGGGTCGTGCGGCGATTAATATCTGCATGCCAAAAAATCGGCCGATTTC
>DJFQ01000049.1:31627-35355 GCA_002432095.1 Marinagarivorans sp. UBA5868 | reverse complement strand
CCAACCGGGTGATTGAGAAGGCAAAACATATCCGCTCGACTCCACGCACCCGCCGCCACATCCTGTTGATATTGAGGCAAGCTGCGCATGAGAGCCAAGATCATCATCAATGTGTGCTGGGCAACGGTTTCTGTGCTGTAGCCTTTGCAGTTGACCACTTCAACGCCGTATTCATTCGCCGCACTTAAATCCACATTATTGATGCCAGTTGCGGTAATGCAAACCAGCCGGAGATTCGGTCGCGCCGCAAAAAATTTTCGGTCGAGCACCACTTTGTTGGTAATCACGCACCAAGCATCGAGATGACGGTGCGCTAGTTCCTGGGCAGAGGTTTGCGGATATAAATGTAAGGGTGAGGCAATATTCGACAGTGACGCTATATCCACGTCTCCACAGTCAAGCGTTGCCGAATCGAGAAATACGGCACCACCTTCGCGATTTAAGTTGTTGAATTTCGACAAAACCGGACTTCCTCAATAGTGTCGTATTAATTTTTTCGCGGCGGCAACTCACTAAATTTGGGTAATTCATGAGACTCCACATACCAACAAGCTTGCGAATCCCAAAAAATATTTTGTTGCGGACGTATGCCCGGATCTTCATCTAGAGTTCCGGCAGGTATTACGACATTTTTCCCGCCTTTGACGTGCCATGGTAAAGATGAGCCGCAATTCTTGCAGAAGCAGGTGGAAAAATATTTTGAATCAGGCAGTTCAAATCGCCCTACCATTTCTTCACCATCCAACCAGCGAAAATGCTCCGGCGGAACAAAAATATTGGAAGCGTGAGCGGAGCCGGTGAATTTCCGGCATCGCTGGCAATGGCAGTATTGAAATATTTTGAAGGGAGGTTCGATTTCGTAAGTGACGCTGCCGCATAAACAACTGCCTTTCATGATCATCTCCACGAATTGTTTGCTGCTTGTGGCCGGTAGATTTAGGTCATCNNATCACCAGTTCCTCCACCCCCACCCGCACGTGCATTAATTCGTAAATATGTGTAGTGGTGTTGTAGCCAAGAATATCGTCTTTGGCGACAGTAATATTGCGCGGAATCCCCTGGGTGGGGATTGCGATGAAGGGAACATCTTCATCAACGCCGGTGGAATTAAATACAGCTATTCGCCCGTTGGGGTTAATGCCCGCGACGGATTCGCCGTTGAGTTTTTCGAAGCTTACCAGCGGTACCCGGCCGTTACGCCAGCTGTAATAACCGAGAAACCAGTCCGGCCCGCTGTTATCCGGGAAAATCGGCGCCACCATCGCCATCTCTGCAACGGAAATTACCGGTACCAGCAGCGTCTGTGCCTTGATTGGAATCATCATGCATTCGACGTTTTCCGCCGAAAAGTTTTCCATTTGATCCGAATGCTCATTCATAGATTTCTCGCTCGATTACAGCCGCGGGGGCAGCAAGCCGCGTTTATGCAGGTTTACAAATTGCCGCGCGAGCTCGGCTGGCGCGGCACTGAAATGGACACAGCCTTTTTTCTCCACACTCACAGGCATGGAATCGATCGCGCAGCTGGCGGCAGTCTGAATCCAAACCTGGCCACCCCGGTGATGCAGCATGGTGCAGCTGTTAGCGCCATCGTCCCCCATGCCCGTGAAAACTATGGCACCACCGCGATCGCGATAGATGCGCGCAACTTTAGCAATCACCTGGTCGATGGAGGGCCGGTATCGACCACCCCAAGGTTGCTCCGGCAGGGGTGACAATACACCGCCTTCGAGCAGTTCAATCTGGTGGCGGGGAGAGAAAAGATAGACGGTCTTTTCCCGAATAACCCGGGTTTCGTCAGTGTTTTCCACACACCAGCCGCAATGACGCGCCACCACCTTTTGCAGACTCTCCAACGCCTGATGCTCAATATGCTGCACGTAGAGAAAAGCCACGCCCTCCAGGTCGTCGGGTATTCCCGCGAGGAACTGCGCCACCGCATCGGGGCCTCCGGTGGAAGCGGCGAGCACCCATACCTTCTGTGCCCGACGGCGGGTTTCAATGGCGGAGTCGCGCACCAGCTGGCGCAGCTTCAACGCCAAACGACGCTCCTTCTGCTGGCGAATCTCCGCTGGTAGCAGGGGCTTTTCATCAGCGGTTTTGCCAGCGGCCGGGTCCGGCACAATCTGTAGATCGTCCTCGTAGATGACGGGGGGTCCGTCCAAGTCCAGACCATCCATTACCGCGCGCACTCCGGGATCGTGTAAATCCAGGTTCGCCACCCATACATCCACTTGCGGCAGCGGGGCACCAAGACCAGGTTTGATCTCGACAGATGCTGCAACGGTATAACCGGCGCCTTTAACCAGGCGCCCCAACTCGCTCATCTGTTTGACAGAGGCGGCTATCACGCCTATCAGCAGACCATTTTTCGCCGCAACGCCACCGCTCATAGGGATTGCAGATCACGCACGCTTGGTTTTTTTGCTGAGCAGCGCTTCCATGGTTTTGAGCAATACATCTTCCTGATAGGGTTTACCCAAGTATTCGTTAACACCAATGCTAAGGGCGTGTTGACGGTGTTTGTCGCCGGTACGCGAGGTGATCATGATGATTGGCAAATGGCGTAATCGACTGGTGGACCGTACGTTTTTCGCCACTTCGAACCCGTCCATGCGCGGCATTTCGATATCGAGCAGCATGAGATCGGGGATTTCCTCTTGCAGCAGTTGCAGCGCATCCACGCCGTCCTTCGCCGTAACCACGTTGTAGCCTTCGCGCTCCAAGAAGCGGCTCATGACTTTACGGACTGTCACTGAGTCATCCACCACCATGATGGTTTTGTGGACGGGTTCAGCCACCACTTCCGCTGGTAATTCCCTCACCGGTGCCGGCAAGGCATTCAGTGCAACTTCGCGGCGCACCAGAGCGTGCGGGTCAAGAATGATCACCACCGAGCCGTCGCCCATGACAGTAGCGCCAGACAAGCCTTGCACTGCCGCGAATTGCGGGCCAAGACTTTTCACCACGATTTCGCGGCTGCCCTGCAGACTGTCCACCTGAAACGCCATGGTGTGTTGCGCCGAGCGCACCAGAATTACCGGCAGCGGCAGCACTTGTCCTTCCAGCCGCGGTTGCAGATCGCGATCGAGCATGGTGCCGAGATGGCGAACTTGATAGTTTTCCCCAGCGTATTCGAAGCGCGCGTCCGGGTGGCTGTAATAGTGTTCCAGCTCGAACGGACTGACGCGCACGATCCCTTCGATGGTATTCAACGGGATGGCATAGGCATCGGTGCCGAGTTGAACCATCAGCGCACGGTTTACAGATACGGTAAACGGCAGGCGCACGGTGAATTGAGTGCCCATCCCCATACGGGAATCAATGACGATGGCACCGCCGAGCTGTTTGATCTCTGCGGCCACCACGTCCATACCCACGCCGCGGCCGGAAATATGTGTAACGTTTTCCGCTGTACTGAAACCCGCCTGCAAGATGAACTGCATCACTTCGTGATCGCTCAACTGCGCTTCCGCCGCCATAAGGCCGCGTTCGATGGCCTTGGCTCGCACCCGATCCAAGTTGATGCCGCGGCCGTCATCCGCCAACTGCAGGAGGATATCGCCGCCCTCACGGGCGAGGCTCAGCAGGATACGCCCAGTCTCGGGTTTGCCCGCTGCGACGCGGTCTGCCGGCGTCTCGATACCATGGTCCACTGCGTTGCGCAGCATGTGTTCAAGCGGCGCCACCATGCGCTCCAATACCGAGCGGTCCATTTCACCTTCAAC
>DJFQ01000049.1:29892-31562 GCA_002432095.1 Marinagarivorans sp. UBA5868 | reverse complement strand
CGGGATTGTTGGAGCAACAGGGTTTCGGTATCGCGGATCTTATCTGTCAGGGTGGACTTCAAGTCCACCAGGTCAGAGGCGGATTCCATCAGCGAGCGGGTAAGCTGCTGCAGCTGGGAATAGCGGTCCATCTCCAGCGGGTCGAAACCCTCGTGGGTGGCCATTTTTTCCTGACGGAACAGCACCTGGGCTTCGGTTTCAATATCCAGACGGCGCAGCTGTTCGTGAAGTCGACGCAATGTGCCGTCCACTTCATCCACCGCACCACTCAAATCGCTGACCTGTTGTTCCAAGCGGCCGCGGCTGATTGAGGTTTCCCCGGCAAGATTTACCAGCTCCTCAAGCAGGTCTGCGGGGACTTTGATCATCTCCTGCGGTCCCTGACGCTTGCTTTGCGTGGTCACTGGGCCGCGGTTGACTGCGGGGGCCATAAAGTGGTCGTCGAGATCGTCGCCCTCATCCACTGCTTTGACGATCTGCTGAGCCGATATCGCTGGCGCCTGAGTTATAGGCGCGTCCGCTGTGGGCGCGGCTGCCACAGAAGGTGCCGGGGCGGCGGGACGGGGCGCTGGCTCCGCTTCGCCGTCCAACTGCGCACGCACACCGCGCACGCCATTAAGCACCTGATCCTGATAGGCCAGCAGCGTTTGAAAATAATGTGGGTTCGACGACGGGTCGCTGGATACCATCAGGAAGGTTTCGTAGTCGTGCGCCAACTCACCCAGATTTTTGAGACCGGCCAGACGAGCACCGCCCTTCAAGGTATGGAGCGCACGTTTCATGGTGTCTGGCGCGTCGCGATTGCCCCAGTCGGACTCCCAGTTGTGAATAGCTTCATCCATTTCTTCGATCAATTCCGACGCTTCTTCGAGGAAGATCTCCAAAATATCCGGATCAAAATCATCCGCATCGATATGCGCGGTATCGCGGTGATGTTCCGCAAGACGTGATGCGGCAAAGCCCGCAGCACCTCTGTTGTGCTCCAGTGTCACCGGCTCAACGTCAACATCCGCTTCGGTGGTCAGCACGTCCAGTCCTTCGTCGGGCTCAAACGCATCTTCTTCTACGGCGACGGGCGCGTCCGGCAATTCATCAGCGTCAAAGACCAACTCATCTTCTTCTGCGACGAATATCTCGGCCTCTTCGTCAGGCTCCCCGTCGACAAAAATCGGCTGTTCCGCCGACACCTCTTCGGCATCTGCGAATACCAGATCCTCATCATCTCCGTCGGCGGGCACCGCCGCTGCGGATAACTCATCCGTAGCAAATTCAAAAGCCGAAGGATCCACTGTGGTGAGTTCGTCGTCCTCATCCTGGATCAGCAGCGGGTTCGCAATGGCGTTATCCTCTGCCGCAAACAGCAAGTCGCCTTCCAGTGGCTCGCCAGCATCCGCCGCTTCTTCATCTTCCACCAAAAAGTCGCCCGCACCGAAACCGTCATCCTCAGCATCGGAGAAGTCGATGAACGCGTCCTCTGCTTGTTCCAACAATTCAGCGTGTTCGTCCTGAACAGCAAACGCCGCGACTTCGTCGGTGGCGCCAAAGTCGTTTTCGAACAAAAGTTCCGAGCTAGGCAGTTCGGTATCTCGCCAGACGGCTTCCTCGCCCTCCACGTGCGCAGGTTCCGCTGTCTCTAACGCAGTGCTTTCTTCAGGCAGGTGTTCCGTCAA
>DJFQ01000049.1:25007-29777 GCA_002432095.1 Marinagarivorans sp. UBA5868 | reverse complement strand
GTTTCAGCGATAAGGTCGAAGGTTTCGGCATCCCCGTCAGACGTTTCGGCGGCAGTGTCAGAGGGATCAGCAATATTAGAGGCTTCGGTAAAGTCTGCAGCGTCGAATCCGGCTTCGTCTTCGAATGGGAAATCGGCGAAGGCCTCCACCTCGCCAGTATCTTCTGCGGCGGACAGGGACAAAGCGTCGAGGCCGGCCTGGAGTTCGGCGGAAATTGGCACAATGTTTTGCCCAGCCGCGACCTGATCCACCATATCCAGCAGTTTTTCATGGGCTGCAATCATGGTGTCGAAAAATGCCGCGTCCAGAGTTAATCGCTGTTCTAACACGGCGCTATAAATCGCTTTCAACTGTTCGGCGAACCCGCTCATCGCCGGCAGATTGGCTTGGCGGGCACCTTCGCTGAGCGTTTGCAGCTCGGTAACCAATGGAGGGAGTTCGGCAGTGAGCGCCTCGGATGCATCGCGCCAACGGGCCAACAGCAGATCGGCGTCGAGCAGAAGACTCATCTCTTCTGCCATAAAAATCGCCAGAAGACGGGGGTCAACCGCTCTGTGTTCACCTTCGTCGCCGATTTCGCGCAGGTGAATCAACGGCGCCAAATGTCGCTCGCTGAGCTCCTGTACCCGAGCAATGAACTGCTCTTGTTTGGTCAGCGTCACCGGTCGACGGGCGTAGATGCAATCGAGTCCCTCGCGGGTATAAACCGCAGCATCCTGCAGTAATTGCAAAATGTCGTCGTCGATGCGCAGCTGATAACTGCGCAGCTCCTTAATAAAAGATTCCAGGGGAGTCATGATCGCCGCAATCGGCGTCACCGCGGCCATATGGGCACTGCCCTTAAGTGTGTGCAGGGCGCGCTGAAGCTGATCGGTGGGGGGCGAGTAAAGAGGCGCAGCCGCCGTCATGTCGGCGATGTAATCGTCCACCACAGCCAAATGCGTGGCAGCCTCCGACGCGAAGATCTCCCACAACACCTGATCTTCACTGTCTTCCAAGGATTCGTCTGCCACGTGAGGCTCCGCCTGGACCGGAGGCGGCACATCTTCATAATTTCCGATTGCATCCAGCGCCACTGGCAATTGCCCCTGCGCCAGCTCTTGAGCCCACTGCATGAATTGATTGCAACGTGCCGGATCGGGGTGTGGTAGCCGGTTTTTAAAAGCGTCCACCAATGCAGGAATCACTTTTAGAACCTGCTCGATCAACCGCACTTGCGCAGGTTGCGCCGTCACCGTTCGATCGAGCACTCGATTAAGCATGTTTTCGATGGACCAGGCGAGCTCACCTATATCCTGCGCATCGACCATGCGCCCACTACCTTTGAGGGTGTGAAATGCCCGGCGTACCGTAATGATGGCGTCCTCATCCGCCATATTGGCGGCCCAACGCGGCACATACTCTTCGAGTGTCGCCAGCACATCGGCCGCTTCCTCGACGAAAATCTCGATGATTTCATCGTCAATGGGGTTGTCGTCATCGGCAGCCTCATCCGATGCGACTACCGCTGGCGCCGGTGCTTCAACTGCTGCTGGCTGTGTTTCCACAGGTGTTGGAGGAACCGCCATTGCGAGGGATGACGCGAGCGGCGAGTCGGCAGCCGTTTCCTGCTGTTCGGCGGGCGAAGTCCCCAAGAAGTAGCCAAGCAACGCCAGCGATTCCTCCGCCAGGGCGAGATACATTTCCAAATCGTCGCCGTGGCCGCCAATCAGGCGCTCAAGGTAATAGTCGATACTGGCGATGGCTTCTGCCAGGGTCTGCAACTCTTTGCCAGGCAATGCGGGTCTCTGCGAGAGCTGATCGCGGATGTAAATGCTGCAGGCTTCGGCGATTGCCGCCGGTCGCGGCAGCGGAACCATGAGCAAACCACCTTGCACGTGATGCAGTGTTTCCACAGCTCGCGGCAGATTGCTGGTATTCCATTGGTTGGACATGGCCTCAACGATGGTTTCTTTAACGGCCTCCAGTCCAGCACGGCACTCCATAAGCACCGCATGCTTGGCGGAATCGATTTCCACTTCGCGCTCATCCAGGCTGGCGTAATCAGTGGTTTTGCCGGCTCCCTTGGCAATCGCTTCCAGCCGGTTTTCCAAATGAGCCAAACCATTCGCCACGTCGATCAATTCGCCGTCGGCAAATGCACCTCTATCGCGAATCGCCGCGAGCGCTTCATATTGAGTCATCGCCTGCTTGCGCATCTCGCCAATGCCAAGCACCGCCAGGGTGTCGGCAATGCGTTTGACGATGGGTAGCATTTCTTCCAGATCGCTCATTCCGCCTTGACCGGACAGTGCCAGGTCGAGCAGGTGCTTGCAGGTATTAAGCTCGTCTTGGAGCGCCACCACCACGGCGCGTATGGCATCGGGTTCCGGCGGTGATATCAGCCCCTTGCGCAGTTGGGCGCCGGTTGAGGTACCACCCAGCAGCGCTTTGTCGAGGCCGAAGACCTGCTTCACATCCGCGACTCTGACACCACCATCTTCGGCGCGCGCCACGTAATACAGCAAATTGCGCAGCAGACCATCGCGCGGTGGCGCATCCAACGCCGCAACACTGTGCTCTTCAAGGATGCGCAACTCCCGAGCCAGCAGACGTAATAGTCCGCGCACGGCAATGCTCAATTCCACATCGTCGCGTACCAGCGCTTCCAGCAATGCTGCGGCGGCATGCCACAGCGGATGGGCGGACGTGCCGCGGCTTATGCCTTCCATCCGCACCAGCACTTTATCCAGATAGCTCAGGTTTTCGTCAATCTTCACCCCGCGCAACACGCTGGCGGTAGCGTACTGGTACATCTCCCTCAGCTTTTTGAACACCTCTCTCAACTTGGCCTTGTCCTGCAGAATCGGGTGGCGTTCGCCACGTACCTGATTAAGAGAGGAGAGATCCGGGTTGAATAGATTGGTCTCGCTGAGATAACTCTGCTTGCGTACCGCGCGCAGGTCGTTGAGCAGGGGTAGCACCACCCCGGGGTGATCATCGTGGTGATTTTTGACTTGATCGAGATACAAAGGTAGCTGCAACAGGGAGCGCATCAGCGCTTCCTGCGCCTCTTTTTCGTTCGTCACCTGGCCATGCATCAAAGCCTCGGCCAGCGCCTCCATCTCTTCTGCAAACAGCGATGCTCCATGAAACTCCACCATCTGCAAGGAGCCGTGCACCTGATGGATATGGGTCAGGCAGAAACGTATGCGCGCCGTATCGCGAGGATCCTCAACGTAGGCCTCCAAAGACTGACGTGCGTCTTTGAGGGTTTCGCCGATTTCGCCAATCACCCAATCGAGGGCGGCGTAGTTACGTTTATCTCCCATTCTGGAGTCCTGTTCTATTTATGTACGTACGCCTGCACGGCGTCCACCGTCACACGTTTCATGTCCGGGTGGACCCAGTCCACCACCTCACCCAGGCCGATCACCAGGATGCCGCCGGGTTTGAGACGTGCAACGAATGCGTTGAGTATTTGTTCGCGCAGCCAGCGTCGAAAGTAAACCAGTAAATTCTGGCAAAAGATGGCGTCCACCTTAATGATGGGCATCTCGTTGATATTCAGTACATTGCCCTGGTTGAAACAGATGCGATCACGCAACAGCGACGAAATCTGATATTGGGTATCCGCCACCGGCAAAAAATAGCGCTGACGGAAGTGCTCTTCCACCAAGCGAACTTTGCGCGCACCGTAGACCCCCGCGCGCGCCACCCCGAGTGCGGCGCGGCTGATATCTGTCCCGGTAATGGCGTAACGTGGCTCGCGACCGGCATTTTGATAAGCGTCATTCATTACCATGGCGAGAGAGTAGGGCTCCTCCCCAGACGAGCAACCGACGCTCCACAAGTCATAAGCGGCATTGCCTGAGGAATTTTGCAAATGTGCGGTGACCTGTCGGCCGACAAAATCGATGGAGGGACGATGGCGGAAGAAGCTGGTCTCATTGACCACCAGCCGGTCTACCAGTAACGCCCACTCGACCATGCCGGCCACGCCGTCCACCACACAGCGATAATAGTCGCCATAATCTTGATAGCCGAGCTCGCGCATCCGCATGGTGACCTGGGTTTGCAAAAAAACCTTTTGCTGCTCTCCCAAGTAAATACCGGCGCGCTCTTCCAGCAACTTGCTCCACAAAGCAAATTGGGCGTCGGACAGCACAGGAACGGATTGCAGTGACCAAACCATAGGTATCGCCCGCCACAAGCGCGGCATTAACCCCGGACGCGGCTTGGCTTATGGTCCGGTTCCGAATCGTCATCCTCTTCCACTAACACCGCCGCTTCGCGGGCGGGAGCAAACCGTGACCGGGATGTCGCGGGCGCAGGGCTGGGCGCAAAGTCTGCCGCGGTCAATTCGCCATCACCGAACTCCAGTGAGGACATCTCCTCGGGCAGCTTGAAGCCGGCGACAGATTCACGGAGTTTGATCGCCATGCCCGCCAAGTTACCGATGGCCGCTGCCGTGGCGCTGGTACCGGAAGAGGTCTGCGAAGTGATTTCCTGAATCACATTCATGGTATTGGAGATGTGTCCCGCGGAAGCCGCCTGCTGACGTGCTGCGTTGGAGATGTTTTGAATCAACTCGGCCAGGTTGGCCGATACGGTTTCGATTTCCTCAAGAGCGACACCGGCATCCTGTGCCAGGCGAGCTCCGCGAACCACTTCCGCGGTGGTCTGCTCCATGGAGATAACCGCTTCGTTGGTATCGTTCTGAATGGTTTTCACCAGGGCCTCAATCTGCTTGGTTGCCGTGGCGGAACGTTCCGCAAGACGCTGAACCTC
>DJFQ01000049.1:14908-24958 GCA_002432095.1 Marinagarivorans sp. UBA5868 | reverse complement strand
TCGGCGATGTCGTTAATCAAACTCACGATGTCGCCGATCTCCTGGGAAGACTCTCCCAAGCGTTTGATCCGCTTGGACGTTTCTTGAATCTGTTCGCGAATGGTGTCCATGCCGTGGATGGTGTTCTGTACCACTTTGGCGCCATTGTTGGCGATGGATACCGAGCGCTCCGCAACACCCGCCGATTCGGCGGCGTTGGCGGAAACCTGGTCGATGGTGACGGCCATTTCGTTGACCGCAGCGGAGGCCCCGGCGATTTCCTGGGCTTGGTGCTCCGACGCTTCGGCCAGATGAAGCGCTGTCTGTTGAGTATCCTGAGCGGCAGAGGCAACCCGCGCCGAGGTTTCATTAATCCGTGACACCAGCACGCGCAACTGGTCGATGGTGTAGTTGATAGAGTCAGCAATCGCGCCGGTGAAATCCTCGGTTACCGTTGCGGTGGTGGTCAGGTCACCATCCGCCAAGTCGGCCAGTTCGTCCAACAGTCGAAGAATTGCATTTTGGTTACGCTCGTTGGTCTCCGCTGTGACTTTCAAGCGACGATTGGTGGCTTGGTTTAATTGCCAACCGATGGCAATCAGGATGATCAGAGCCAGAACACCGGCAATGAGCAACGTGGTGTTGTTGGCGCGACGTGTGTCCGGCAAAGCGTCGATTCGCTCGTTGAGTTCACCGAGACGTTCCAGCAACAGCGGCGTGCCATCGAGTATGGCGTTGGTCGCTTGGCGGGCACTGAACAGTGCGGGAGATTTTTCAAAGATGTCTCGGACGGATCCGCTTACAAAGGCAAAGAGTTCGGTGATGCGCTCAAGACTCTCCACGGCATCCGGGTCGGAAACTTTGGTGATGCCCATGGTGGCATCCCCTTTTTTCATCGCCTCAAGCACTTTTCCGAAGCGGTTGGCATCAATGTTAAATTCATCCGCCGCTCTGTCTGCGTCCAAACCACCGCGCAGCATTTTGTCGACGTTACGTCCGATTCGCTCAGCAAACCAAGACTGGCGTTGCGCCATAGAGACCTGCTCTGCGGGAGCGCGGTTTTCCAGAAGAATTTCCACAATATTGTCGTGCTCTGCCTGCAGCTGCGGCAGTGCTTCATTCAGAGTGGTGGCCACATCGTGCATCAAAATAATCGCGGCTTCGTTTTCGGTAATGACGTGGGAGTTGTCGCGAACCCGGCTCCAAACGCCCTCATAAGCGGTCATTTCTTTATTGAGCGCCGCCCTCGTTTGCGGGTCACTGTCCTTGAACTGAGTCCAGGTGGTGTCCATTTTCGTGACCAGCCGCGAGAGTCGCTCGAAAGCCTGTTTGTTACCGGCCGTCGCATCGCGTGATAAGGAGGTCAACTGGTAGGACGATGCACGGAGTTCCGCGACCATGTCCCGCAAATGCTGATCCTTGTCCGAATAGGTGAGCAACTGGGCGACGATGAACCCCATGACCACCATGCAGCCGAGCAACAGGAAAATCAAAACCGCCAATAACGGGTTCGCTTTGAACCGCGAAAAAAGGCCACCTGATTCAGTTTTCATAGGACACTCCCGAGTGAATCAATAATCCGGCGGCAAACGCTCTGCGCTGCACAGCAGCGAACGCCGAATAAAACAAGTTTGCACAGGGCGCCACGCCCCATCACAATTTTTCTACAGCCCTAACCGAACGCTGCATTGGCAAAGCGCGAATCCTGCAGCAGCGACGGAATATTCATGACGGTCCAAGTATTGCCCACGGCATCGGTATAGGCGCCTTGCACCAAAGACTGGACGACTTCTGGAATATCGGATGCTTCTTCGCTGTAGCGCTCCGAGGTAAAATGCTGCATCCCGTAGGCTTGGTCGACGATCAGTCCGCTATAGTAATTATTCGAATCGATCACCAGCACCCGATGCTGTTTACGCTGGGCGCTGGCTTGGCCACCGAGAAATTGCGCCATATCAAATAGAGGTAATAGTCGGCCCCGCACATTCGCCAACCCGACCACCCACGGCTGCACACCTGGCAGTTTTGTGGAAGGTGGAATTTCCAGCATTTCTGCAATCTGCCCCAAGGGCACCACGAAGCGGTGATTCAACAGAGAAAATCCGATACCACTCCAGCGAGGTGAGGCGTTGACCTGGGCAGGTAGTGCCTTGGCGTGGCTTCGACTGAGTTCAGCTAATTCGACGAGCGCCTGAAAGGCAGCTTCCTGTGACATAGAGCCCTGCGCTTAACCACACAATTGGGTAATGGCTTTGATCAGCTCCGCTTCGTTAACGGGTTTGGTCAAATACTGTTTGGCGCCCTGGCGCATGCCCCAGACGCGATCGGTTTCCTGATCTTTGGTGGTTACGATGATCACGGGAATGGAGGCGGTCTCCTGGTTGCGACTCAATTGGCGAGTTGCCTGAAACCCGTTCAAACCGGGCATCACCACATCCATCAGCACCACGTCCGGCAATTCCCGACGCGCTTTTTCCACGCCCTCTTCGCCATTGCCCGCACAGGACACAGAATGTCCGTGTTTTTCCAACATGCTGGTCAGTTTGTGGGTTTCCGTCGGAGAGTCATCCACGATCAATACTTTAGCCATAGCTTCCCCAGAATCTAAAAACGTGCTTCCGGTAATTTGAGTGCTTTATTGTCAGCTGCTAATTTATTGTTAGCCGCTAATTCGCCCGCGCGTCAGCTTGCTTTCGCTACTTTTACATGCGCTTCAATCGCGCCAAGCAATTCGCCTTTACTGAATGGTTTGGTCAGGTACTGGTCGGAGCCTACAATGCGACCTTTCGCCTTGTCGAATAACCCGTCCTTACTGGAGAGCATAATGACTGGCGTAGATTTAAATTCGCTGTTGTTTTTGATCAAAGCACAGGTTTGGTAGCCGTCAAGGCGCGGCATCATGATATCGACAAAAATAATGTCTGGACGAGTATCGGCGATTTTCGCCAGGGCATCAAAACCGTCAGTAGCGGTGACCACGGTGCAGCCGACTTTCTGCAACAGGGTTTCGGCAGTGCGCCGGATGGTTTTACTGTCATCGATCACCATCACTTTGAGATGCTCTAAATTCACGTCCATAGACAGACCCTACTCGATTGTTATAAAAAGTTTTTGCCGCTAAACCTCCGTATTCTCGACTGCGGCAACTTTTAACATAGTTCGCGAGTTTAATCCATAAACGCATGCGGAATTGGAATAAGCACCCCGCCCAGTAAAACTGCGGAACATAAACCTGGGCCCCGGCTTTTTACAGGCCCCTTTTATAATCGTCCAAAGTCTTCAAAACCGCCACTCTAGCGGCGACGCATTTTTTCATAGATTAGACTTGCGACGCAGTTTTGCAGTATAAGCAAAGCCGTCTCTTTTAGCCGCTCCGCACGGACAATATTCATGTCGAACAGCTCCTCATCCTCGACCGTCACCAGCAGAAATCTATTGGTGGTGATGGACCCGATCCAGCGTATCCACTACAAAAAGGACACCACCCTGGCACTGCTTTGGGCAGCTCAGGATAAAGGGTGGCACATTTTTTATGCCGAGCAGAAAGATTTGTATCTGCTCCAGGGCAAGGCGATGGGCCAACTGCGCCGTCTCCAGGTGTTTCGCGATCCAACCAATTGGTTTGCGTTGGCTGAACCTGAGACTTTGGCACTGGCGAATATGCACACGATTTTGATGCGCAAAGATCCGCCCTTTGACAGCCAGTTTGTCTACACCACCTACATTCTTGAACAGGCGGAGCGGGAGGGCGCCTTGGTAGTCAATCGGCCGCAAAGCCTGCGCGATTGCAATGAAAAAGTGTTTGCCACCCGTTTCCCCGAATGCTGTCCCCCGGTTTTGGTCAGCCGCGAACCGGCGCTGCTGCGGTCTTTCCATAGAGAGCACGGCGACGTCATTTTCAAACCGCTGGACGGTATGGGTGGAAGCCGGATTTTCCGCTGCCGCGCCGATGATCCGAATGTCTCCGTAATTCTCGAAACACTCACTAATCATGGCGCCGAGTTCATTATGGCCCAGCGTTTTATCCCGGCGATCAGCGAAGGCGACAAACGCATTCTGGTGGTGGATGGCGAAGCAGTTCCCTATTGCTTGGCGCGTATTCCCGCGAGCGGTGAAACCCGTGGTAATCTAGCGGCCGGCGGTCGAGGTGTGGCGCAGCCGCTAACCGAACGAGATCGCTGGATCGTGGCTCAGGTGGCGCCAACACTAAAAGAAAAAGGCTTGATGTTCGTCGGCTTGGATGTCATTGGCGATTACCTTACCGAAATTAATGTCACCAGCCCGACCTGCGCGCGCGAAATCGACAACGCTTTCGACACTCGGATTGGCGAACAGCTGATCGAAGCCATAGAACACAAGTTGGGGCTATGAGAGATGTCGGAGCTATGAGANNACAGGCAGGCGAACAGACCGCAAGTCGCCTTTAGGGCGGCTAAAACATCTTTAAAATTTAAGATCACCCACGATTATAAAAATAGTCAGTACGCAACATGAGTCTCGATAAAACCAGCAGCGGCGAACGCCTCAGCTTTACGGTCTTTCTGGCCGTAGCCGTGCATGCGGTGCTGATTTTGGGGGTGACATTCACCATCAACCGCACTCCCAAACCGGCGCCTACGTTGAACATCACCCTCGCCACTCACCAGTCGCAACGCGAACCGGATAAAGCGGATTACCTGGCGCAATACAATCAAGAGGCCAGCGGCACAATTGCTGACACGAAGGAATTGACCACCCAAGAAACCTCGGAAGTCGTGGCTCCCAATATCAACGAGATAACGCCGGTTCCCCAACAAAAAACTCTGGTAGCAACCATTAGCCAGCAAGAATTTCTCACCGCCACAAACAGCGAAAATAAGATCAACCAACCGCTGGACGTGGAAGCTGCTGAGACTCAGGAATATCGCGATGCGCAGCTTGAAGATACACCACTGCTCAATCCGGAAATTGCATCCTTGAGAGCCAAACTCGACCGGCTGCAGCAGGAGTTTGCGCGCCGCCCGCGCATTAGACGCATGACCTCCGTCGCCACCAGAACCTCCTTTGATGCTGAATATCTCAACCGCTGGACACAAAAGGTCGAGTTGATGGGCAACCAGAACTTTCCCAAAGCGGCGCTGGAGAACCGGATCTTTGGCAGTCTGCGCCTATCGGTCATCATCAACAGCGATGGCAGTGTCGACAAAGTGGAAATTCTGAAACCCTCAGGTCATCCCGTTCTCGATCAAGCGGCGCTGCAAATCATACGGATGGCGGGGCCTTTTGACCCATTTCCACCGGAAATACGCAAAACGGCAGACCAGCTGGACATTATTCGCACTTGGCGTTTCGAAATTACCGGTCTGAAAACCGGCGGCGGAGACTAAGACCTAAAACGTGTCTCACAACCATCAAAAACTGCTTGTTTTCGCGGGGTTTCACCCCATACTTGATTTATGCCAGCGACCTCTTCTCTCTCACATACATCCGGCGACAACCTGCGTAACCATTTTCTGGTTGCCATGCCAGGTTTAAGCGATCCATTGTTCGCCAATTCCATCACCTACATCTGCGATCACAGCCCCGAAGGGGCCATGGGCTTGGTGGTAAATCGGGCTATGGATTTACATCTGAGCGACGTGTTCGAACAAATGTCGTTGGAATATAAAGAAGAGCATGGACGAGGGCATATCCTCGCAGGCGGACCTGTCAACACTCAGCGAGGCTTCATTCTCCATCCCGCCGGCAGCACCTGGCAATCGACGATACAGATTACGTCGGAAATTTCTCTTACCGCCTCCCGCGACATCATCGCCGCGATCGCGGACGGGCACGGGCCGGAAAATTCGTTGTTCATCCTGGGTTATTCCGGCTGGAGCGCGGGACAGCTGGAGCGCGAGATCAAGGAAAATAGCTGGTTGACGGTGCCCGCTGATACCGACATTTTATTTCGCACACCACTGGAACAGCGCTGGCACGCCGCCGCCATGCGCCTCGGCATCGACATGAACCTGATGCCAACCCAGGCCGGTCACGCGTAACGTCTCTACAAGGCAAACATTTGCAATCGCTTTCCCTTTTGGCCTTCGACTATGGCCTTAAAAACATTGGTGTCGCCTACGGTCAAAGCATCACCGGTACGGCAAATGAACTTCCACCCTTGGCGGCGCGTGACGGCATCCCCAACTGGGAGCAGATCGCCAAACTCATCACCGAGTGGCGACCGCAACGCTTATTAGTGGGACTGCCACTCAACATGGACGACAGCGAAAGCGAGCTGAGCCAAAGGGCGCGCAAATTCGCCAATCGTTTGCATGGGCGTTTTGGCTTACCTGTGGAGCTGTTCGACGAACGCCTTACAACCCGACTAGCCAAGGAGGCGGCACGAGAGCGCGGCCATAAAGGCAATTACGCCACTAAACCCGTAGACTCCATCGCCGCGCGCCTGCTCTTGGAAAGCTGGTTCAATTCGCGCTGAAATCAGCTCATTCCCACGACTGTGGCAATGGCCAGTAGGACAAACAACACAAAAGCCGCCTTGCGGGCGATATTTAGAGGCATACGGTCCATCAGCCATTTCCCCGCAAAAATCACAGGGACATTCGCCAGTAGCATTCCCACCGTAGTGCCCATGATGACGATGAACGACGACCAAATGTCGACACTGTATTTGGCTGCCAGCACTACCGTAGCAATCTGGGTTTTATCGCCGATTTCCGCCAGGAAAAACAGGATCAGAGTAGCGAGAAACGGCCCATAACTGGCAAATCGCCCCATGTCATCATCATCCTTGTCGGGCACCAATAACCAAACAGCAATCGCAATGAAGCTGCCGGCTATTAACCATGGAATCCACTGCTCAGGAATCAATGCGGCGATAGCCAGGCCGAGCCAGGCAGACAAAGCGTGATTGACGAGGGTAGCGACAAAGACGCCACACGTTATGGCGTAAGGTCGGCAATAGCGCGCGGCCAAAAACAGAGCGAGTAGCTGGGTTTTGTCACCAATTTCGGCGATGGCGACTGCGAGAGTGGAACTGAGAAAGGCTTCCATAACAAGGTCCGGGGCGGGATGAATACACGAGATACTTCTGCTGTCCCGCCCGGGGCAGCGGAAGTATCTCAGGTCTCATCAGTCCCGCATAAGGCGGGCGCTCCTACCATGCCCATGAGGGGCAAGTTTGTTGACAGGAGCGCTCGGCGATCAGGAATCGCCGAGCAGATTACTCCCCCGAGAGGGCGCGGAGATTATAGATGCGGCACACGGCGGGAACAATAAGCCCCTTATTAGCTCACCTTCTTCCCACAGCCGATCAGAATCGGCGCGAGCGGTTATCGTCTTCTTGAATGCTCAGCTCCTTCGCCGCATTGTTCAGGTAGTCCGCGTCGGTTTCCGACTTAAGCTTGATCATCAAGCGGAGATCGTTAGGTGAATCCGCATGGGAAAGCGCGTCCTCATAGGTGATTTCACCGGCGTCGTAAAGATCGTAGAGCGCCTGATCAAATGTCTGCATGCCCAACTCGGTGGACTTTTTCATCAATTCTTTGAGTTCGTGAACGTGACCTTTGCGAATCAAATCCGAGGCCAGCGGAGTATTCAACATAACCTCCAGACAGGCGCGGCGACCGTTGCCATCCGGTGTCGGAATTAGCTGCTGGGCAACGATTGCCTTCAGGTTGAGCGAAAGATCCATCCACAGTTGCGAATGACGGTCTGCCGGAAAGAAGTGGATGATGCGGTCCAGAGCCTGGTTAGCATTATTGGCGTGCAACGTACACAGACATAAGTGACCAGTTTCGGCGAAGGCGATAGCGTGGTCCATCGTCTCGCGTGAACGCACCTCACCGATGAGAATTACGTCTGGCGCCTGCCGCAGGGTGTTCTTCAACGCGATTTCGAATGACTCGGTGTCGATCCCTACTTCGCGTTGAGTAATGACACAGCCCTGGTGCTGGTGGATAAATTCGATGGGATCTTCGATGGAAATAATGTGGCCTTTAGAGTGACGATTGCGGTGGCCGATCATCGACGCCAAAGAGGTAGATTTACCGGTGCCGGTGGCGCCCACAAACATCACAAGCCCGCGTTTGACCATCGCCAGTTCTTTGATGATTTCCGGCAGACCGAGATCATCGATTTTAGGAATATTGGTTTCAATCCGCCGCAACACCATACCCGCTAGGTTGCGTTGGAAGAACGCACTGGCGCGGAACCGGCCGACGCCGCGCACGCTGATGGCGTAGTTGAGCTCTTTTTTTTCCGCGAACTCATTGCGTTGCTTATCGTTCATAGTGCTCAGCACTGTCTCCCGCGCCTTTTCTGGCGATAGGGGCGTGGTGGTCACCGGCACTATGCGACCATGGAGTTTGATCGACGGTGGGATACCGGCGGTGATGAACAAGTCAGAAGCGGATTTTTCCACCATCAGGGAGAGCAGACGATCAATATCCATAGCGGATTCCTCACACGGTCTTAGCAACCGTTATTGCACATTATTATCGTAGTTGATATCCGGCTTCCGTCAGCGAAGCCGGGTTTAAAAATTCTCGGGCATTTTGGCTTTTTCCCGCGCAACATCGCGGCCAATGATGCGGCGCTCCACTAGATCAGCGAGGCATTGGTCCATGGTCTGCATACCCACGGCGGCGCCGGTCTGAATCGCGGAATACATCTGCGCGACCTTATCTTCGCGAATCAGGTTACGTATGGCCGGCGTACCGCGCATGATTTCGTGCGCCGCCACCCGACCACCGCCAACACGTTTCAACAAGGTCTGGGAAACAACCGCTTGCAAGGATTCCGACAGCATTGAGCGCACCATGGCTTTTTCCGCCGCTGGGAATACGTCCACCACCCGGTCTATGGTTTTTGCCGCCGAGGTGGTGTGCAGTGTGCCGAACACCAAGTGGCCGGTCTCCGCCGCCGTCAACGCCAAACGGATGGTTTCCAGGTCGCGCATTTCGCCCACGAGAATGATGTCCGGGTCTTCCCGCAGCGCCGAGCGCAGAGCTTCGGCGAAGCCGTGAGTATCACGATGCACTTCACGCTGGTTTACCAAGCATTTTTTGCTTTCGTGGACAAATTCGATGGGGTCTTCAATGGTGAGAATGTGGTGATATTTGTTTTCGTTGATGTAATCCACCATGGCGGCAAGAGTGGTGGACTTACCGGAACCCGTCGGACCCGTCACCAATACCAAGCCGCGCGGCACTGACGAAACATCGCGAAACACCTGGCCCATGCCCAGCTCTTCCATGGTGAGAACTTTTGAGGGAATGGTACGAAACACGGCGCCAGCGCCGCGATTCTGGTTAAAAGCGTTTACCCTGAAGCGGGCGACTCCCGGGACTTCAAATGAAAAATCGGTTTCCAGAAATTCTTCATAATCTTTGCGTTGCTTGTCATTCATGATCTCGTAGATCAGACTGTGCACCTGCTTGTGTTCCATGGGCGGCAGGTTGATACGCCGCACATCACCATCCACCCGAATCATGGGCGGCAACCCCGCCGAAAGATGTAAGTCAGAGGCACCTTGTTTCGCTGAGAAGGCAAGAAGCTCAGTAATATCCATAGTCAACAAACCTGCTTATTAGAGTTTAGGGGCGTGGGGATGTCAGCCAAGCGCGGGGGAGCCCTATTTAAAACCGATTCAGATACCGCCACAACATGTGGTTTAAGTATATGCCGAAGATCGCAGACAACCTAACTCAAGTCCGACGCCTGATTCAACAAAGCGCAAGCGAGGCTGGACGAAATTCGAGCAGCATCACACTTCTAGCCGTGAGCAAGTCGAAACCCGCCGCCGATATCGAGGAAGCTTATCAAGCGGGCCAGCGGGATTTCGGCGAAAACTACGCGCAAGAGGCGATAGATAAGATGGCGCAGGTAAGCCATTCGGACATCATTTGGCACTTCATCGGCCCGATTCAAAGCAATAAAAGCCGCTTGATCGCGGAAAACTTCAACTGGGTCCACACCGTGGATCGGCTGAAAATCGCCGAACGCCTGCATCAACAGCGCCCTATGCATCTGCCCCCGTTGCAGGTGTGCATCCAGGTGAATATAGATGCGGACGACGCTAAATCCGGCTGT